>JALZJE010000298.1 GCA_030859955.1 Chloroflexota bacterium | reverse complement strand
GCGCGAGCGTGGCGGTACCGGCGGCCTCGGCGCCCGCCATGGCGTCGCGAGCCGTATCGCCCGCCGCGGGCAGCACCACCGGGAACTGTCCGCCGGTCACGTCCTGGACCTCGTTGAAGTCGTCGATCCCCGATGTGAACGACTCGTCGATCTCCGTTCCCTCGATGGTCCCGAAGATCCGGAAGGTGTACTGGCCGGCCGCCGTCGGGAAGAAGACCGAGTGGTAGGCACCAGGATCTCCGAAGGCCGGTGAGAGCGGAAGATCGTGCCTCTGGTCGTTGAAGATGACCTCTGCCTCGAGCGTCTCCTCGAGGCCCTCGACCGGTTCGTCACCGCGCAGGATGCGCAGGTCGAGTCCGCTCTCCTGGCCGCTGTACACGGGCTCGTCGAGGAAGCCGACAGTGAAGCTGTACTCACCGACCTCGCGGCCCCCATGGGCGGATGTGGTGCCGACACTGAGCATCATGGTCAGCGCGGCTCCCAGGACGGCAGCCCGCCCAAGGTACTGGAACATTTCGATTTCTCCTCGTGATGGCGCGCGCCTCGGCGCACGTAGCGTTCGTGATCAGGGCTGAAGTGCGAACGTTGGAGGAGGGGCACGTCCGGCCGCGGATCGTGCGAGTGGTGCCATGCGGGGGACCGAGGGCCGGAGCGGTAGTCGCGGGAGATTCCGCGGGGCGCGCCCGAAGGCTCTGCCCAATGCGGCCGCGATACCTGCGAGCAGCTGTCGCTCGACCGCACCGGTCGCCGTCGCCAGGAGGGCGGCCAGCCCGCTGATGACAGCGATGACGGGAAGAGCGACCGGGTACTCCGGACCCAGCAAAATGCCGAGTCCGCTGGCATGTTGGTGGCTGAGGTAGTGCTCGACGTTCTCCTGGACCACGAAGCCGATCGCCACGAGCGTGAACAGTCGCAGCCATGTCGGCAGCAGCCGAATTCGTTCGCCAGTCGCTGCGGCGGCGCCAAGCGAGGCGGCACGTCGGCGCAACCGGCGAAGGCGGACCAGCACGGCGAAGGCAGACGCCATGGCCAGCAGCGCCAGCGCCAGGCTGGCCAATCCCCAGTAGTCGTGCCCCGCCTCGCGCAGTACTCGGGTCAGCGACTCTCCCGGGCCGACCTGGGCGAGAAAGATGGTGTCGTGGCTGAGGAAGAGCGCAACGGCGGCCAGCGCCCAGAAGGCGAGCCGCGTCGGGATGCGCGCGAGTGCCGCTTCGATCCTCATCTCACGTCCAATACGATCCTCGGGCCGCCTTTGCATGTGCTCAGGCGGACTCGCCGTGGCCGTGCGGAAGCTCGATCAGGCGCATCCCGAGTGAGGGAAGCGGCCGCGGGTCGGGGTCGGGCTCGTATTCGTCGGTCTCGCGGGCGACGGAGTACCTCCACCGCGGCCCATCGGCCGCGATCGTGGTCAATGCATCGACGAGCGCGTCGATATCGGCCGTCGTGGAGGCCAGTCCCAGGCTCATGCGGGCCGCCCCGGGCAGTCGTTCGTGATGACCCGCCCGAGCCACATCCAGCAGCCGATGCGCTTCCGCATCGTCCACCCTCAGTAGCCGCATCATGAGCGGGTGGGCGCAGAAGCAGCCATGCCGGATACCGATCCCATGCTCGGCAGAGAGTACGGCCGCGAGCAGGTCGTAGGGAACGCCGCGCAGGTTGAACGTGAGCAGGCCGACGCGTGGATGCTCGAGCGGCCAGACGCGGTAGTGCTCGAATGCCGCGATGCCGGACAGCCGCTCGCGGGCATAGTCGAGGAGCGCCCGCTCCTCCGCGGCGATACGTCCCATGCCGACCGATGAGAGCGTGTCACACGCGACCCCCATGGCCACCGCCCCGACGACGTTCGGTGAGCCTGCCTCCTGGCGGTCGGGAAGGTCCGCCCACAGCGTCTCCTCGACGGTGACGAGCTTCACGGCCCCGCCGCCGCGCAGGAACGGGTCCCCAGCGCTCAGCCAGTCCCGTTGACCGATGAGCGCACCGGCCCCGTATGGCGCGTAGAGCTTGTGGCCGGAAAGGGCGAGGTAATCGATGCCGTCGCGATCCATGTCGATCGGGGCGTGGGGAGCGAGCTGCGCGGCGTCGACGAGCAGACGCGCGCCGTGGGAATGGGCGACGCGGGCGATCTCCGCGATCGGCCAGATCTCGCCGGTGACATTGCTGGCGCCGGTCACGGCCACCAGGTGCGGATCCCCGCAGCGCGGCAGGTCGCGCAGGGTAATTTCCAGCGTGGCGAGCAGAACCTCCGGCGTCTCCGGCACGGGGAGGCAGCGAATGCCGACGCGCTTCCACGGTAGCAGGTTGGCGTGGTGCTCTCCCGCGAAGCACACGACGTGCGTGCCTGCGGGCAGGGTTCCCGCCAGCAGGTTGATCGAGTCGGTCGTGTTGCGGGTGATGATCACCGCATCGTCATCGCGGCCGTTGACGAAGCGCCGGATGGACTCGCGGGCTCCCTCGTAAGCTGCGGTCGAGGCACGGGATTTGAAGCCGGCACCGCGGTGGACGCTCGAGTACCAGCCCAGCAGCTCCTCCACGGCGTCGTGGACGCCCTGGAGCGCGGGAGCGGAGGCCGCGTAGTCCAGGTTGATGTAGCGCCGCACCTCGCCGCTCACGAGCGGCACCTCGGTATTGGCGCCGACCAGGCGCACGAGGTCGCTGCCGTGGACCGATCGCTGTCGGACGGTGGTCATCGGGGACATCCTACGCCCGCCGCAATGGACTTCATGCTTTGCGCCGCGGCATAGACGCATATACGCGCGGTGTCCGTGGCGCATCTGACGCACCGCGCGATCGCTCAGAGGCACGCAACCGCCAAGGCAATTCCGGCGCGCGACCTTAGGTTCGTCGGTCCGTGGCCTCCTCGGGATGTCCGGTGATGACGTCCTTCAGCTTTCCCGCGGTCTGGCCGAGCATCGCGGCGCCCGCGTTGGGCGTGTCGGTGTCCGCGGTTCCGTCCTGCGGCACGTCGAAGAGGAATCGCTCGCAGTACGGAGCGTCTCGACCCATGGTGTACCCGACGAGGCTCTCCGCGTAGGTTTCACGGGCATCGGCGACGGTGCGCTTGCCGGTGATGATCTCGTGCATCAGGTTCAGCGTCAGGAGATTGGCCGCCTCTGAGTCGCAGCGCGCAGCCGCCTCACCGGCCGTGCGGTCGACCAGGCAGCTGCCGTCGTACTCGCCCAGCGCCGAGAGCATCTCGACCGGCACGCGGTAGTCGATGAACTGGGTGAGAAAGTCGCTGTGCGGTGAAGGGAAGTCGTGGAGGACGACATCGCTCGTCAGCTCGGTCCGCTTCCAGGGTCCGTTGCGGTACCAGAACAGCTTCGTCGGGGTCGCCTCGTTCGGGAGGCCGTAATGCTCGATCAGGCCGCGCGCACCGTGCTTCGGAGCGTCCGGCCACTGCTCGATGATGCGTGCAACCTCGGCTGCGTCGGTCGTCTGTCGTGCGCCGTCTTCGGTCTCGTGCTCCCCCTTGACCTTGTGTCCGATGGCGTCAGCGGTGGCGCCGGCCAGGGTGGCCACGCGTTCCTTCGTCGGAAGGGCGTCCGCCTGAGTCTGTTGCTCGTCGCGTCCCATCGTCTTCCTCGTCTCAGCTTCGCCGGCACGGAAAGGCAGGACGCGCTAGCGTGCATCCATCCGCTCACGTCTGTCAGGGCAGAAACACCAGCTTTGCGGCCGCCATCAGCAGGATGAAGGCCAGCACACGCCGGAGATTCAAGATGCTGAAGCGCGCCGCACCCAGCCATGAGCCGATGAGCCCGCCGGTCACCACGGCTGCAATCCAGAGCGGGATAGCCGGTGGAAGGGTGGCGCCGACGGTCAGCAGGCCCGCCAGTCCCGCGATCGAGTTGACAAGGATGAACGCGCCCGACAGGCCCGCCGCCTCGCGCGTTCCGGTCCATGCCGCCAGCACCAGCAGCGGAGTGAGAAAGATGCCGCCGCCGGTCCCCGTCAGGCCCGCCAGGAGTCCGATGACCGCCCCTGTCACCAGGCCGGCCAGCAGCGGCACGCCGGAAGGGTCTTCAGGATCGGGGGCCGTCGTGGCGGTGGCCAGGCGCCAAGCCCCTGCCGCGAGCGCGATGGCCACCAGCGGCCGATAGACCCCTCCGGGGAGCTGGATGCTGCCGCCGAGATAGGCCATCGGGATGGAACCGGCGGCAAGCGGCAGGAGGCTGCGCCATGGAAGGTGGCCAGCGCGGGAGAACCGAATGACCACGATGCTGGCCACGAACAGGTTCAGGACCAGGGCGGTCGGACGCATGGTGGTCACTGCCACGCCAACCAGCGCCATTGCCGCCAGGTACGCCGATGCCCCCGCGTGGCCGACGCTGGAATAGAGGAGGGAGGCCGCGAAGAAGAGGGCCGCAAGCAGCAGGACGTCGGGCGTCATCGGCGCATTGTGCGACGTTCAGCAGCGGAACCCGGATTCCGTGACCTGCTGGAGCTCGAGCTCGACCCGATCGGTTGTGATGTACGGCAGCTCAGCCAGGGCCTCGCGTAACTGGCCGTCATCGATCGAGGTGGCGGCGGCCCCGAGGCCAGAGGCGATCTGGCCGAGCGAATCGAGCATCGCGGTGCGGAACGCCGCGCCCGGAGGCCAGGCCCCCGTCGCGCTGACGAGGCGCCGCGCCTCGCTCAACGACGCGCGGGCAGCGGCCAGATCTTCTTCCGTGGCGGCTTCGCCGCCTCGGAGCGCGTTCAGTCGTGGCTCAAGGTCAGTGAGCTCCGCCAATGCCGCACACATGGTCGTGAGGTAGGCCTCGCGCTCGTCCGGTGGCGGCGTAGCGGCAGCATCCCCGGTGAACGTGCCTGACCAGACGGCGGTGGCCGGGTGGAACTGGCTCCAGGCGAACCAGAACGCCTCCTGCGCCGGCAGCTCGTCACCGCCGATGACTCGCGCACGGAGGCCACCCGCATCCGCGATGATCTCGACCGACTCCAGCCGGACCTCGCCTCCCGCCATCAGCTCCGCCTCGGCCTGCTCAACCCCAAACGCGACGGGACCCGCATCGGGATCGATCACACCAAAGACGCGGGCCTGGGCCGGCAGCCGCGGGTCGACCTGCCCGATCGGGAAGATGGGACCGTCGTCGTCGCGCCCGCCCAGCGGATCGTCCGAATAGCGCCGACCGATGCCGCCGTCCTCGGCCACGATGCGGGTAGCGGAGTGCATCTGCTTCCACTCGCCCCAGGTCGTGACAACCACCGTCGTCGGCTCGAGGACGATGCCGCGGTCGTGCAAGGGGCCCGAGATTGCCCGACCGGTGAAGGTGTTGAAGACCGAGTCGGTCAGGAGGTCGTACATGACCTTGTTCGATCGTGACAAGAGGCCTGACGTGCGCAGCACGGGGGTCTCGACGCCCTGCGGCACGGCATCGGTGAGGAACGCCTGGACCGACGCGCACAGCGTGCAATAGGGCATGCCGACTCGGCGCCCGCCGATCGTGAGGTTCACCATCTCGTGGACTTCCATGATGTGCTTGGGGAAGGCGACCGCCTCGCCGTTCACGACCACGCCGAAGACGGTGCGATCGTCCGCGTACCACTGCCCGTCGGCGGCCGCGGTCAGGGTCGGGTCGTCGAGTGCGGGAATGCAGCCGCGTGGGCACGGATCCGGATCGCCACTCGGCCGATCATCGATGAGAACACCGCCCCAGGAGACCCATCGCCAATCGATGGCAGACGTCTCATCGGCGAAGAACGGCTCCCACCCGGGTTCCACCGCGAGGAAGAGGTCTGCCTTGCGCTCGCGGTAATCGGGTGGTGCCGGAAGGTCCCAACCGATGAGCAGGTTCGTCACGGAGAGCCACGGGACAGATCCGAACCGATCGTTCCTGGCCCGCTCGGTGCCGGTGAGCTCCGCAAACGCGTCCGCCAGCGACTGTTCCGCGCTGGCGCTGCGGACAAGCCTGAGCATGTCGGAGATGAGCCACGCCAGGCGCGCATCGCCAGAATCGGCGATGACGCCCAGTGCATCGGCGTCGAGAGAACCGGCCGTGATGCTCGGGATCAGCCGGTCGAGCGCGCCGCTCGCGTCCTCGCCCAGGTCTCCGGTGGGCGTGTCGGGCACCGGAGGCCAGACCGGCTGCGCGGGTACCTCGTTGTCAGCGGCGGCGGTTGGCCCCTGCGTCGGCGAGGGAGCGGGGACGGCCGTGGTGCAGGCGGTCACGAGCACGACGAACGCCATGAGTGCGGTGAGGCGCATCACTGGATTATCCGCGCGGTTATGACGGGGCGATGACGGTCATGGCTGCCAGATGACGGTGTCGGGGCGGAAGATCGCCCAGGCGAACCAGAACGGCTGATCATTCGGCACCGACTCGAGTCGGGTGCCACTCAGCGGACCATCGACGGCGGTCCCGCCAACGTCCCACGTCGAGCCCGTCTGGGTATCGGTCATGCGACCCTCGCCGGCTTGCTCGAACTGGAGCGTGGTGCCGTCGGGCGCCGTGCGCGAGTAGACGACGGCCGAGCCCACGAGCTCTCCGCCGGCGACGGTGGCGTCGCCGAGACCGGAAGCCGTGCCCGGACTCCAGAACAGCCCGATCGGCTCATCACCGACGTCATCGTTGACCACCGTGGCTTCGGCGAGGTCGGGGAGCGGATACGCCACCTCCTCCCCGTCGACCACGATGCCGACGATGCGGACCTTCGGATTCAGCCGCCCGTCGATCAATGTCCTGTCCTCCAGGAGGAATGGATCGCTGTCCGCCCGGTCGTAGCCCGCGTAGGGGTTCGCCCCGTAGTCGCGGCTGTGGCCGGTGTTGCGTGTCAGGACCAGGCCGTCGGGATGCAGCTCCTTGAACTGCGCCCAGCTGACGAGCTGGGAGGCGAGGAGCTCGAGCGCCGTACCGCTGAACTCGCCCACGATGCCGCGCCCGGTGGCCTGCTGCCACCACGACTCGGTCTGGCGGTCGTACATGACCAGGTCCGAATGGCGCAGGTTGCCACTGACACCGAAGTCGAGCACCTGCCCATCGACGCTGCGGTCGAAGACGACCGCGGTGTGGCACAGGGGACAGAACGTCACGGTCACCGGCATGCCCGCGATGGTGTCGTTGACGATCTCGTGCCAGATGAGGATCTGGATCGGATACGCTCGCCACTCGTCGTCGATTCCGAGCATGATCACCGGCTCCTGGTCATCGAGCCAGTCGATCGAGGCGATCTCGGCAAACTCCGGCTTGTCGATGGCCGGGATTCCACCCTTCCCCGGGCCACCGCTCAGGAACTCATCCAGCGGGACCTCGTGCCGGGTGAAGTCGGTCGACCAACCGTCGCTGCTCACGCTCAGCTCATCGCTCAACCCCTCTGCGGACGCGGAAGAGATTGGAGCCGCGTCTGCTCCCACGGACGGCTCGCCATCGCCACGCCGTCCATCGCTGCAGGCAGCCAGCAACATCGTCGCCACCAGGACGCCGGCCGTCGATCGATACACCTGCCGCTTCATGGCATCGAAGGATGACGCATCCCGTTCAGCTGTGCCGTAAGCGGCCTCACATCGGCGTCGGGCCGGGACACGGATCGTGAGGTTGCGCAGGTCATCAAACTACGCCTCTGGCGAAAGCGTGGCAGGAAGGCAATTGATGGAGCAGTTCGATCTCATCGTGATCGGAGCCGGGTCCGGCCTCGAGGTCTCGGCCGCCGCCGCTCAGCGAGAGTGGCGCGTGGCTGTCATCGAGGAAGGGCCGTTCGGCGGGACCTGCCTGAACCGTGGGTGCATCCCGTCGAAGATGCTCGTCCACGTGGCCGACGTCGCTCGCACCATTGCCGATGCCGAACGATTCGGCATTCACGCGACGATCCAGCGTATCGACTGGCCTGCCATCGTCGAACGCACGTTCGCCGAGATCGATCACGATGCCGCGAACATTCTCGAGGGCAATCGGCGCGCCGAGAACATCACGGTCTTCGAAGGTGCGGCGCGCTTCACCGGCCACAAGCAAGTCGAGGTGGACGGCCGTCAGCTCGCCGCCGACACCATCGTGATCGCAGCGGGCACCCGGCCATGGGTGCCGGAGATTTCGGGTCTCACGGCTGGGACATACGAGACGACGGACACGGTCATGCGCTTGGCCGAGCTGCCACCACGGCTGGCGATCCTGGGCGGCGGATTCATCGGCGCGGAGCTTGGTCATGTCTTCGGGAGCCTCGGAAGCCAGATCACGATCGTCACGCGCGGGCCGGCGATGGTGCGTGACGAGGACCGCGACATCTCTCGTCGCATGACCGAGGCATACGCACGTCGGTTCGCCGTGCGGCTCTCGTCGGAGGTCCGCAGCGTGTCCCGGCACGGGGGCGGCCTGACGCTCCAGGTGGGACCGTCCGGCGATCCCGCCGCGCCGGATTCCGAGCCGGTGGAATGCGACGCGCTGCTGGTTGCTGTCGGGCGCACCTCGAACGCGGATCGGCTGGATGTCGCGGCCACCGGTGTGGAGACCGACGAGCGCGGCTTCGTGCGCACCGACGAGTTCATGCGGACCAACGTGGATGGTGTCTGGGCGCTTGGCGACATCGTGGGTCGCTGGCAGCTCAAGCACAACGCGAACCTGGAGGCGGCCCACGTCGCCAACAACATTCTCAACCCCGAGCAGCTCGCCGCGGTCGAGTATCACGCGATGCCGGCGGCCATCTTCGGCTCGCCGCAGATCGGGAGCGTCGGCATCACCGAGCAGGCGGCGGAGGAGAAGGGGATCGCCTACGCGGTGGCGAGCCAACCTTACGACGAGACCGCGTATGGCCAATCGATCGAGGATCACGATGGCTTCGTCAAGGTCCTTGCTGATCCCGCGTCCGGCGAGATCCTGGGATGTCACGTTATCGGCCATGAAGCCTCGGTCCTGGTGCAGGAGGCGGTCAATGTGATGCGCTTCAGGCTTCCCATCGACGTCATTGCCCAGTCGATCTACATCCACCCCGCACTGCCGGAGGTGATGCAGGCCGCGTTCGGGGCGGTGGCCCGACAGGTATCGGAGTCACGGGCTCCTCACGTCCACGGGGAGCATTCGCAGGCGGATTCGCACCAACACGCAGATTCGAGCTGATCCTCGTCGAGACTCAGCTCGAATCTGCAGGCTTCGGATAGCGCCGCGAGCGAGCGGCGCGAAGCTCCGAGGCCTTCTTCAGGGCGGCAAGCGTTCGCTTCATGTAGGCCCGGTAGGCCGGGACGGCGATATACCGGGCGACGAATGGCAGGCGATGCTCGACGATCCCTCCGTAGGTCACCGTCGTCAGGCCATCCGCAAATTCGAAGTCGAGCCACTCCTCCACGCGGTCGAGCGGGCCCTCCAGAACGCGATAGTCGATCCGGGTGGATGGCGTCAGCGTCACCTCCTCGAGGAACCCGAAGAAGCGAAACGGAGCCGGCGCGCTGTATCGCACCACGAGCACGTTTCCATCTCGGCTGACCAGCTCGCTGGCATGCGGCGGGCCGTCCGGGAGCGCCCCGCCAACCGCGGCGGCCATCTCGAAGACCAGCTCCCGCGGTGCAAGGATGCTGACGCGAACGTCATCAATGGATGCGCTCATGACCGGATCAACCCGAACCCGGGACGCGGCGGTCGGTGATGATGCTCACCGGCCGGATTCCGTCATCCAGGTCCCGGGCTGGACCGACCAGGCGACGAGCATCACCACGATGCGACGGCCGGCTCATCCGAGCCAGCGCGAAGGCGAGGCGCCGCGGCCTCGACCCCGAGCCGCGGTCAGCCAAGTCGGAGTAGTGGTCCGGCCGCGAACAGCCCGTCCACGTCGATCCTGAGCTCGGCGAAGATCGACGACGGAAGACCGATATCGGCGAGGTAGCCGGCTCCGGACAGCCGCGCCCCCTCGCCGATCATCATTCCGCGCTTCGGTAGCCCGAGCGCCAAGGTCGCGTCGGCGGCGACGGCCGCCCCGGGGCGCTCGCCTGTGCTCGCGTCCACGCCGGTCGGTAGGTCGAGGCTGATGACGGCGCCGGAGCCAGCGGCCGCCAGCTCGATGAGTGGCCGGTACGTGGAGTCGGGAGCCCCTGCCAGGCTGTACCCGATCAGGGCGTCGATGACGGCATCGGCTCTCCTGACCTCGCTCATCACTTCCCCCTGAGAGAGGTCGTGCCCCACGACGGCCGCCTGGACGCGCGCCGCCAGGAGCGGTTCCAGCTGGGCGCGGGGCGCCGGCCGAAGGCGCCGGATCGGCTGCGCGAAGGCGATCCGCACCCAGGCTCCCCAGCCCGCCAGGCGTCGCGCCGCGACCATGCCGCCGCCCGCATTGTTCCCGGTCCCCGCCAGCACGACGATGCTGCGGCCGGAGACGGAGCCGCCCAGCGTCAGTCGTGTGAGATCGGCCAGGCTGTGGCCCGCATTCTCCATCATCAGGAGCAGGCTCAGGCCGATGCGATCGGTGGCGATTCGGTCGGCAGCCAGCATCGTGGCGCGATCGGCCGCCTGGCCTGCGCTGAGGGTCACCGTGGGGAGATCAGGGAGACGCCAGCGAACCGTCGTCTCGGTGGACAATGCCATGGCCGGTAGCGTGATGTCGGACCCTCCCCGACGCTGTAAGCGAGGCGACACGCGCGCCGCTCAGCCGTCGGCCAGTCCGCGTAGTGCGTCGAGGTCCAGGATGACCACCTGCTGGTTCTGCATCTCCATGATCCCGCGCTCACGCAGTGATGACACGGTGGTGGCCAGCGTCTCGCGCGACGTCCCGATCATGTCCGCCAGCTCCTGCTGGGTGAGTCGCGCGTCGATGCCCATGCCGCTCGTGGTGGGCTGACCGAAGCGATCGATCAGCTCGAGCAGTCTCGACGCGAGACGCTGTTCCACCGACCGGAAGGCCATGACCTCACGCTCACGCTCCGAGCTGGCCAGTCGGTCCGACAGGTAACGGATGATGTTCACTCCCACGCTCGGGAAGCGATCGATCAGGCGCTGCAGCTCCTTGGGGGTGAAGCTGCAGATCAGCGCCTCCTCGATGGCCTCCGCATACACGTCGGCAAGCTCCTGGCCGAGCCAAGACATGCGCCCCACGATGCGACCCTTGTTCAGAATCTCGAGCGTCAGTTGCTTGCCGTCGGGGGTGAGCCGATAGAGACGCACGCGCCCGCGCTTCACGATATACAGCCGTTCGTCATGGTCGTCCGGCGAGGTGACCAGGCCGCCGACCAGACAGGTCTGCATCGGTAGCGTCTGGCTGATCTCCGTCAGTTGCGCGGGCGTCATGCCGGCGAACAGGTCCACCTCCCGCAACAGACCGACCTTCAACTCGTCCTCGGTGAGCGGCGGTCCCGTCGGGGGCTCCATGCGCGGGCCCGACTGTCGCTCGAAGAAGCGTCTCAACATGGGGCCATGATGCACGAACGCCACGTAATGGGGCTCACAGACGCGGCAGCGGCGAGGGCCGAATCTTGATGCTCACCGCTCTCGATACAGGAGACAGCTCATGACGGACACCGTTCATCGAGGTTCAACCGAGACCCGGCCGCTCACGATGGATATCGGCATAGGCATTGCGGCAGGAGTGGCCGGGGGGCTCGTGTTCGGTGCCCTGATGGCCATGATGAATATGCTGCCGATGATCGGGACGCTCGTCGGCAGCGAGAACGCCGTGGCCGGCTTCGGGGTCCACATGGCGATCAGCGCCGTCATCGGCGCGATCTACGGTGGAGCAGTCCACGTGCTGCGGCTCGCGCCGGCATACACGCTGCTCCCAGGGCTCGGCATCGGCCTGGCCTATGGAGTCATCTGGTGGATCCTCGGACCCCTGCTGATCATGCCCACGATGATGGGCATGGGTCCGCAGGTCGGCGCGGCGCTGAGCCAGATGAACGTGATGAGCCTGGTCGGGCACCTCATGTACGGGGCCGTCCTCGGCTCCGGGTTTGCGCTCCTGGCCGGTCGCCGCTGACGCGATAACCTGGTGGCTCGGTCGGGCCGATCAGCCCGCGACGGCCGCCGGGTCGTCTCGACGGAGGAGGATGCCGAGGTAGGCCTTCCACGGGCCGACCTCGGCATCGCGTGAGCCCGCCATGGCGGCGAAGATCTGCGAGACGTGGTCGAGATCGTGCACCGCCCAGGTGGTGAGCAGCTCCCGCAGCGTCACCTCGCCGAGCGACGGATGCATCCCGCGCCGATCCAGGTCCTCCTCCGTCACGAGCTCCTCGAGTCGTGCGAGGTTCTCCGCGCGGAGGGTGGCAAAGCGTTCCACGAGCTCATCGAGCGTGGCCTCGGCGTCGCGACCAGCCTGGGCGAATCGATCGAACTTGTCGAAGGGCCGCTCGGTGCCATGCTCGAGGACGCGCTGCGTGCGCTCGATCCAGTCCGTCAGCTCGCCCGTGATGAGGTGGCCGATCACGTCGCGCGGCCGCCAGCCCTCGGCCGGCACGTCGGCTGTATCGGTCCAGGAGGCTGGAAGTCCGGTCAGGAGAGCGCGGAGCACCGCGGGTGTGCGCTCAAGCACGCCCGTCGTCTCGTCAATGAAGGTGGTCACGACGCTGATCCTACGCCATCGAGCGCGAGCGGCTCGCTCTTCGCAGGCATGAGCCGCTTGCGCTCCAGCGCAACTAACTGCGAGGTTCAGCCCGTTTTCGGTCTAGCTTTGCACGCCGACGCAAATTCTGGGCCGAATGGGCCTGGCATCGACCGGAATCGGCATCTGGGTCGTAGTTACTGGCGCTGGGGCGCAAATCGGACGCGGCGCGCTATGGCGAGAGATCCCGATCGGCCTCGATGAAGGCGGTGCCGAGGACACGAGCGACGGTCGGGAAGGCGTGGATGGTGTCGGCCAGCGTGGCGAGTGGAACGCGGGCGCGGATGGCGAGCACGCATTCGTGAATGGCCTCGCTGACGGCAGGCCCTGCCATAAAGGCGCCGACGAGAATCCTCTCGGCGCGGTCGACCACGATCGTGCAGTGACCATCGACCTCGGCGGTGTAGCCCTTGGCTGATGATCCGATATCGGCGGTGTATTCGACCGCGTCGATCCCGCGCTCCTTCGCCTGCTCGACCAGCAGTCCGACGGAAGCGGTCTCGGGATCGGTATAGGTCACGCGCGGGATGGCGTCGAATACGGGCCGATAGTCTTCATCGCCGAGCGCGATGCGCGCGGCCGCCTCGCCGGCATAGTGCGCGAGGTGGGTGTGCATCTCCGGTCCACCGGCGTCGCCCACCAGGTACACGTTCTCGGCGATTCTCAGCCGGTCGTCGGGCGAAACCTTGCCGTCCTTCGGGGTCACGCCGATCGTGTCGAGGCCGAGCCCATCGAGCGGAAGGTCACGACCGATGGCCAGCAGGATCACGTGCCCTTCCACCGGATCGGCGTCGCCGATCTCGATGAGGTGGGCACCGTCATGCCCCTCGCCGGCGCGGACGCCGGTCGCCCGCGCGTTGAGCCGCAGCGTGACGCCGTCGCGCTCGAGTGCCTTGCCCAGCAGCTCGGTGGAACGCGGGTGCTCCTTGTCGTGCACCTGGTCACGGGGATGGATCAGCGTCACCGGCACGCCGTAGCGCGCATAGACCTGTGCCAGCTCAACGCCGGTCGGACCGCCGCCGAGGATGGCGAGCGAGCGCGGCAGCTCGCGGGTCGCGGTGCCCTGCACGTTGGTCCACGGATGCGCCGCTGCAAGGCCGGGAAGGTCGGGCACGCGGCTTACGGATCCCACTGCCACGACGATGGCGCCCGCCTCGAGCTCCCGCTCACCGACTCGGACTCGACCGGGTCCGGAGATGGCGGCCGATCCGCGAATGACCGTCGCGCCTGCCTCCTCGAGGGATTTGACATGCCCGGAGTCGTCAGGCGCATCCGTTCCTTCGCGGTTGATCATGTAGTCGCGGAATTCCGAAGCCTTCTTCCACGGATAGTCGCCGCCGGCGTGGTGGACTGCGGCCGCGTGGAGGAGGGCCTTGGAGGGCATGCACGCCCAGAACGGGCAGGATCCGCCGAAGAGCGCGCGGTCGATGATCGCCACTGAGGCACCCTTCGTGCGAGCGTAGTTGGTTGTCGCCTCCCCGGCGGTGCCTGCGCCGATGACGACCAGGTCGAACTTGTCCATGCCCCGGATCATAGGGCGATCTCCGTTCCGGCGATCCAGATGCGCGACGGCGCGACTGATCCGAGGCGAAGAGCAAAGGCACCTTCATGTTCGGCGTCCCAGGCCACCAGGTCGGCCGCCATGCCCACTCCAACCGCGCCGATGTCAGGGCGTCGAAGTGCGGCCGCACCGCCAGCCGTGGCTGCGGTCAGCGACTCGGTGACGGTCAGCCCGAGCAGGGTGGCGCCCAGTCCGATCACGAGCGGCATCGACCCGAACCCGCCGAACGTGCCCGCATTGGCGTCGCTGGCGAGGGCGATCATCGCGCCTGCGTCGAGCAGCGCGCGTGCCGGGGGCAGCCGGTCGCGCAGGACAATGGCCGGCGCGGGAAGGAGCGTGGCCACCGTGGTGGAGCCCGCCAGTGCTGAGATCCCCGCGGCGTCCAGCTGCTCGAGGTGATCGACGGATGCGGCCCCCAGGCCGACGCCCAGCTCGGCGGCACCCGTGCGGGTCAGTTGCTCGGCGTGGAGCCGCAGGCCGAGGCCGGCAGCGGCCGC
>JALZJE010000286.1 GCA_030859955.1 Chloroflexota bacterium | reverse complement strand
TTGCCACCGAGGCGGGCGGCTGGCGTGTGCGATCGACCAGTTCCTCGATGGATCCGCTGCGCTCGAAGAGGTGTCTGAGGATCTGCCCCTCCACCTCGGAGAGCGCGTTGACCGTCGGCGGCCGCTCCCCCCGCGCGAGGCCGACCTGGCGCAGGAGCGAGGCGCTCGAGGTGACGAGCGTCGCCTGGTGATCCGCGATCAGGCGATTGCATCCGCGTGACGCCATGGCATCGATGGGACCGGGCACGGCATACAGCTCGCGGCCGATGGCACTCGCCGCCGAGGCCGTGAGGAGTGCACCGGATCGGTCGGGCGCCTCGATGACGACGACCGCCTCCGCGAGGCCCGCGATGATCCTGTTCCGGCGCGCGAAATCAGGCCGACCGATCGCTGCGCCGATGGCGACCTCGCTCACGATCGCGCCACCGGCACGCAGCAGATCGCGGGCAAGCGGCCGATGTCGGGGCGGATAGATGCGGTCGATCGGCGAGGGAAGTACGGCGATGCTCGGCCTGCCCGCCGCAACTGCCGCCTGGTGAGCCGCACCGTCGATCCCGAGCGCGAGCCCGGAAACGACCACCACTCCGGCGCGAGCCAGGTCGTCGCCGATCTCGGTCGCCACTGAGATCCCGTAGCCCGAGGCGCGGCGCGTCCCGACGATCGCAACGGCGCGCTCGAGAAAGACGCTCTGCGGACCGATCACAAACAGCGTGGGCGGCCGCGGATCCAGTGTCCGGAGTGCCGGTGGGTATGCCTCGTCGAGGCCGGTGACGATCCGGCCACCGGCACGCTCGGTCGCATGCTGGAGCGCTCGTGCCACCTCGCGCGGATCCGGGCGGGGTATATCACTGCGACCTGGCCGAGCTTCACCCCTGCGTGTCGTGAGCTCTTCGAGGGCGGCGGGACCGGCGCGCCAGGCGGCGGCAGCGGACCCGTAGCGCGCCAGGAGTCGGGCAAAGCCGGCCGGACCGACTCCCGGCACGAGGGAGAGCGCGATCCAGCATTCACGTTCCGTGGCGCGGCTTGCCGCTCCGGGATCCGGCCGTCCGCCGGTTGGTCCCGCGATCCCGACTCCGATCATGCGCGCATCTCCTTTGGCCGATGAAGCAGCGCCTCATCGAGGTGCTCGGGGCGGACCAGGCTGGATCCCGACAGGTCAGCGATCGTCCGTGCGACGCGCGCCGCTCGATGCAGACGGCGCATCGAGAGTCCCAGCTGGCGTGCACGGGTATCCAGCTGCGCAGATACGGACCGCGGGAAGCCAGTGCTCTCGTCGAGCCGCCCGGACGGGATGTCGGCGTTCGCCGTTCCCTGCCGCTCGACCTGAACGGCGGCGGCGGTCGCCACCCGCGCGAAGACAGCATTCGAGTCCTCCGTTCGTTCCGAGCGCCTGAAGGCGCTGATCGGCGCGAGGAAGACGACCATGTCCAGCCGATCGCGCATGGGTCCGGAGAGCCTCGCCTGATATCGGCGACGCATGCCGTCCTCGCAGGTGCAGGCATGTCCGTCGACCGCGAACCAGCCGCATGGACAGGGATTGAACGCCGCGAGGAGCATGAATCGCGCGGGAAGGGCGAGCACCCCGTCGACCCGAGCGATGGTCACGGCACCAGAGTCGATGGGTCCACGGAGAGCGTCGAGCGCGTCTGACCTGAACTGGAGTGCTTCGTCCAGGAACAGTGCACCGCGGTGCGCGAGGCTTGCCTCGCCCGGACGAATTCGGGGGCCACCTCCGACGAGCGCCTGGGTCGAGATGGTGTGGTGTGGCGCACGAAATGGACGACGCAGGCTGACCGACGCCCGTGGCTCCGCAAGGCCGGCCACCGAGTGGATCCGGCTGACCTCCGCCGCCTCCTGCTCATCCATGAGCGGCAGCAGCGCGGCGGCGCTCCTGGCCAGCAGGGTCTTTCCCACGCCTGGCGGTCCGGTGAAGGCAAGGTTGTGCCGTCCGGCCACCGCGATCTCCAGGGTTCGGCGCGCGACCGCCTGGCCGACGATGGACGCAAGATCCGGTGCATCGTCGAGCGCTGACTCGGGACCACGGCTCGGCGGGCCAACAATCTCCAGGGGCTCCAAACCGGCGAGGTGGCGAGTCACCTCCCTCAGCGCGCGAGCGCCGCGCACGCATATGCCCTGCACCACGGCGCCCTCCGCCGCATTCTCCGCAGGCACGATTGCGTCACACGCGCCGGCAGACTGTGCCGCGGACACGAGAGCCATCACGCCGGGTACCGGGCGCAGTGACCCGTCCAGGGCCAGCTCACCGATCAGCGCGGTCCGCTCGAGCCGCGAGGCATCGAGCTGATCCGACGCGACGAGGACACCGGTTGCCATGGCGAGATCGTGGCCGGTCCCCTCCTTCGGCAGATCGGCCGGTGCCAGGTTGATCGTGATACGGCGTGCGGGAACCACGAACCCGGAGTTCCTGAGGGCAGCTCGCACGCGCTCGCGAGCCTCCAGGACGGCGCTCCCGGCCAGGCCGACGATCGTCATGCCTGGTAGGCCGAAGGCAACGTCCACCTCCACGCGCACGGGCACGCCGTCGACACCGACGATCGATGCGCTCAGCGCAGTGGCGAGCATCGCGGCACCCCGGAGGAGGCGAGGATGGTGGGCAGTGCCGGTCGCCCGCCTGCTCGCCTCCCTACTAACCAGCGGCGACCGGCCCTGCCAAGGCTAGGGAGCGCCGATTACCGGCGGCTTAAGGCCGGCTTATCGGTTTCGGCGGCAAGCTTCGCGTCCAGCTCGGCGGCGAACTTCGAGACGCTCTGGCCCAGCGGGCCGTCCGGGCGGGATGACATGAACGGCTCGCCCGAGTTGAGGGCGCTGATGGCGCCGCGGTACTCGTTGATGACCTGGTGGTCGATCTTGCGGCCAAGTGCGGACTCGGCGTTGTCGACGTTGATGCCGGTGTACGCGTTCGACCGGTTGAGGACGAGCTGGATCTTGCCGCGCTCATAGCCGAGCGACTCCATGGTCTCGATCACGAGGCGCACGTTCTTTAGGCAGGAGAGGTCTGCCGTCATCACCACGAAGATGACATCGGACTCGTCGAACAGCTGGAGGTTGAAATCGTCGATCGACTTGGCCATGTCGACCACCGTGTAGTCGTACGCCTTGCGCATGAGCGCCAGGATGCGCGTCAGCGCGCGTGGATCCGCCCGCTGCCGCTCGACGACGAGATCGGCTGATTCGGGGTTCGGCGGCGCCAGCAGGAGCTCCAGGCCGGACCGATGCGACACCATCAGCTTCTTGAGCAGGTCGGCATCCAGGTCCGGTTCGTTGATGGCATTGACGATCGACGACGAATCCAGGCCGAGATCCAGGAACACGCGCATGTCGCCGAACTGAAGGTTTGCGTCGACGAGGGCGGTCTTGCGCTTCAGCCGCCCGGCCAGGGCGATGGCGGTGTTGATCGCCATCGTCGTGGTCCCCACGCCTCCCTTCGCGCCGTAGAAGCACGCGAGGCGTCCGAGCGTGCTTTTCTCCGCGTCCGGCTTCCGCGGCTGGCCGCGTCCCGAGCGCGCAAGAAGTGCCTTGATACGAGCGATCAGCTCGAGCGGGTGGAACGGCTTGACGATGTCGTCATCGGCTCCGGCTCTGAGGCCCTTGACCCGCTGCTCGACGTCGGCCTCGGCGGTCAGCATGATGATCGGAACGCGCCG
>JALZJE010000277.1 GCA_030859955.1 Chloroflexota bacterium | reverse complement strand
CGCTGCCGCTGCTCGCGCCCCCATCGGTCCTCGAGGGGTTGACCGCGGATCCCACCGCCGCCGTTGCACGCGGAGCCGCGCCGGCCCTGGTGATCATCCAGACACTCATCGGCGCGGGGTTCCTGCTCGCAGGGCTGCTGGCACATCGGTCCTACCGTCGCAGCGGCCGCGCTGCTGACGTGCTACTCGCCGCGGGCCTGTTGATCGCCGCCTTCAGCCAGGTGCACAGCGCCCTTCACCCGGGCAGCTTCTCCAGCGTCGTAACCATCGGCGACGTGCTGCGGCTCGCCTTTTACGCGGTGTTGCTGATCGGGGTCGTGGCCGAACGCCGTGAGGACCTCGCTGAGCTTCGCTCAGCGACCATGGAAGTGCGCCGCCTGGCCGAGACCGAGTTCGCCGCCGTGGCGCTGGAGGAGCGCGCTCGTCTCGCCCGGGAGATCCACGACGGCCTGGCGCAGGACCTGTGGTACGCCAAGCTGAAGCAGAGCCGGCTGGCGCAGGTCGTCGGCTTCGAGGGCGAGGCCGAACAGCTCAGCAACGAGGTTGGAGGCGCCATCGACAGCGCGCTGGCCGAGGCGCGCGACGCGGTGGCGGCCATGCGGCATGGAGCCCAGACCGGACCCCTCCTCGACATCCTGGCGCGACACGTGGACGACTTCGCTGATCGCTTCGCCCTGCGGGCGGAGCTGACGAGCCAGGGAGCTCTGCCGGAGATCGGCCCGCGAGCCCAGGCTGAGGTGCTGCGGATCATCCAGGAGGCGCTCACCAACGTTCGAAAGCACGCGGATGCCACGGTTGTGCGCGTGGACGTCACCGTCGATGATCACCTGCGGTTCACGGTGACCGACAATGGGCGTGGATTTCGGTCGGACGATGTTTCGTCCGGCTTCGGGCTGGAGAGCATGCGACAGCGAGCCGATGTCATCGGCGCAAGGCTGACGGTCAGCTCGGAGCCGCAGAATGGAACCAGCATCGAGCTGGCCATGCCGATCAGGAGAGGGAGGGAGACCGATGCAGCCTGAGCCGCCGCTGCGCGTCATGCTGGTCGACGACCACGCGCTCGTCCGATCGGCGATTCGGCAGGCGCTCCAGGCCCCGGACATCGAGGTGGTGGGGGAGGCATCCAGTGCCGAGGAGGCGCTGTCGCTGGCGCCGATGCTGCGGCCCGACCTCCTGTTGCTGGACATCGATCTGCCCGGCCTGAGCGGACTCGAGACGGTGCGTGAGCTCGCGCCGCGGCTGCCCGAGACGAAGATCGTGATGCTCACCGTATCGATGGATCGGCGCGATCTGCTCGGGGCCGTTCGTCACGGAGCGTACGGTTATCTGACGAAGGACCTCAGCGGGGAGGCGCTGCTGCGCGCGGTGCGTGGCATTCGGGTTGGCGACCTGCCGATGTCTCGCGCGCATGCCGCGACGGTGGTGGAGCACCTGGCGCGTAATGCGGGCGGCGCGTCGCCGGAGGCGGATCGCGTGGAGGACCTGCTCAGCCTGCGAGAGGGGGAGGTGCTGCGACTCCTGTCAGAGGGCCTCACCGACCGCGAGATCGCGGGTGCGCTTGCCATCTCCCCGCGTACCGTGGAGAGCCATGTCAGCAGCCTGTTGGGAAAGCTGGGGGTGCGGAACCGGGCGGAGGCGGCCCAGCGCTACCGGTCCGGCGTTTAGCCGCGACCGGTGAGGCGGCGAACGAGACGGCCGATGGGACCCGGCTGCTTCTCCTCCTGGTGCAGGACTCGGCGCCATTCGAGCTCCTGGCCGACCGCGACCCGAATGCCGCTGCGCTCCGCCTCGGTCTGGATCGGAATCGCGATGCGCGCGCCCGAGCGCCACTGTTCCACCTCCATGGAGGCTGCCTCGTACGCTTCCTGGGCGATGGCCAGGGTGGCGAGATCGGCTGGCCTGCCACTGTTTGCGCCCCGCATGGCGACCACCCAGGCGTCGCGAGCCGCGACATAGTTCGCTTCCGCTTCCTCGCGGGAGAGCGTTCCGAAGCTGGAAGACGGCTTGGCCGGTCGCGCGGAAGCTTCGATGCGCCGGCGAGCCAGTGGCGAGCTGGTGGGTTCGGTGGTATCCGGCGACGCCGGAATTTCGGCCTGCCGACGCATGGTCATCGGCGCAGTCCCTGGGCGACCGCGGCCATCTCGGCTCGGAGGAGGCGCGGGCGGTCAAGATCGAGCGCGACGCCCTCGCCGTCACGCAGCGTGAGGAGGAGCCGTTCTCCGGCGAGCGAGGTTTCCACGATATCGGTCAATTGCACGGTCACCATCACCTGTCCCAGGTGAACGAGCCTGCGCGAAGTGAGGTACAGAGTTCCCCCATACCCGAGCGCACGATCTTCACCGGGTGCCTTAAGGATCGCATGCATACGCAAGGCGTGTACCAGCTCGCCCTCGGCTAGGTGCGGACCGATGGCGTCATCGGGCTCCAGCGACTGGATGGTGTCCAGGCGCAGGATCTCCCGCGCCGAGTTAGCAGCCGCTTCGTCGTCGGCGGCGCGCTGGGCCGCGGTGAGTGCATCGCGCAGCGCGGGACCTTCCTCCGTGAACTCACCGAGAAGGTGTCCCGACGTGTCCCGGTCCCGCTCTGACGCTTGCATGCGTCCACGGTAGGTCGCGATCGGAGCGAAGGCATCCGCAGTTCTACGGAGCACGGT
>JALZJE010000275.1 GCA_030859955.1 Chloroflexota bacterium | reverse complement strand
TGAAGGAGGTTCCTCCGCCGGCTACCACGCTGGGCGACGGCGGACCGACGGCACCGGTCGACGAGGAGTGCCCGTTTCGCCTGAACGACTCAGGCCCCCGATGACTCGATTTGGCGATGGTCACGCGTCGGCATCCACCTGAGTTCCCGGAAGCCTGTACCCATTCAACGCGGCGACGATTGGCTCGCGCAGGGTGACGATCGCGACCAGCAGCACGAGAGGCAACGCGACGGCTTGAACCAGGGCAGCGATGTCGAGGGTCGTTGTCATCTCCCGGCCTCGGCTCTACGGCAGCTCATGTCGACGGTGCCTTGACCGGAACGATCTGATCAAACGCGAGCCCACTGCTTCCACTCCCCTTGCCGACCTGCTTTCTGATGCCCAGCCAGGTGTAGACGCGCCCGTCATACCAGCGCGTACGCTGGAATGCCTTGTGAAGGCTGACGCCAGCCCTGGAGACTTCCTCCTCATGGATGAAGTACGGCTCCTTCACCCCACCCTCGAGCCCCTCTCTCATGAGTGACGTGCGCGGCTCGATCTTCAGCGGCTTCCGGTCGTCATTGCGCAGGATCCTCGGCATTGCAGCCCGCTGCAGCTGAATCTCCCGGTTGCTGCCCTCGAGATGGACCGGCACAACGGGGATCCACTCCTCCGGCACGGTGTTGACGACCTCATAGCGAATGTCGGCCTGGTAAGTGATGGCTGGAGGCGCGGGCGCCGTTTTGTCGAGCAGCTGCTGCAGTCTCGCTTTGAGCTCGTAGCCCGCCTCCCTGCCCGGCTTGCTGGAGCCGTCCGCGAGCGGGACCTGCGCTTCGACCGCCCACACCATGTTTGCGATCTCGTCACGCAGAAGGTAGACCTCTTCGAGCGGCTGGCCTTCGAGGACTTTTTGGGCGACCGGCAGGACCGCCAGACTAAGGTCGGCCGGGACATCCTCGCTGCCTCTGATGTTCATGCTGTACATGTTCCAGCGCTGCCAGTCTTCGTCTGCACCGGATCCCGCCGCCTGGACCCAAGTGCTCTCGCCGAATACGTTGGTGACCATGAGCCCGGCGACCTGGGCGATGGTGCCCACCGGCAGGGTGAACGGCACCACGAACCAGTCATTCGCATAGACGAGGATGAAGTCGAGGAGCAGCAGCTTGTTCAGGTCGGGCGTGTCGGGCCTGACGAAGCTGAGGTCGGTCTTCCAGTTCTCGAACGTCCACCATCTGAGATTCGGCATCCCTCCGAATGAGACGCTCGTGGGCACGAACGTGTGCGTGATGCTGGCTTCGGTGGCGGGCGGTGGACCGGCGCCCGCAGCCAAGTCGAGGCTGGCCTGGTCCTGGGCGATATCGAGGTTGTACCAGTCCAGATGGCCATGGAAGTACTCGTCCGCCGTAAGCACCTTCTCGCTCTCCGCGGTGGGCGCGGAGCACGCGAACTGATGCTCGAGGTATGACGGTTTCCACGAGGGGTTGCTTCGCTCAATCGGCTGGTAGTAGAGCGTCTCGAACCAGTCGACAAAGCGCCCTGCCAGGCCGTCGAGCACGACCCGATCGCTCTCCGTGGTCACGCCCGCGATGTCGTCCGAGGCCCGGTGTGCCGGGGTCGCGTCCTCCTTCAGATACTCGTACAACGCATAGCCGTCCATGCAACGGCCGGCAACCGCGGCGAAGTCCTGCCACACCTCCACGTGCGCGCAAATCCTCGCCGATGACTCCGCGTCAGGATCGGGTCTCGCGATCCCGTACGCGGCGATGTACTGACCCTTCAGGGTCGGATCGAGCCCCCCGATGAGTTTCAGCCACTGCCTCCCCATGAGCAGCCTGAGATCGAGCGCGATGGTGATGTCACCTTGGCTGAACGGGATCCTCTGGTTCTCCACTTTCACTTCGAGTGGGACTTCCTGCTCCAGCGGTACAGCCGGTTCGCTTCCGGCCTGATACTTGTTGAGCTGCGTGGTGCGCAGATGCAGCTTGGCGAGGATGGGCGAGCCCGCGTCATCGCCGATGAACTCACCCATCTGCCACTGACGCGAAATCATCCACAGCGCGTCCCGCACCTCCGCCTTCAGCGATCGGTCGAAGTCCTCGGCCCGCGTGCGACCTTCCAGTCGGTTCCAGACCGTAACCGTCGGCCAGTACGCGGGCCGGTCTGCGGGACGCCCAAGCAGTGCGGCGGCTTTAAGCATTGCCGTCACCCCCATTACGAACGATCTGGTCAGCGGCCAGCGCAAAGTTGATGGCCATCGTCACGGGCCGCGCCGTCGTCGCTGCGACGGTCGCCGGCAGGAACTGCGCGTATCGCGTCTCGTCTACGTGGTCAGGCTCGATGGCCCGCATTTGAGCCAGATCGAGCGTCTCGTGCATCGCGCGAACGACGTCGCTCCATTCCCATGCGCCTGTGAACGCCGGCGGCGTTACCAGGAGGAATGTCTGCGGTGGCTCGGAATTTGGCCGGTCGAAATGGAATGTGAGGCCGGTCGTTTCCTTCTTCGAGGGGATGACCTCCGTCCACTCATCGACGAGCAGCCCGCACTGCGGACCGAGAGGTGCGAAGCCCTGCATGTACGCCGTGTAGAGGAGCTTATCGCTCGCGATCTCGAAATCCGTGGGATAGGCCAGCGCGAGCCAGTGATCGTTCGCGACATATGGAAGCTGCAGCGGTGTCAGATCGAGTGGCGGACGTTCACGGAAACCCTCAGCGAGCATGACCAGACTCTCCCACGCCGCCACTTTCTCCCTGACCCGCGCAATCCCATACAGCCAGTCATCAACCGGGAAGTCAGACGCTTTCACGTTCATCTGATAGTCGAGCAGCTGAGCCCGATCGGCGAAACTCTGCTGGAGCTCGCTGCCCTGCTCGTTGCTCAACGTGAATTCGGGCACGATCTGGAACTCCGCGCCGAAGATTCGCTTGACGGCATCAGCTAGCAGTCCGAGCCGGTCGGCGGGATTCGCCATCGCGGCGGCATCAGCGATGAGAGTCTGGACCTCACCCATCTCTTTCCTGAGAGTCGCGATCATGCCGCGGGCTTGGGTGAAGATGTCCTCGAGCAGAACGACGACCTGCCGTTCATCCTCGCGGGCCTCGAGAGGCAGCGGGTCGAAGGCGCCAAGAGTCGTCGCCAGTGTGCCGATGCCGTCGAGCAGGTCCTTCATGCTCGGGAAGTCGGTCGCGATAAACGAGTGGAGACCGCTCAAGGCGAGGTCGAAGTCGCTCTTCTTCTGCGCAAGTGTCGTGAGATAGGTGACGATCGCGGGCGACGGCACGGAAACGACCGTGCTGATCAACCGCTCGGCGCGCTCGAGGATCTCGTAGCGTTCGTCGTCGGTGGTCGCGGCTGGGAAGTCGACCGTGAGCAGCGTCTCGTATTGACCCTGCCGGTCCCTCCATCGACTCCGATACGCAGCAACCTTCTGACGGGCGGCCGAGTGAATCGCGCGCCTCCGCGCGTAAACGAACCCGAAGCCGGCCTGCGGAATGCCGAATCGACTCAGGGCGCTCAGGTGCGTGATGAAGTCGTCGATGCGGGAGTCCGCCTGCGCGATCAGCGCAGCCTGATTGCCGAGCGTGGCGTCGAAGTCTTCGTCGTCGATGAGCAGGTCAAGCGGATCGACCACATCAGACTCGAGGTCATCGACCAGGTCCAGCACGTCTTGCCTGGCGGCGGCTACTCGAGTCGCGTCGATGACTGCGCTCGCGTTTTGTGACCGACGGCCATCATTTGGCACCGCCAGGTCGGCAGGCAGCAGAGCCCTCGACGAGATCACCAGGGCGCGGAGGTTGTGGATGAGCGGCATCACCTCGAAGAACGACAGGATGTCGTCAGCGGGGTCGAACGTATGCGCATACCTGATTGCGATCTCGACATCCGCGCGCAGCGTGTCGTCCCTGAACACGAATTCCAGCACGTGGTCGTCGAGCGCCGTCAGGCTCTTGTCCGTCTCGACGTTGACCATGTAGAGCAGGTCGATCGGCAGGAGCCCGAGATCATCCAACGAAACTCGCTTCGTGACGACTGGATCCGGGACGGCGCCGTCGTAGCTGGGGATGGTGTACTCCACGAGACAGGCGACCCGGGACAGGTCTGCCGGCAGCAGATCCCGGATCCAACTGTTGACCGCGGGCTCCGTCCTCGCGCGCGGTGTATCGGTCGCCGCCGGCGTAATGCCAGTCGGCAAGTGAATGCCGAAACGATGAGTAAGACTCACTCCACTGTGAGCTGACCGGATCACGTCGGGCATCTGCGGATAGTTGCCCTTGCTGTATGCGTCGAGCGCGCCGGCGGCGCGATCGTAGTTGCCTTGCACCACCTGGTGAACGCTCTCGGCCATGGCGAGGTCAGCGACGGCATCACGGATGCTCATGAGCCGTCGGACTTCAGCATTGATGGCTGCCGCATGGCCCGGCTCCGGTGCTCTCAGCCTGTCAGGGCCGTCGCCTATCACGAATCCGAATGGATAGGTCTCCTGCTTCGTCTTGCGGATGTGGTCGAGTAGCGAGACGCCGTCGACAACGTTGCGCGCCTCGATCTTCGTGACCGCCGCAGCCGCGGAGAGCTCCTCCTCCTCCTCCTGGTTCCGCTGGGCGTCGGCTGGCGTGGCTGCCGGCTTGGCATGTTGTATTTGCGTCTGGCGCAGGCGGTTAGATACGAGCGGGAACACCTTTCTCAGCTCGTAGATGTAGATGTCCAGCTCGTGAGCCGTGTTGTCGTGCAGGCCCCGTTCCAGGCGATATCCGAGCAGGGCCCCCAAGCTCTGGCCCTGCTGCATGCCCTCGATGATCGCGAGCGCAGCGCGCACGCGCTCCGATGACAGGTTGACCTTGTAGGGTTCCGCAGCCTCCTTCGAGGCGTTCGAAATGTAGGCGTTCCGCAGGACGGCCGCCGTGATCGCATGGTTGATGGACGGCGCGTGAACGTAGCCGGCGTTCGTGTCATCCACCATCGGGTGGATTGCGCCGTCCGGATCGAAGATCTTGCGCATGTCTGTCGAGAGCGTGGCTGGCTCTAACGTTCGTTCGTCGGCCTTCACGTGCTCAAGCCAGCCGAAGGCACCGAGATAGATGCCCTCGCGCGGCCCCGTCTCGGAAGCGGTGCGCAAGTCACGCATCTCATGGAGCTGCGCGTCGACCAGACCGAGCATCCAGGCATCTAGCCGATACGTGCAGAGGTCCAGATGCTCGACGAATGCGCGCTCAAGTCGCGCCGTCGGCGCGTCCTTCAGCAGGTCGAGCGCCTCGATCAACTCATTGAGGTTGTTCGTCTGCGAGTTGACGACATTGCCCTTGAGCAGATCGGAGATGTGGTCGACCAACAACGCGCCGTTCTCGGCGATCCGATCATCGGGCCGATAGATGAGGTCCCACTTGCTCTCGAGCCCCATGGGCTGAGCACGAACGCCGATGAACTCCGCGTCCACGCGCAGCACGTTGGCCTGCGCCTCATCCAGGATCTCCGCCGCGCGGTACAGGTTCAGGGCGGTTCCCGCAAACTGGAGGTTCAGCGCATGCCGCAGCATGTCGTACAGCAGGGCGTAGGGCGGCTGATTGCCGGAGAACCCCTTCTGATCCCTGATGTTGCGGTGGTCGTTCCTCGCGTTCTCGATCAGCCACTCGATGTAGTTCTGCTCAAGATCTGTGTATGGCCTGATCGCCTTCTTTTCTGATAGCTCCCGGTCGTCGATCAGCGGCTTGACGACGTCGTGCTCCTTGGTGAAGAAGAACCGATCGAGAATCGGGATCGCGGGGTCGACCCGCGGATCGTGCACGTAGCCGACATCGGACAAGAGCTCGAGACCTCGCTCGCGGTAGCGCCGCTCGAGCAGCTGCACGAAGTCGTCGAATCCCAACGCGACCAGCCAGTTGAACTGGTGTTCGAAGCTCTCCGCATAGCGCTGGTCGAACTCGACCGAGTTCGCATGGAGTCCAAGCGCTTGGAGCAGGAGCTGGTGTGCATCCACATCGCCCTGTCTGCCGATGTAGGCGACCGAACCGAGCTTGTCCACCCAGTCCTCGCGCATCCGATTGAGGACCGAGTGAAGCGCTTGGAGAGCCTGGCGATACGGACGCAGCGTCCGCGGCACGCGGGAGTCATCCTGCTCGAGCCACGGCATGCTCGTGAACGTCGTGGCCGGAAGAATGCCGTAGGGCTGGTCTCCGATGCGGATCGCGGGCAGCCGACCGCGGCCGCTCACGTGGTTGATCAGGAACCAGCGGGTGAAATGACGCTGCCACTCCGTGAATACGGGCGTCAGCATGCTCTCCATGAAGTAGCCGAGCGTCGCGCTCCACAATGCGGTGTTCATTGCGCGGGCCTCGGACTGGTCCTTCAGGTAGTACCCGGGCACCAGGTCCAGTGACGACCGCTCCACGCTGACGCCGAGCAGTTCAGCCAGCCAGCGGCCATCCCGTTTCAGCGACGCATCCGTGGGATCCTCCGGCGGCGCTCCGCGATGGTAGTTGTCATAGGCTTCGTCGGGGTCCTCGGAGTCCGAGTAGCCGGACTGGCTGTCCTCTGTATTGTTCGTCGGTGTGCCCTGCGGCAGGATGGACAGGCCGCTGTCTCCGTAGTGATGGTGTGTAAGCAACTCCTCCAGGGCGCTCTGCGCGTCGGTCTCCGAAGCGCTGAGGCTGATACCGATCGCGAAAAGACGGTCGACTCCTCGACGACGGGTCTCAGCCGTGATGTCGACCTTGAACCCCATGCCGACGCGCACGGCCTCATCGAAATCGAAGAGCCACTTCGTTTCCGATTGACCGGCCAGGTAGTCGACGTACCGCTCCGCCTTCTCATCGTCCGTGAACGTGTCGAAGCCGGCGCCATGGATGGACTTCAGGACCGCATCGATATCAAGCGCCGGATCGGGGCCGACGATTAGTGGATTGGGAATCAGGCTACCGAGTTCGTTGATGACCGGCGTCGTTCTGTCCGACTGGAAACCGAGCAGGACGAAGCGATCGGGCAGCGTTGTCACCCGCGCCGCGCGAGACCATGCCGCGAGCGTCGTGCCGATGTCATCTGTCGAGGGAAGGACCATGAAGACGACCTGAACCGGAGGCGGCGAACCTCCGTTATCCACTCTTGCTGCGAAGTTGTCTGGCGTGTATCTCTCGACGAGTGCCCGAGTCTGTTCTTCTCCGATTCCTAGCGTCGCGACGAGCGCTGCCAAGGCAGCAGCAGCCTGACCGGCGTCCGCGCCGGCGTGATGGACGGCCGCCCAATACGTCCTCAACGCGTTTTGGGTGCTCTGGTCGGGCAGGTCCTCCGTGGGGATCACGAGGATCTTCTCGTCCTGGTGATTGCGGACCGGCATCTCGGCGGCGTTGACGGGGACGTAGTGCTCCCGGATCCAGTGCGCCCGTCCCGAATTGATGGTGCCCATCAGCTCGCGCCATGTGCCCCTATCCTCGTCGAGGACCAGCTGCTTGAGCGATTCATTCGCCGCCGTTCCGGTCTTCCAGCGGTTGGTCCAGTAGTTCCGCGCCTTTTTCAGCTCAGCCTCTGAGAGGGTTTCATCAAAGGAGTCGACGGAGCAGTCGTCGGGAAAGATCCTGACCCACAGCTGGTGCTTGAGTCCCCCGCCGTGCCGCTCGACGGTCCTGAAGCGTGTCTCGAGCCGCACGGGAAACAGCAGGATGGGGAAATCGTCGGACAGGCGGTTCAGGTGCCGGCGTGGATCGGTGAATGGCTCGAAGTCGTGGACGAGCCGGTCGTGCTCCGCCGCTGCGGCTTCTAGTCGCGCGTGAGCAGCGGCCAACCGGCGCTCGTGGCTAGTTGTCAGTTCGCGCAGCGCCTCCAGCGACTCGCTCTGCGGACCTTCCGTTCTTAGCAGCCGCTCATGCTCACGCCCGATCAGCGTCAGGCGTTCGGCGGAAAGAAGAGTCGCCGCATCCGCATTCGCTCGGTCCGTCCGAGCCGCCTGTAGGGCGCTTTGCAGTTCCCGAAATGTCGGCATGACCGGTTCCTCTGTCTGCTATTCGGGAGGCAGCATTTCGGATGCGTGAACGGCGACGAGCACGGGCACCTGATAGAGGATGTACGCCAGATCTGCAGCGCTCATGTTCTGGTGCCACTGCACTGCAACGTCCTCGTCTTTCTGGTCGGCCATCTCCTGATCCGATGGCAGGTCGAGCGGCTGTAGAACGATGGCCTGGGTTGCGCCGCTGATCTGAAGGAAGTCGCCATCGGCGACCGGCGGCTTGACATGACTCCAGCTGAGGTCGTTCCAGACCTTCACGTCGGTGACCTCGACCCCGGCATCGGGGACGTCGAGGCCCATGCCGATCTCGCCCGGACGCTCCTTGATGACGAAGAACCAGCCGGCGTCATGCCACTGAATGCCTTCTGCCACGCAGCGCGCCTCGACCGGCAGGTCCGCTCTCCCGGTACCACCCTGCGCCTCACAGACGGTCAGATCGAAACCGAAGAAGTGGATATCGGGATCGACCTTGGCCTCGTACAGGGGTGTCTTGATGATCGTGCGGGGCGGATTCGCCTCTTCCGCCGCACTCAACGGCCTCAGATCCCGTTCCTTCGTTAAGTCAATGGTCTGGCCGCTGGTAATGTCGCGTATCGGCTTTCCATCATCCGTGTCGTCTCGCCAGACAGCGCGGTGCGCATAGATGAGCGCGTTGGGATAGCGCTTCAGCAGCTCGCCGCGGATCACGAGCACGACCTCTTCCTCATTCTCACCAGGCAGCTCGCGGTGGTCATGGTCGCCGAGGCCAGAGGGCTTCAGCCATCGGTGGATTGGGGGGATGTCCCTCAACTTCTCCTTGAGGGCCTCTGCGCTCAGCCCTTCACCGTCGTGGTATCCCTGCGCCTCCCAGAACTGGCGGAAATAACTGCCGCGCTGATCTGTGGGGTACTCCCGCCACAGCAGCTCGCGGGCGAACTCGTGATTGAGGCCGACCATGTATGACTCGATGAACCTCTGGTTCGTCTCGAGCAGTGAAATGCTGTTGTCGGCTATGAAATTGATGTTTGGCAGGAACAGCTCAGCGGAGTGATCGACCAATGGCCGATACATCGGCTCATCGATCTCGGGATATGCGAGTGCCTCGACGAAGTCCTCTGACAGCTGATCCCTGATGCGAGCGGGGATATTCACGCTCCCCCACACCCAGTCGGGAATCGTGACCTGCGGATCAAGTCGCGTGAACAAGACGCTGCCGATGCCGGCCAGGTCGAGCGGTGGCCTGGATCGCTTCGCCCCGAGGCGAGCCGACTCCCGAAACACGACAGCGGCGTCCTTGAGCGCCTGCTTGAACCGCGTGCCCTCAGGGCTGTCCGACCCGGTACCGATCGCCGGCCTGAAGCCTTCCTCCGGCGCCGAGACTCGGAAGTCGGGGGCTTGCGGCAACGCGTCCACGGCGTCCGGCGTCTGGTTCTCCTCCAGGATCGACAGTGCGCGGTCGATCTGTTGTGAAGCCGCGCTCAGGCGACGGTAGACGTAGACCAAACCGCCGACGATCAGCGCCCCCGTCGCCAGCACGGCCGGGTTCGTCGGCAGAAGCATGGCGACCAGAATCACGATCAGCACGAGCAGCAACGGGATCCACCGAAGCCATGGATACTGTCGGAGAAGGTCGACGATGAATCGGGGCAGGTTGTCGGGCATGAGCGTCTCGGCGGTGTCTCGCACCGTCGTTGTCTCGGGCACTTCCCTCGGCGGCGCCGCACTCACCTCTCCTTGATTGACCCGCTCGACAAGGTTGTTGACAGTGATCTCGGCGGTGAACGGCAGCCGCTCCACGAGCCGGCCCCTCGGCCGCAGCAACTTCCGCATCGGTACTGACAGCATTGCGCGGGGAAGCTGGCTCTGTCCGATCCGATGAGAGACCGTGATGCCCTGACTGACCACCCGGCGATGTAGCGGAGCCGACAATGTCAGCCACCTTCCGGGGTAGCGCTCCACAACCGGCTTGATGTGCGCCTCGTACCAGACCCAGCTCGCCTCTCTCGACAGCTGCGCGGCCCGAATGCGCTTATTCGATTCGAGCACCTCGCCGATCTGATCCCATGCGGCCTTCATGTAGCGTTCCTGGTTTCCTTGCACGATCCTCGTGCCAAGACCGGCGGGTACTCGCCACTGGGGGTCGAGGTTCAACTCATGCACCCAGTTGTCGTTCGGGTCGAGGTCCGTCGTGTCGCGTGCCTTCAGCAGGCGCTGCGTCAGTGCATGCCACTGGGCGTAGAGCGGCGCCGTGATCAGGGGATCCGGGTTCTGACCGATGTCGTATTCCGAGTCCGGATCATCAGCCGGCTCCAGCTCGCTGATTCCTGACTCGCTGTTGGCGACCCCGGCCGCCTTCTCCTGATAACTATCGGACAGGTTGATGAAGGCCGCCAGGTCCTCCTGGAATGGGTGCGGATAGCCCTCGAGTTGCGGCCAGTTTCGGTACTTGTTGACGGTCGCCAGCTGATCCGCGTCGTAGTAGGCGTCGGGAATCCTCAGCGCGCCACCGAGCTTGAGAATGCCTCCAAGCCTCTGGTCATCTGGAGCCGAGGGATCGTCGACGATGCCGCGTATGTTGCTACCCGGTCGCTGCACGTCCATGTCGCGCAAGCCGACGCGGTTGTCGATCGGCTGCGGCTTGAGCAGCCGCACCAGATACTCGAAATCCCCGACGGTGCCAGTCCGGAAATACCAGCGGTAGTAGTAGGGCAGTGCGACCGGCTTCACGGCACTCGTCCACGCCAGCGCGTCGTGGGTCGCAGCCCCCGCCGGATTCTCGCCGTTTCCGGCCCTCAATCCGGTTTCGAAGACGGGGACGAGGAACGCGTGATACGCCACATTGGGCTCGAGCCGGCGGGGACACAGGATTCGGGAGTAGGCGAGATCGGGGTTCGCCAGCAGGATGCTCCTGAGCTTCGACTCGACCTCCGTCGCGTCATCCGACGTGAAGTCCGAGCCGATGAGGTTCTTGTTGACGTGTACGTGCGACCATGCCCAGAGTTGGTCCGACGGTGGTAGCCTCGTGCCCGCCTCCAGGTTGATGTACGGGAGCGGCCGATTCTTGACGTTCTTCCCCTCCGTGAACTCGTCGTCCCGGAGCACGACGAGCGTGATCCACGGATGCAGCCGGTGCCCCTGGGGTGTGACCGGCGAGTAGCGCCACGGGAAGTCCTCGTCATAGAATTCGATGTACGGCAAGTAGTTCGGCTCGAAGTTCGTGACCCAGTTTCCCGGCTCGACCTTGATGATCGAGGACTGATCGATTCCGACGATGTCGCCCGGCCCATAGATCTCGACGTTCCGCTGAAGCGTCGGTCGCGTCGCTGAGCCGCCAGCCACCTTTTCGCCGCTCAGGTCGACGTTGACGGTGATCGACGCGCGCGTGCCGCTCTGACCGCTGATCTCGTTGGCCAGCCCCTGTCGCAGCCAGGGCAGGAATGTGTAGTTGGCGATCTCGTTCATGTCACGCCGCCCGACTCAGTTCCGTGTTGGGCACGACGTGGAGGGTTCCTGCCTTCGCGGAGCCGGCCCCGATCTGTTGCTGTAGGCTCTCCAGCGCCATTGCCTGACTCGTGAACGATGTGGCGGTCGCATCCACGGGTCGGTTATCCGTCGTCGAGACGACCGAGTAGAGGATCGGATGGATCGTGATGACCTCGTCGAACGGCTGCAGGAGCTTCTTCTGATGCTGCGAGTGCACGGACTGCGTGACGGCGCTGCCGTTCAGGAAGTGGGTGAACAGGAAGTCGTGCAGCACGGCATACCCGTGCGCAAAGAAGCCGAAGAACGGCTTGATGTGGCGCTTGTAGTTGTTGTCGATGATGATCGACTCGTAACGGATCACGCGGCGGACCGCGCGGCTTGATTTCATCGGTGCGCCGGTGACCCCGATGTCGACGCCGCTGTCGAGGGGCTCGAATCCCGGACTGGATAGTTGCGCCGAACCGTCCAGGTCACGGTACTGGCCGATCGCGAATTGGTCCTGAACTGCCAGGACTGAGAGCGTTGAGCCAGGCAACGCGGTGGCGACGGCGATGCGGTTGACATCGAGCGGTCGCTGGTTGCCGACCTTGTCCAGTTTGAAGTTGATCGGAACCTTGCGTTGACTGATGCGGAGCCTGCCGACCGGGTGCAGGACGAGCTGGTCGTTCTCCGAGTCGCCGAGCTTGCGCAGGGTGACGTGCAGCTTGTTGCCGGCAGGGACCCTCGTCTCCCAGTTCGTCAGTGCGCCGAACTCCGCCTCGAGGAGTGGGAACACCTCGATGGGATCCAGCTTCGTGTCCTGGTTATCGCCCCAGCTGTGCTTGAACGGCACTGAGAGGCTGAAGAACAGGAGGCTGATCCGGCCCTTGCCCTCGATGTACCACGGTGTCGGTCCCTCCAGCAGTCCGGTGAATCCAACGCTGAACAAGCCAACACCGAACGCCTTGACGGAGAGGCTGACCGAGAGGCCGAAGCTGAAGAAGAACGGGTCGAACTGGAAGAGCGCGTCGAACGCGAGGTGACCGTCGATCCGAAAAGCGCTGACGCCGAAATAGAGCTCCGCCCTCGCACCGAACTGAACGGAATTCGAGGTAACGGCGAAGTAGGCGTCGATCCGGATCTTCGCGACGGACGTGTTCAGGAGCGTGGCGGCGATTCGCGGCGGCTCGGGAAACGGTAGGGGCGGCGGCGAGTATCTGGGATGGAACCCGCCGGCGCTCATGACGAAGTTTGCGTTGTCGCCCCAGTGGACGAGCAAGCCGAAGCTACCTTCGAGTGTAATGAACAGCACACGCGAGTCGTAGAGCTGCGCATAGAACCACAGAAGCTTGTTCGAGGGCTCGAGCCGGCCAATGAAGTTCACCTGCAGGCGCAGGATGTCGGCCTTCTCGTCCGGCAGCACGAGCTTGATAACGCCGAGGATCGTGATGTTGACGCTCGGGAACTCGAGGATGAGGCCGATCTGCGCGGTCACGAGGGTGGGGGTGCCCCACCCCAGCTTGCCCATCGGACCAATCAAGAAGACGTCCTGCTGCGGCGGGAAGAACTGACGCAGGTCGCTGATGATGCGCGGCGCGTTCGCGACCACGTCCTTCGGGAACATGACGCTTTCGATCGCGCCGGTGCGCACACCGTCCTTGAGCGGATCGACGCTGACGATGCGGTTCAAACCGAGGATCCCGCCTACGGCGTTCAGTGTGAAACCAAAACCGAGCTGGAATCCCGAACCGAATTCGACGGTGATGATGATAAGGAGGGAGAAGCCCTTGGAGCCATCGGGCATCTTTGTCGTGATCAGTCCGATGGCCTTCAGCGCAATCCATTCGCTGAAGACCAGCTCGAGCGCGCCGGCATATTCTTCGCGATCGGCGTCGAAGAAGAGGTAGCCGCCGCCCTTGACGGCTCCTGCATCGAGACTGAGGCCGACGCCACGCGGCGGCTTGAATCCGATGTCGAGGTCGACTGGACCAAGATTGCCGCCCCCCGCGGTAAACGTGAACGTCGCTATCACGCCCATGTCCTCGACCACCGCCTGCAGCGGCCCGAGATCGGCGCTGATATCGGCACCGAGCGAGATCGCGAAGTTGTCGGTGTTCAGGCCCGTGGCGATGGTGAGGGCGTCGAAGCCAATCAAGCCCAGGTCGACGTGCAGGGGAATACGGATCTCGATCGTAGCGCTGCCTTCGATGAAGAATCCCCGATCGTGGGCATAGCCCAGCGCCAAATCGAAGTTTCCTTCGACCCCGTCACCCGGGATGAGCATACTGAGGAACCCATCACCGCCTGAGGCATCGATGAGGATGTGGCCGCCGGTAAGCTGCCCGCTGAAATTGAAGGTACCGGTCGCTCTGCCCTGCGCGGAGTCCCAGCTCAGACGCGCTCCGGCCTCGGCACCAAATCCGTTGAACTCCACGCGGCTGCCGCCAGCTTGGCCGAGCAGGATGTACGGCCCAGCCGTGGTGATGAAGCCGAGACGCAGCGAACCATCGATCCGCGCGCCAAGGTCGGGCGGCACGAGCTCGATCCGAGCGTTCGGCTGAAACGTGATGACCAAACCAGGGGGGAGATTCAGACCCAGGTCGGCCGACAGGGTGAAATCGCCGTTCGGAAACTCGAGTGTCCCAGTGTTGAATTGTGTGTCGAGCCCGATGCTGATCCCGCGGGGATTGAGCGTAGCCGGTGCAGTCACGTCCAGGAGAACGAGATCCAGACGCTTCTCGGAATCGTGATAGATGACCGGCATACCCGTGGTCGAGATGAGGCGCTCGAGCTTCGGCAGGAGGATGGATCCGTCGAATCCAGGATCACCCCAGCCATAGAGCGCCCGTAGCTGCGCATTCGGATCGCGCAGCCAGGAGAAGAGCTGATGGAAGTGAAAACTCGAAACGGTATGCTCCGGATGACCCGGGTCCGTCGAGTCGACGTTGTGATCGAAGCGCTCCAGCACGCCGAGCAACTCCAAGACTTCGTTGGTCGGTCGCAGCGCATCCAAGCTACCTACCAGCAGCCGAGACAACAGTCGGTCGGGAAGCTCGGCGATCTCGCCGGGTGTAAGCCCTGGGATTCCGAGGCCGCTCATCGCGCTCTCGAGATCGGCAAAGCCAGAGAACGCCTGAGCTACCCGCGCCGCCGCCAGGACGCCTTTCGTTGCAACCGCAGCGGTGTCATTAGCTTCTTGCGCGTCGACCATCTCCCGCACAAGCCCGGCGAGCTCGTTCATCGCCCCGGACAGGCCGCCTGACGCACCGCGCAACGTCGTCGCCTGCGCCTCGGTCAGCGGATAGCCGAGGTCCCCGAAGAACTCGCGAATGTTGTCGGGCTCCAGGCCCCAGGCGAGGGGCCGCAGCATCCCGTCTATTGCGGTGACGATCGTTTCCTGGGTGCCGCGCTCGGCCACCATGTCAGACTCCGCGCCGCGTCGTCATGCGACGCCTCCGCCGGACACAGCCGAGCCTCGCGTGTATCGCTCGCCCGGCAACATGCGCATTCGGTCTACGAGCTGCCAGACGCTCGTGCAGTCGACGACCCAGTCAAGCGCGATTCCTTGGTACGCGCTTAGGTCGGCGCGCAGCTCCGCGGAGCCGAAACGCCTGAGCACCGCCGCCATCCTCTCTATCAGCATGTCTGGCGTGACGCCGTCGACCGATTGCGGGATGACGTAATCGTGATCCCGGACGCTGTGCAGGCAATGCGCCGCCCACGCGGGCCCGGAGTTGCGGCGCCAAGTGACGGCCACCCGGCGGTGGGTGTTCACGAGGCGGATCACCTCGTCGCGATGCCGATCGAGCGCCGCCATTGCCACGGCACCGAGAGCTTTTGACCGGACTTCCGCCTCAAGATCCCGCAGCGTCCGCTGAAGCACCTTCTCCGCTTCGCGTTCGGCTTCAGCCTCTCGCAGCTCCTCGATCGAGGCGCCTGCCGATGTCACGGTGCCATGCATGTTATTGACGATCTCAATACCGAGTATTCGGAGCACCGGAGCGATCGCCGACGCGATCCCCAGTGTTCCCGCATGCGGCGGCAGCGGCGACACAAGCAGCTCATTGAGGATTGCGCGCTTCTCGTCGGTTACTCGGCTGGCCCTGCTGACAATCCCGACGACCTGCCGGGCGGAGTTCACGAGCACGGACCCGGAATCGCCGTGACCGCAGAAGTGCGTCGGCCGATTCGGATCTGCCGGATCCGGATCCGGCAGGATCCACATCTGGTTGATGCTCGGCAATGGAATCCCGGCGGACTCTTCTTCAAAAGCTGAGCCGGAGACCTGCTTGGGCAGCAGAATGTCTGGAACGCTGGTGCCGGAGCCCTCGTACGTCGCCACAGTCTTGAATAGGAGGACCTTGCCCTTCGAGAGACCCGACGTGGAACCCACCATCTCCACGGCATCATTGCCGGCCACGCCCATTCCGTTGGTCGGTGTGCCGGTGATCATGCCGTACAGCGCGCTGTTCGTGTACGGTCTCTTCTTGTTGATGAGGGCGATAGCACAGTCGATCTCGGTCCCGGTGGCCGTTTCGACGAACGGACTGGTCACGTTGACGGTGACCTCCGAGAAGGCACTCTTTCGATTCTCGGCCACGACCCGGCACGCACAGCACAGACAGCAAGAGACCGACGGCTGACCAACGTCGCTGCCGTCTCCCGAGCTTCCCAACGATGCGACGTCGCCGTAAAGCACATGGCTGTTGCTTAAAATGACGATCTTCGACGGATCGCCCGTTAGGCGCGCGAAGCAGCCGAGTGTGCCGCCCTCCTTCGCGACTTTGCTCGCAATCTGAATCCCGGGACGCAGTTCCTCCTGGTAGTCGTTGCCGTAACTCATGACACAGCCGTCGTCGGTGTGTTAGCGAAGCGGATCGCGAGAGCGCGTGCGACCGCACCTGTCGGCGATGCCACCCCCTCACCACGCGCTGTCGTGCCCCAGAGCAGGCCGAGAAGCTGGCCGCGTTCGTTGCGAACGACTGCCCCAGAGTCGCCCGCTCGCGAGAACGGCCGATCCGGTGACGTGGACCGGATGAGGATCTGGCGCGGCGCGTTCTGCGACCGGTATTCCCAGTACCAGACATCGGGGTAAGCGATGTCGATCACGACACCGTGCGTGCGACCCGTCGCTGCGCCGCGCTTGCTAACGAAATCGCCGGCATGACAATGCTCTGCCGCCCCCGCCTGCGCTCCGGCAAGGGTCTCCGCCGCAGTCGCGTCGACAACACTGCATATTGCCGCGTCGACGAATGTCGGCAGATCAATCCCCACAACAATCCCGGCCTTGCCGGTGAGCACTCGGCCGATCGGACGCAGCGTCTTGTCGGGTGCCACCGACCAGACAGCGTCACCGCGCTGGCAGCGTTTGCCGAAGAGGACGTGGTAGGTCGAAAGCAGAACGGGCTGCTCGGAGGCTCGCAGCCATGCGATGCAGCCGAGGGAGCCGGGCACGCCGCGATCGTTCGCAATAGCAGCACCCTCGATCGGCGGCTCCAACGATGAGGCGCACCGCGTCGCCGTCGCTTCAATCACGTCCGTCGGAATATCGAACAGCCGCTCCGGCACGCACTCGCTCCGTGCGAGCGAGCGACGCGCATGTTTGCGGTGCACGTAGACGCGCCAGGCAGTTTCGGTCGTGATCCAGCCGCTCGTCTCGCGCAGGCCAATGCCGAGGCCAGCGAAGCCAGGCACATGCCTCAGGCGATCAAGGGCCTGCGCGTATAGGGTGTCCGCGCACTCGCTCATGCCAGGTTCGCCACCAGATCGGAGACCGTGCGGCTGCGCGCGAGCCGATCGAGCAGGAACCGCTCGTTGTCCGCCATCGCGGCTCGAAGCGCGGAGCTGCCTTCGGCGTCCAGCACCTTCTTCATCCGAATGAGCATCGCCTCGCGGGGGACCTCGTTCACTGCGGAAGGCAGCGGGCGGGCGTCGTTGAGCAGTGCCTCGAGCGCTAGCGCGGAGAATGCGGGTCCGCGGCTGCGGTGCCACTCGACCAGGACGCGGCGGTGATGATGGACCAGCTCCATCAGCTCATCCGCGTGAGTGCGGACGAGATCGTTCACCCGCCGGCCGCCGTCTGTCGCATCAAGCGCCTCTACAATTGCCTCGAGTCGTGCGTTGATGGCGACCATCCCTTTGGGCGGGTCGACGTTGATCTCGTCGCCCGGAACGAGGGCGCCTCGGCCGCCGCTCGTCTCAGTGGATGGGTCGAGGCGGATCCCGAGCTTGGCCAATACAGGCTGGATGTGACAGGCGATCGTGAATCCACTGGGCATGCCGCCGATGCGGAGCAGTCCCTCATCGAACGCAGGCAGCTCGTACATCGATCCGCTGATCACTAAGCCAACAATCTTCCCGCCGCTCACCACCGCCGCCCCCGAGTCGCCGGGGACCGCGAACACGGGTATGTCGAAGCGCACCTCATCAGCGGACACCTGCGTCGCCGAACCACCCAGCGACTGCGCGGGATAGGCTGCCAGGTGTCCAGGGATGTCCTCCGGCGGAACCTTCCATGTCTTGCTGAACGGAAAGGTCTCCCCCGCCTTCGGCCTAATCTTCATTAGGCGTCCCGCAGAAAACGCGACGTCATCTACGGTGCCTCCGGTGACATCGGTCTCGGCGCCGCGCTTGCGCACCGTAATGAGTCCGTCGCCGGGGCCGACGGGCGTGGCAGTCAAATCACCTGGTCCCGTGATCGGACCAAGACTGGGGATGACCTTCCGAGCGGTGACGCCCGAGATGATCGATGCGGTTGCTGCATCGATGTAGTACTCCTCGGTACCGTGCGAATTCGTGTGCGGCGCGAGACCCTCGTATCCGCTGAGCGCACCGCCCACGGCGTTCTTCAGGCTGCCACAGCAGCGCGACACATCGGGATGGAAGATGCGCATGTCGCCGCGACGGCGCGACAGCATCACGTGCTCACAACTGAGCATGACATTCAGGTTCCCGGAGATCCTGGTGGCGACGTAACCGAGTGTTCCAGGCTTCGGTCGACCCCGTTCGTCTGGCGATCGGCGGATCTGCACCCCGCCATTGAGCGTCGTGCCGCCGAACTGCTCGAAAAGCGGCTCCACCTGCACATCCGTCTTCACTCCCTCGACGTCCAGCGGGATTACGTCCGTTCTCGCGAGCCTCGCATGCGGCGTCTTCTGCGCAACGTAGACGATGACCGCGACCTCGCCGCTCAATTCCCCAGACGTCTCCTTCACGCCTAGTCCGACTCCCACGACGCCAGGTATGCGCGCAAACGCCCGAGTTGCGGTGGCATGCGCCAGCCACCACTTCGCTTCAGACATATGCGGCGTCCGCGTGCGTGCGCGGATCCTTATGCGCCAGCACCGCAAGGAGGCCGGCGAGGCGGTCACTCGAGGAGATCCACTCAAGCACCCACTCGCGGTTTTGCTGAACCGCGGCACGCAGAGCCGCGCTGCCTTCGGCCAGCAGGACATTGGACATCGCGGTAATCAGGGCCGCAAGCGTGACGCCGCGATGCTCAGCCGGAATCGGGCGCTCTGGGTCGCGGATCGCCTCCACTGCGAGTACAGCGAAGGCGGGTCCCTCATGGCGGTGCCAAACCGCCGTCACCCGCCTGCGGTGGTGCACCAGGTCAACCATCTCCAGACCGTGATCGCGAACGATCGACCGGAGCATCTGCCCGCCTCTGCTGGCGGTGAGTTGCCGCTCCATGGCCGCGATACGGTTCGCCAGGCGTTCGTCGCGGGTTCCGAATCCGACTCTCACGGCGGGGGGCTCCGTTGCAGCGCTCGGTGCGGTGGATGGATCGATTCGGATGCCAAGCCGGGACATCACCGGACCGATGTGGCATGCACGCGACTCGCCCAGCGGTACGGCCTGTGACCGGATCTCGCTTCCATCGACAACGGGAAAGACAAAGATCAGGCTCGCGTAAAGGAGACCTACGATGCCGCCGCCGGCCGCCGTCACAATCGCCGATCCGGAATCGCCCTCGTCGGAGAACATGGGAACGTCGAAGCGGAGCCGATTGCCGGCGAGCTCCGTCACGGTGCCCGGACCTTCGAGGTCCCTGAACGCCTGAGCGATCGAAGCCTTCTCGCCTGGCGGGACGTCATACTCCTTGCTGAATTGCTTGCCGCTCGTCACGCGGATCAGAATTGTCAGCGGCTGATCTTCGATCTCGAACGGCCCGATCTTTTGATGTCCGGTGCTGTTTACACTGACGACGACGCCTTCGGTGAGGCCGGTCCTGGCACCGATCTTCTTCACGGCCAGTGGTCCGCCGCTGGGCCCACTAGGGCTCGCCGAGATGTCCAGGCTGCCGCTGATGGTGGCAAGCTCCTTGACGCCGCGCCTGAAGTCCGCATCGTCGACTTCGGCAATCGCACAATCAATGAAGTGCGGAATCGGATCCGTACCGTCCTGTGACCACGCGAAGTCGGCGATGTGACCATCCTTGACATAGCCGACGTAGTTGCAGTTGCTGCCCAGGGCCTGGCAAGAGATGTCGGGTTGGTACACCTCCCGCCGTCTTTCGTCGCCGCCCAGGTCACTACGGAGCACATGCTGGTTGCTGAGCATCACAGGCTTGCTATCCGCGACCCGTGTCGCGATGCAGGCAAGCGTCCCGGAGGCCGTGCCAGGCTCGTTCCAGACGATGCGCGTGATCTTGTCGCCGCCCGTCATGTCATGGCCGACGAAGCGTTCGTCCCGTAGGGCGAGCACGTCCGTCGGGAGGCCCGCGATCTGGGAAGGGATTTCCAGCTCGGGCGGTACCTCAGTCAACGGAAGCTTGTGATCGACGTACACGCGGATCGCGAGCTCCGACTGGAGCTGCCCGCCCGACACTTTCCAACCGAGCTCTATCGAACGAACCGAAGGATGTTGCGCGAGCTGCTCCTGCGCCTGGGCGAATGCAGCCCATGCTGCAGAATCTGACGGCACGCCTTCAACCTCGATCATGTGTCAAGGCTTCACTGTCGGCCTTGACCGCCAGCCGCTCACATGCCACCAACCGCATCAGAGTCAGGGCGCGAGGACCTGCCCAACCCGTTAAGGGCCCGCTGAGGGTCTGGCCAGATAAGAGATGGTGTAACCACCACCGCCGCGACGTGTGACACTCATACTTCTGCGCCCGCCGGTGTCTAACAGCCACGCGCTTGGCGACCGGCCGGCTCTCCCGCGTACGCGTGACGTGGCGCAAGTTGGACCTCCGTTGGCCTCAGGTCGCTCGGCTATAGTGTTTTGAGTCGGATCTGATCGACGAGCGCGGCTCAAGTCAGCGTGAGCCGGTCGTTGAGTCGGGTCAAGTGAGTTGTCCACCTCTTTACGACCAGCTCTCTAATAGTTTCCACATCGGGAGGCGGGCGCCCGATGGCCACCGCCAAGATACGATTTTGCGCTCGGGGACTTGGTCTGGAGGTGGCCTTGAGAAGCCTGGATCGGAAGGACGCAATTGAAGCCCGGGGTGCATGTCAAGCACGTACTCAAACGTAGATTGAATCGCCCTGAGTTTCGTGGAGACTCCGCTTCTTTGAGGAAGATGGAGTCATGCCAGACAACAAGAGTCGAAGTCCGTTCCAACGCCGCTTCCACCCGGGCTGCGTGAGCGCGCCGTCCGCCTGGTGGTCGAGACCATCGCCGAGGCGGGAGGTGAGCGCCA
>JALZJE010000271.1 GCA_030859955.1 Chloroflexota bacterium | reverse complement strand
AGCTAACCAACAGCGTTGCTACGGATTGGGTCGATCCAACGTCCGCTTTCGGCCTATGCTCCAGCATGTTCGCGGTTAGCCCAAGGACGGATTGAACGGGTCCTAGTAAACTCACGAGGTTAGTGATGTAGTAGGGGCCGATGTCGTACAGGGGGCCGAGATAACCTGCGCCGGCAGCGAGACTGTGATCACCTCCCCCTGCGAATGAAGCCACTGCCAAACGCGGCTTGCCGATAGCCCCACGATCGATCACATCTCGGGCAGTCTGGACAGCTTGACCGAGGAACGTGTCCGGCGCGCAAGCCACGGGCAGACCCCTCTTCGCGGCTTCGTCCCGCACGGTCACCGCGTCGGACAAGGCCAGCGCGATTGGCTTCTCGGTATATACGGCTTTGTGAGCCATGAGGGCAGCGAGGCTTACGCCGACGTGCGCGGTTGGAACCGTGAGATTGAGGACAATGTCGACCTCATCGTCGCGGAGTAGCTCGTCCACAGTGCACGCCTTTGGGATTGAGAAGCGCGCCGCGGCATCGTGCGCCTTGGCCATTAGGATATCGGCGCAACTCCGGATCGACAGGTTGTTGAACGCTGCTATGTTCTCAAGATACAGTGGAAGGACATTCCCGCACCCGATGATCCCTACACCAGCAGGTTCCCGCACGTCCATACCCTCCCCATCTGCTCCCCACTTAATAGTATGCTTCTGGTTCGCCACTAATAGTATGCCGTTGAATGGTCTCAGTCTTGCCCTACTAGCGTGCCGTAGCGGCGCGACAAGTGAAGGATGGCTGGTCTGAAATGGTGGACCCTCGCGTCGGCACAGACGTCGCAGACTTTGACCGGCTGGTTAACGATGCCGTTCATCAACCACGCGACGGCTGGGACTTGGGATACCTTCAGGGCCGCTTGATTGAGCAGCCGCTTTCGTGGGATTACCGCCAGCTTGTGATCGAGCATATGGGCGAATCCCAAGCGATGATGGATCATTGCACGGGCGGCGGTGAGTGGCTAGCTACTCTTCCTGGATTCCCCACGACCACATTCGCTACTGAGCACCATGAACCCAATTACATCCTTGCGCGGGCGCGTCTTGAGGGACGGGGAATTCGCGTTCGTCAAGTCGATCCGGGTGTTGAGAACCCATACGGGCCTGGTCCCAGTCCAGACGGCTCCCATCCAGAGAGGAGGCTGAATTTCGCGAACGGCCAGTTCGACCTCGTGGTGTGCAGGCACGCCTCCTACTGTGCCACGGAGATTGCACGCGTGCTGCGCCCCGGGGGCAGGTTTGTGACTGAGCAGATTGGGACCTCGAACCACCCTGCGCTCGATGCCCACCTGAAAGGCCCCCGCTTCGTGTGGAACCCAATCGCCGGCGCGCCCCCGCCAACGCACGAGAGCGCCGACCTGGAAGTGATCGACCACCGCGACGAGAAGCCAACCGCCGTCTGGCGTGATATTGGAGCGGTGGTGTACTACCTCCACAAAGTGCCCTGGCGGATCATGGACTTCTCAGTCGAGCGCTACCGAGACCAGCTGTGGGTCCTATACAACGTGATGAAGGCGAATGGTGGGCTCGCGACTCACTATCACAGGACGCTTACGATCGCAGTGCGGCGGTAGCTGCCATGACAGTTGTGTTGGGCATCAATGGACTCACAGATCGCCTGCATGACGCCTCCGCTGCTCTCGTCATCGGGAGCAGGCTCGTCGCTCTTGTCGAGCAAGAGCGCCTCTCACGAAAGAAGCGAGCGTTCGGCGAAGCACCGAAAGACGCGATACGCGAGGTGCTGTCAATCGCTCAAATCACGGCGGCCGATGTCGAGCGGATAGCCTACCCGTGGTCACCCGAATTGATGGGCATACCAAAGGATGAAGTCGACGCCGAGATCCAGAGCTGGCTTCTCGATGCAGGGTGGTCCCGCCGCAAGTTGCCCGGAATCCACTATTTGCCTCATCACGAGGCTCATGCGTGGTCAGGTGTTCCCTTCACCGTGCTCGAGCCTTCAGATCGGGTCATGGCGCTTGTCTTGGATGGGAGTGGCGAGTCGACGTCAGGCGGCCTGTTCAAACTTGAACATGACCGTTGGAGTCGCCGCTGGAGCATCAGCATGAGTGCGTCCCTTGGAATCTACTACGAGGCCGCCACTCAATTACTCGGCTTCTCTTGGGGCCAAGAAGGCAAGACGATGGGTCTGGCGGCGTATGGCCGCGAAGGCTCTATCGAACTCGGCGGTGTCGTCGACGACCGGCTCATGACCGTACCGACCGCTAAGAGGATTGACGGCTCTGCGGAGCTCTATTACTCGTCTCTGAAGAGTGACGTCATAACCGCGCTCGGCCCGCATTTGCCGGTTGGCGCCACGTTTCTTGAGCGCGCCGATTTCGCGCTTTCAGCACAGATGAGGATGGAGGAGCGAATCCTGGAATACGTGGCTGAGGCAACAAGGGACTGTGACGTTCTCGTCTTGGCCGGCGGAGTCGCACTCAATTGCACGATTAACGCCAAGGTGGCCGACATCTGCGATAAAGCAAGCACTCGGTTGGTCATACCGCCGCCAGCTTCTGACGCGGGCATAGCGATGGGCGCCGCAGTTGCCTACTCTGACGATCCCGCGGCGTGCAGGACGGAGAACGACGCCTCGTTGGGGCGGGAATATGAGCCGGACACGATCGCTCGACGCGTCGCGAAAAGAGGCGGAGTCGTCACAGAAGTTGACGTAACTGAGGTCGCCGAGATGGTACATCAGGGCAGAGTTTGCGGCTGGTTCAGTGGAAAAGCCGAGGCCGGACCGCGGGCACTCGGCAACCGCGCAATACTCGCGATGCCGAACACCGAAAGCCTTCGCGATCGAGTGAACTGCATAAAGGGCCGGGAGAGTTGGCGGCCGCTTGCACCGTCCGTGACACAGGCCGAGTTTGACCGCTCGTTCTTAGGCACTCCCTCAGCGCACATGCTGATTGCCAGTGAGGTCACCGCGGATGCGCGCGCAAGGCTCAGGGGGATAGTTCATGCCGATGGAAGTGCGCGTCCGCAAGTAGTGACATCGCCGAGTCCGTTTAGGTCACTGATTCAGGCTCTAGGGCGTCTGACTGGCACGGAGGCTGTGATCTGTACCTCATTTAACGGCCCCGGAGAGCCAATCGTCTATTCGCCCGAGGACGCCTTGGCATGCGCGCGTCGGCTGCGCCTGGACGCAGTTGCAGGCGATTCGTGGTGTGTAAAGATCGCCTAAGGCGCAGGCCAGTCCCGGATTACAATTGGCCCGCTCACCAAATCGTGGGTGCAGTCATCGAGGACGCCTTTCGGCGTGGACGAAATACTCGATCGCGCCTCGAGCCCCTGTCATCGGCGACTGAATGTCGTCTACCGATCGCCACCCGTTCGCGTCGATGGCTAGTCTAGCTTCCGTCAACGCCAGGGTCAGCCGCAATGAGTCTGTCGGCGGCGTAGCCATGCTTAACTCGAACATCGGCTTTACCAACGCTATCAGGGTGGCGTCAGGTGCGAATTCGAGGCCTCCGAGCTGTGGCACTGCACGGGCGAGCGACAAATATGAGAGGTCGACAGTAACCAAATCGATTGCTTCAGGAACCAACTCTGTTGTGAGTTCAGAAATGTTCGTCGCTTCCAGATTGATGACGCGGTGCTCTTGCCGAAGTGAACCGAGGAGCTGGCCGTGTCCGACATCGACGGCATAAACCCGCGCGACCCCAGCATTCAACAGTGCCCGCGTAAATCCTCCGGCGGCTGCCCCGAGATCGAGCGCCGCCAGTCCGCCGGGATTCACGGCGAACGCCTGAAGGGCCGCCGCAAGCTTTCGTTCGCCACGGAGTTCCTGTGACGGCAATACCACCACTGAGACCCCGCGGCGAACCAAGCTCTCGGGATCACGAACGATGCGCCCACCAACCTGAACTCGGCCGCCCTCAATCAAAGTACCGGGAGGGCTTTCTGGGTAGCGACGCCGAATCAGCTCACGTAGGGTGGCGCTCTGTTTCTGGATCCGCTTCATTCATTTAGCCAATCTGCTCGCCAGGGAGGACGATAGTGATGACGAAGCGCGTACTGGCAGTCACCGACTCTTGGGGATACGGGACTACAGTCCTCCTCAATTCTGTATGTCGAGAGCTGAGTGGCCACGTCGAGCTGACGTTTGTCGGAGAAGCCGCCGCGGTGGAAATAGCTAGAAAGAGTGGAGTCTATCAGCGCTTTGCCTCGGGTAGACCGTCGGCCGCCTCGTATGCTCGCGAGATTGGACAAAGCGACGCAGTGCTCTCCGTAATGAATGTTGAGGCGGCGATGATGGCCGCGCGATCGAGCGTCTCATCCGTGTTAGTAGAAGGACTAGCTTGGATGTGGCGGCGGCCCCTAGGTCTGGGCGAGCGAGGACGTGTGCCAGATGATGCGCTCGCGGTCCTGCGTTCCGGACCTGTCCAATATCTTGCAGAGGCCTTTCCAGGACTTGAGGGGAGGCTAAGTTCGTGGAGCGAGGAATTGCCTCCGTACGAGATCGTCCCCCTAATCATCGACCCGCCGGCGCCGCGCGCGAAGATCGAAGACATGATCGTGTTGAATCTCGGCGGTCTCTCCTCTTGGTTGATGCCTCCCCACGTGCAAGAGCTGTATGCGACCATCATGGTGCAATGCGTCGCCAATGCGTTAGGCCCCAATACGCGCATCCAAGTGACTACTGGCCAGCACATCGTCGATGCGCTCGATTCCGCGCCGATCCTGAATCATCCAGTCGAGTACGCCTCGATGGCTCACGAGGCGTACCTAGCTGTCCTCCGCTCTGCGCGCTGCTACATTGGCGCCGCAGGACTGCGCGCGATCTACGAGGCATTCGCAGGCGAGGTGCCGACGATGTTCCTACCGCCACAGAACCTTAGCCAAGAGAGAACATTGACCACCCTAGCCGGCGCCGGCTTGGCACGAGGTCGGCTGACCTGGAAAAGCATCTACGAGGTAAACCTTGAAGGGCTCAGCGAACCCGAGGCCTGCGCATTGATCAACGACTGCATCGTACTTTTCGCCGAAGACGCGCCTGCGAGGGACTCACTCACTCGCGATATTGCGAGTTTTCTGGATTTGCCCGTCGATACCAGACCGCAGTCTCAATTTCTTCAGGACCAAGGCGGAATCGGGGGAGCTAAGGTCGTGGCCGCCAAGGTTCTCGACTTGGTCCTGGCGTGACAGTGAAGAAGAGCATCGTACTCGTCACGTTCTCGCCGCTCCTTCCCGTTCGCCAGGGAGACAGCGCGTACATGTTCGGCTTCGCGCGCGTCCTGCGGGCTCATGGATGGCAAATCCATATCGTGCATTACCACCTCGACTACCAACCTGGCGACTACGACGCGATTAGGGCACATTGTGATTCGCTTGTGGTCTGTCGCCCAACCGTGCCGCCGCCAGTCAATCCGCGAACGGCGCGTTTGGACGACTGGTGCCCGAAAGCGCTCGATGAGGCTGTCTCCGCCATGGTAGCTCGACGCCGGCCGGGCGTGCTCTTCGTTCAGTACTCATTCCTGTCTCGATGCTTAGAGGCCGCAACGGAACGCGCGACCGTCAAGGTCCTGGATACAGACAACATATTCAGCGACCGGCAAGCTTCTTTTGCGGCGGCGGGAATCGAGGAAAACTGGGTGTCGCCGACCCGCCAAGAGGAAGCGGCAGCGTACCGTCGAGCCGACGTCCTCATTGCGGTTCAAGAGCGTGAGGCGCGCGAGGTCGCGGCGATGGCACCGGGGATTCCCGTCGTCTTGATGCCTGCGATGGTCGAGACAATAGACGCCCAAAACGCCGACGGAGACCAGATCCTCGTCGTCGGAAATGACAATGCCCACAATCTCGAGGGCCTCAGGCGGTTCATCACAATGGGCTGGCCGCGTGTGCGCGCCGCCAAACCTGATGCGCGTATCGTGATTGCAGGTCGACTCGGCCGCCATTTCGCGACGGAGGCTGGGGTAACCGACGCTGGCGTCCTAGAGGATCTCACGGACCTCTATCGGGAATCCGCGATTGTACTTAACCCTACTCCGTGTGGCACGGGCCTCAAGAGAAAGACCGTCGATGCGCTTTCACACGGCAAGTGCCTGGTAAGCACTCCGGCCGGCGTAGAGGGCCTTGAAGGCTATCCCGGCACACACATCGTGGCTCACACGCCAGAAGCCTTCGCGACGCTCATTGTCGCCCTCATGAACGAGAGGCACACCATACGCCGGATCGGCAGCAACGCAATCGCATTCTCCCGATGGTATTTCGACCCTGACTCGGTGCTCGCTCGTTTCGAGAACCAAGTATCGCGAGCCTCTCGTCGTGTCTAGCAGCCAAGATCGATTCGTCAGAACACACCTACTCAGGATCTGGAAGAGAGTGCTGGCGGATGACGATATTCAGGGATCCCACGACTTCTTTGACGTAGGGGGGAGTTCGATTCTGGCAGTAGAGCTCATGGTCAACGTGCAGGTGGACCTGGGCGTACATCTGCCACTTGAGGCGGTATTCATTCACTCCGGTTTCGACGATCAGGCGGCGATCATTGCGCAGCTTTTAGGAGCAGACCCTCATGGTCGAACTTGACCCGTTGTGGAACGAGCCCAGCTGCACGCACCGAACGAGCGACCTCGTGATGCTTTCCGGGGGCACATATCAGAAATAGGTGCCCACCCGATCCAGCCCCTACTATCTTCCCTCCCTCGACGCCAGTCCCGAGGAGTCTCCGATATAGCTCATCGATCACTTGCGTGGTTGCAAGCGGAGACGTCAACTTCTTCAATTCCCAGCCCCGGTGCACGATAGAGGCGAGCCAGGAAATGTCACCATCCTCAAGCGCCTTTCGTGCCTTGTCAGCTAACGCTTTCATCGCCAATAGCGTGGCATTCACGTTCGTGACGTCGCGCTCAATCGCCTCCGTTTGTGCGGCAGTCACGGCTGCGCCACGATGGCGTCGCGGGAGGTACACGAGCAGAGACCGAGCTTCCAGGGCCTGCCAGCTCCGTGATGGCACATAGATGGGGTCGACCTCGGTTCCCTCTTGCCCAAAGGTCATGTCGTTGAACCCTCCATGGGCCGACGCATAGTGATCTTGATAGCCACCGTTCCACCCGAGGTCGACTCGCTCGAGCTCCCACGCCCTACGAGCGACGAAGCATTTATCGAGTGCGAGACCGAGATGCCAAGACAGAACCGCGATTGATGCCACCGCCGCCGCCGAGGAACCGCCGAGGCCCGATCCCTGGGTCACGTTTCCTGTCAGGCTGAGGTGCCACTGACGCGGAGGCGCACCTGCAGATAACCGCCGATATCCCGCGTTGAGGTAAAGACCGGCCAACTGATCAGATGCGTGACTGGCGACGGGTTGCCTTTCCATGAGCTGGGCATAGACGAACCTCTGAATGGTGGCACTCACGACTCGGCCACCGTGAAGGTCGACGAACTGAGGTAAGTCAGTGCCGCCGCCGGCAAAACTGATTCGTGCTGGCGCGCGAGCGATCACGGCACTCCCGAGGTGTGATCCCCATGGACGTTGTTGACAACGGCCGCGGGGCTGAGGCCGCCGAGCGCGGTGTGCGGGCGGCGGTGATTGTAGAACTCGACGAAGGCTGGCAAAGCAGCCAGCCGTGCGGCATTGGTGGCGCAGGTGCGGGCGTATGCCCACTCCCGCACAAGGGTCCCGATGAAGCGCTCGGCCTTGCCATTGGTCTGGGGTCGATACGGTCGGGTTCGCGTCTGGCGGCGATGGCCGAGTGCCGCCCGATACGCTCGCGAGCGGTATGCCCAGGCGTTGTCGGTCATGAACCGCTCGACCTCAATCCCGGCGGCCCCGAACGCGGCCACGGCGAGCTCGAGAGCCGCCGCGGCCACCGGGACGCCCACGCTGCGTCGGCTGCGGTCATCGACCACGACCTCGAAGTGGTCGTACCCGAGCCGGCCCCGGGCCCGCGGGGTTGCGGACGTGCGGCCAAGCGTGCGGTGGCCGCCGCCGTCCGGAATCCGGCCCAGCTTCTTGTGATCCCGGTGAACGAGCGCGCCCGGATGACCGGCTTCATAACGGCGGACGGCAAGCCCGGTCGGCCGATCAAGGTCGGTAGGCGCGGCATGCCCGCACGCCGCAAAACCGCGGCCACCGTGGAAGGCGGATGACCCGTCAGCGGGCCGAGGCGGTGGGGTCCCCAGCGCCATTCGGCTCGAGCGGCCAGGATCCGTCGGACCTCGGCGTCCGGCATCGCTCGCGGCGAACGGTGCGGCCGGGAGCTGCGATCGGCCAGCCCGACCCCACCCTCCGACCGGAAGCGGCGGACCCACTTGTAGCCGGTCGCGCGACTGATGCCCTGCGCCTCGGCAGCGGTCGCCACCGGCCAACCCAGGAGCTCCACCCTCGTCACCAGCAGCTCGCGACCAAGGACGTTGAGACGTGCTCTAGGATGAGCCACGAGAGTCTCCTCACGGTGTGGTGCTTCAACACCCCGTACCGTGCTTGGAGGCTCTCATTTGTCAACAACGTCTTTGGAGACGACAGCTAGCCCCGTGGCGGCTGCATCCATGCCTAGTCGGCACTCCGGACTGCCGACCGCATCTGCATCTCCAGATACTGTGGCTTCCCCTGCCTGAGGTCGGAAAACTGGATGTAGGTTGGGTATGGGAGGTCCTGGTGTCGTGCGACGAACAGGTGCCGACCAACACGCTGCAGTGGATGATCCGTGAACGACGAGATGAGCCCGCGGCGCGGGATAGTCGTTAGACACAGCGCCTGGCCCGTTGCTTCAACATGAGCCGTGAAGTCGCGCCTGACATAACTGCCGGCGAAGCCTTGCAGTGCTGGCGCACCCGCGTAGGAGCGGAGGCGAGGCACGTGAGGCTCACGCAGAGCAACTCCAAAGACCGATCTGTTGAAGCGACTCAAGACCTGATGGAAGAGTGGAAAGCCGCCGTACGAGTTGGCTAGCATCGCCACGGCGATCCGGCGCTCGGGCACGACTCGGAGGAAGGCTTCCTGCCCATAGAGCCATCCACCGTGCTGCGCGATGCTGAGCCGCCGCCGCTGGCCGAGCACCCAGCCGAGCCCGTAGTGTGTGCCGGCGAGTCTGTCGCCGACCGCTATCCTTGGCCGCAGCATCACATTCGGTGCGAGCTCGCTGTCTAGTCCAAGCTCATGCAGCTGACGCGGAACTTGGCACTGGATAGCGCCAACGGACAACAGGCCCCGAGTGGTCGCGGAGAGGCCTCCGATTGCGCTCTCGGCCACAGCTACCCTGAGGCTGGCCGGGACCGTCACAACTCTTCCATCCGCCACCAAGTGACCCGTAGCGCCGATAACGGGGTCGACGACGACGTCATCAACAACCCCCAAGGGCTCTAGCAAGACGGTGCGAAGGGCATCGGCGTACGCGCGACCGGTGGCTAGTTCAATGACCCTGGCGCAAAGCATGTAGCCAGTGTTTGAATACGAGAAGACGGTGCGTGGGGGGGCTAAGGAGAGGAGTTCACCACACGACGAAATGTACTCCTGGGTCGTCGCGTCAAATGGTACTTGCGTCGCGGGGGGAGAATCATCGAGTCCCGACCTATGGGCGAGCAGGTCTTCGATCGTGATTTCGCGGGCGAGGCGGGGTTGGCCCCAATTCACCTGGGGAAGCCACTGAACTATTCGGTCTTGCAGACGAACCAGACCCCTGCCGGCAAGGACGCAGATGAGGGTCGCAGCAAACACCTTTGAAAGAGAGCCTATGCGAAACGCGGTCCGTGCGTCGACGGGCGAATTGTGACCGGCCTCACGGACACCTGCGTGCCACTCGGCGGCGCTGCCGTCGCTCCACACGCCGATAGATGCGCCGGGGACACCGAGCTTCTCGAGCCACAGATCTAGTTCCTCGTTAGACAATTCCTCCTTGAGCTGATCCGTCAAGTGGGTTCGGCGAGTCATTCCGCCCATGTCCCATAGGCCGCATTGAGCCTGGCGAAGCTGGTTCGCAACCGCGCCGGAGCAACTGCAAGAGAACCGGGCGTTCCGATGTCTGTGAAGGGATGAGCTCCAAGAACAACCCGCACGGTACCTCGATTGGCAAGAGGGAGGAGAAGGTTCTCCAGCGACTGCTGTGGCTGGTCGCAGATGTCCAAGATAGCCTGGCGGCAGATTGCGTAAATTCCGGCGCAAACCAAATCGCCCACCTGCGGCTCGCTAAGCCTCTGGAATGACAGGACACGTCCGCGGCCATCTGGGACAATGACATCTACTGAACCTGTTGCGGTTTCACCCCAGGGAACCGCCCACACCGTGGCCTCGATATCACTCTCCAGCTTGTGCGCAGTAGTAAGTGTGGCCAAGTCAAAGGGACAGTATGTGTCTCCGTTGAGGATTAGGACCTTGTCCGCAGATACGGCTTCTAGGGCGAAGCAGAGGCCGCCGCCCGTGCCAAGCGGCCGTGGCTCTCGCGAGAAGCGTATTTCCAGCGCCACAGGCCCATGTGTCTTGAAGTAGTCCTCGATCACGTCGCTTCGATAACCAGTCGCGAGTGTCACAACCTCCACACCCTGGATCGCAAGATCCATGAGCAGCCACTCCAGCATTGGTCGGCCGAGGATAGGGATCATCGGCTTAGGCAAGTCGATTCCGGCCACCGCCAGACGGGAGCCTCGGCCGCCCGCGAGAACAATGGCCTCAACTGCTGGCGGCACGCGGAACACCAAAGGAAAGCAATGCCCTGCTCCCGTCTGAGTGTGCGATCCGAGCGACTAGCGCTGCGCGCAAGGCGGTCGGGTAATCGCGAGCCAAGCCCAACACCTCACCCGTGGATCGCATCTCTGGACCCAACTCGGCGCTAACCCCCGGCAGGCGCCACAAAGACCCGACTGGCGCCTTGACCGCCACGCGCGGGCCATCCGGCCCAAGGCCGGGCGAGAGACCCGCCTGCGACAGCGACCAACCCAGTGCACAGCGCACCGCGGCAGCGACGACGTCGAGACCCGTCGCCTTCGCGACGATCGGCACGGTCCGGCTGGCGCGCGGATTTGCCTCGATCACCACCACCCGGTCACCGGATGCGATCATCTGCACATTGAGGACGCCCCGCACTCCCAGGGCCAGGGCGATCCGTCCGGCTGCCTCGGCAGCCAGCTCCTGGACGGCACGCGGCACGTGCTGCGGCGGGAGGACGGCAACGCTGTCGCCCGAATGGACCCCCGGCGGCTCGACTTGCTCGAGGATGCCGGGCACGGCCCATGCGCTGCCGTCGCTGATGGCGTCGACGTCTAGCTCGATGCCGGCGACCATCTGGTCGACGCGCAGCGGCCAGCCGACGTCGGTCGCCAGGTAGTCGCGCCGGCTAGCCGCATCGCGCAGGACGGCGATGCCGCGGCCGCCGATCACCCACGAGGGTCGCACGATGACGGGAAAGCCTCCGAGAGCCTCGATGGCGGTTCGCAGCCCGTCCAGATCGCTGGCGAGCGAGCCACGCGGCCCCTCGATGCCCAGCTCGTCGAGGAGGGCGGCGAAGCGCTCGCGATCCTCCGTGATCTCGATCGCGTCCGCGGTCAGGCCGGTGATCGGCACGTCCGCGTAGGCGAGGTCCTTGGCGAGGTCAATCGCGGTCTGACCCCCGAACGTGAGCACCACCATCGGCGGCGTGCCGGTCAGCGCCCCCTCGTGGTCGATCACGTCCAGCACGCTCTCCGTGTCGAGCGGCTCGAAGTAGAGCCGCGTGCAGGCGTCGTAGTCGGTGCTCACGGTCTCGGGGTTGTTGTTGATGACGACCGCGTCGAGGCCCATGTCCCGGATGGCCCACGCGGCCCGCACCGAGCAGTAGTCGAACTCGATCCCCTGACCGATCCGGATCGGCCCCGAACCGACGACGATCACGCTGCGCCGATCGGACCTCGGGGCGACCTCCGGCTCGGCGTAGCTGGAGTAGAAGTACGGAGTCTCTGCCGGGAACTCGCCGGCGCAGGTGTCGACCCGGCGATAGGAGGGGTGAATCCCGGCACGCACACGCGCGCGCCGGACCGCGGCCCACGGGACGCCGGACATGGTCGCGATGTCGGCGTCGCCGAAGCCCGCGCGCTTGACCTCGACCAGCGCCGATCCCACCACCCCCGCCTCGGCCTCGACCAGCTCCGCGAGCCGCTCGGTGAACCACGGGGCGATGCCGGTGGCGGCCGACAGCGCGGCGGCATCGGCCCAGCCATGGCGCAGCAGCGCGATCATGCGCCACAGGCGCGTATCGGTCGGAGTCAGGAACGCGGTGAGATCGTCCGGACGCCGATGGCTGAGACGCCAAGCGGGGTCCTCCCACAGCCAGCCGCCTCCGCGCGGCTCCAGGGAGCGGATCGCCTTCAGCAGCGCCGGCCCGAATTCGCGGTCGATGGCCATCGCCTCGCCGGTGGCCTTCATCTGCACGCCGAGGCTGCGGTCGGCGCCGGGGAACTTGTCGAACGGCCAGCGCGGCAGCTTGACGACGACGTAGTCCACGGCCGGCTCGAAGGCCGCCGAGTTGCCGCCGGTGGCGGGATTGGGCAGCTCGTGCAGGCGCTTGCCGAGGGCAATCAGCGCCGCGATCCGCGCGATGGGATAGCCGGTCGCCTTCGAGGCCAGCGCCGACGAGCGGGAGACGCGCGGATTGACCTCGATCACCCGGTAGTCCGACCCGTCCGGCGAGACGGCCAGCTGGACGTTGCAGCCGCCCTCGAGTCGCAGCGCTCGGACGATCTTGAGCGCGCATCGGCGCAGGCGCTGCACGACCGAGTCGGGGAGGGTCTGGATCGGCGCCACCACGATCGAGTCGCCCGTGTGCACCCCCATCGGGTCAAGGTTCTCCATGCCGCAGATGGCGATCGTCGTGTCCGATGCGTCGCGGAGGATCTCGAACTCGATCTCGTACCAGCCGAGCAGCGAGCGCTCGACCAGCACCTGGCCGATGGGGCTGGCCGCCAGGCCGGTCGCGATCCGCATCCGCGCCTCGGTCGGGTTGTGCGCGAATCCGCCACCCCCTCCGCCGAGCGTGAACGCGGGGCGAATCACGATCGAGGCGTCGAGCTGCCGGTAGAAACGCATGCCGTCCTCGACGTCCTCGACCACCGCGCTCTCCGGCACCGGCTCGCCGATGCCCATCACGAGGTCGCGGAAGCCACCCCGATCCTCGGCCGCGCGAACGGCCGCCAGCGGCGTGCCGAGCACGCGCACGCCGTTCCGATCCAGGACGCCCGCATCGTCGAGCGCCACCGCCAGGTTGAGCCCGGTCTGCCCACCCAGGGTCGGCAGCAGCGCATCGGGCCGGTGCTCCTCGATTGCGCGAGTCAGGTACGCCAGGTTTAGCGGCCCGATCAGGACCGTGCCGCCCACGTCTGGATCGGTCATGACGGTGGCAGGGTTGGAGTTGACCAGGATGGTGTCGACGCCCTCGGAGCGCAGGGCCAGGCAGGCCTGGACGCCCGCGTAGTCGAACTCCGCGGCCTGGCCGATGAGGATCGGTCCGGAGCCGATGACCAGGACCTTGCGAGGGGAGACGTCAACCCGATCGACGTCATCGTGTCGATACCGCGAGGCGACCGTGCATTGAGGCTTCAATTCATGACGGCGCCGGGTGGCTTGCAACGTGCGCCAAGGGCCCCGCGTAAATGCGATCGGTGAGTGCTACCTGATCCATTGACACGATAACTTGGCCGTGTGCTCATCGCCCGCGACCGCCAAGGCTGGATATCGACGGAATAGACCAGCCCTTCTGCACGTAGGGCATCGGGGACGTACAAGACTAGATGCACCTGTGCCGCCTGGGGCCGGGTATGCGACGGATCACGACTCCCTCCGCGACTATCTCCTGCACTCGCGCTCCTGCACTCGCGCCCCGCGGGCGCTTCCTGCTGAGAATCGCCAGCACAATGCCGATGCATCCGCCTAGCACTCCGCCTGCGATGATGTCCCCTCCTCGCGCCCGTCTCGATAACTTACCTGCGCGACACCCTCGACACTTAGCGTGTTGGGTGGGCCGAACGCGCGACACAGCACGGTCAAGTCGCCCTTGGTCGCGGTGAGCATGGTCGCGCCAGCCCATTCCTCAGCCTCAATGTCTTCCCATCCTTAGGACTCGAGCCGCTGTCTGGCCGCGGTGGCGAGGTCAGAGCGGTCGGAGCCGCCTCCGCTGAACCTCTGGGTGATTGCATAGGTACCGCCATACCAAAACGGGAGATCGAGCTCACTAATTGGTGCCGCCGTGGCACCCCGAGGTACTAGCGCTGCGGCGTCAGCCACGGCCTGCTGGCGGCCGCTGTCGCCACCCGTGGTGAGAAGAGACATGGACAGGGCGCCGACGACGACCCGATATGTGGGCAACAGCCACAGTCGGCGGCCTTGGCTCGATCTCGCGGAACAGGCTATGGCGTCGATGACGCCCTTCCTCCGTAAGGCTCGAATGATCCAATAGTAGCACGGAGGTAAGCTGCGCGCGTTGCCACGGCGACTGCTTGGCCTCACCCGCCATGAGGTGGTGATGGCCGTCCGCTTCGAAGGGCGCGCATCTGGGCTTGAGCTCTCTGTCTGGATGGCGTCGCACGGGATCGGGCACGGCTAGCTGAATCGCCCTGAGTTCGATGGAGGCTCCACTTCTTGGAGGAAGATGGAGTCATGCCAGACAACAAGAGTCGAAGTCCGTTCCAACGCCGCTTCCACCCGGGCTGCGTGAGCGCGCCGTCCGCCTGGTGGTCGAGACCATCGCCGAGGCGGGAGGTGAGCGCCA
>JALZJE010000269.1 GCA_030859955.1 Chloroflexota bacterium | reverse complement strand
CCATGCATGTTCATGCAATCGTTCAGTCCGGGGCCGCGGATGCCTCGCGAAGGGCCGAGCTTGACCCGATGACCGGTCATCTACTTCGGACGCCCGCGCTCAGCCGATGAGCAGGTCGACGAGCAGCGCCTGCTGCACGTAGAGGCGGTTCTCGGCCTGGTCGAGCACGACCGATCGGGGTCCGTCGAGTGCATCAGCGCTGATCTCCTGGCCGCGATGCGCTGGGAGGCAGTGCATCACCAGCGCCGCCGGTGCATCGGCCAGAAGTGCGGCGTCGACCCGGAACCCGGCGAAACGCAGCCGTCGTAGATCGGCGTCCGCCTCCGCACCCATGCTCGTCCAGGCATCGGTGTACACCGCATCCGCAGCATGCACCGCGGCGCGCGGATCCATGGTCACCTCGACGGTGGCCCCGGCGCGTTGTGCCAGTCGCTTGGCGTGGCGGACGACCGCGGCCTCTGGTTCGTAGTCCGGCGGCGTCGCAACCCGCACGTGGAGCCCGGCGAGCGCAGCGGTCAGGAGGAGTGAATGGCAGACGTTGTTGCCATCGCCGACAAACGTCAGCGTTCGCCCGCGCAGATCGCCCAGATGCTGCCTCAGCGTCAGGAGATCAGCCAGCGCCTGGCATGGGTGCTCGCGATCTGTCAGCGCATTGATGACGGGGACCGATGCGGCCTCCGCGAGTTCAATGAGCGTGTTGTGCGCGAAGGTGCGCAACACGATCGCGTCGACCCATCGGCTCAGATTGCGACCGATGTCGGACGCCGCTTCTCGCTGTCCGATGCCGACCTCCTCCGGCGCGAGGTACAGCGCATGGCCGCCGAGGGCCGTGATCCCGACATCGAACGTGACTCGTGTTCGCAGGCTCGGCTTTTCGAACAGCAACGCCACCTGGCGCCCTGCCAACGGCGTCGGCAGGCGTTTGGCGGTCCGCTGCTCGCGCAGGACGGTTGCCGACGCAAGGATGCGTTCGAGGCTCGCGGCGTCGAGATCGGCGGACGAGAGGAGGTGGCGCGGTGGGGGTCTCGCCGGTGTGAGCTCGGCGCGAGCGATCACGGCTCGAGCACCATGGCGGTGTTCCAGCGGCGGCGTGCGACGCCGGAGGCGCGATCGGCGTCGAGAACCGCCGGCACCTCATTCCAGGTGACCTCTTCGAAACCGTGAAGGCTGAAGTAGCCGGGATTTGCCGTGAGGACGTAGAGGGCATCGATCTTCGCGTCGCGGGCGTCACGCACGATAGCGCGCACCAGCATGTCACCGAGTCCCCTGCCCTGGGCCGTTTCGTCGACCGCCAGCGAGCGCAGTTCGCCAAGGCCGTCGCCGTAGTTTCGCAGGGCGGCGATGCCACACAGAGCGCCGTCGAGCTCCGCCACACGAAAGGAGCCGATCTGATCGGCGATCTCCTCCGGCGTGCGTGACAGGAGGATGCCGCGCCGAGCGTAGCGCTCGTTGAGGAGTCCGATTGCGTCGACATCGGTGGGTCGCGCGCGGCGCTGAAAGGAAGCACCAGTGGTCAGCGGGGAGGCGACATGCGCCGGCCCTCCGACCTGCGGGGGCGCTTCTCCCACGTGTCGGGGCGTTGTCACCACCGTTCGACCCATGGCGGCGGTTGGATCACGCCGCATCGTGGGCATGCGCGCGAGAAGCGGCGCCTCGTCCGGGTCCTCGAACGGGCCGCGGACGGCCGCCTGGGTGCGCACCGGGAGGCCCCAGATCGAGATGAATCCGACCGCCGCCTCGTGGTCGAATCGGTCTTGCCCTCCGTAACTCGCCAGGCCCAGGTCATAGAGCGAGTTCGGCGAGCGGCGGCCAACGACGGTCGCCGTGCCGGCCGTCAGCCGCAGGCGGGTCTCGCCGGTGACGTGGCGCTGGGTCCAGGTCACGAACGCGCGCAGCGCACGGGCAAGCTCACTGAACCAGAGTCCGTCGTAGGCCAGCGTGGCCAACCGATCCGCCACCTGGCGTTTGAATGCGAGCAGCTCTCTGGACAGGGTCAGGCTTTCCAGGGCGGCGTGCGCCCGGTGCAATATGGCCGCGGCCGGCGCCTCGTAGATCTCGCGGCTCTTGATGCCCACCAGCCGATCCTCCACGTGGTCAATTCGTCCGATCCCGTAGGAGCCGGTCAGGGCGTTGAGGTGGTCGATGAGCTCAACGCCGCTCATCCGATGACCGTCAAGGCTGAGCGGGACGCCACTGGCAAAGCCGATGACGATCTCGGTCGCCTCACGTGGGGCGTCCGCCGGGTCCCGCGTCCAGGCGTATGCTCCGGACGGGGGCGCGGTCCACGGATCCTCGAGCTCGCCCGCCTCGACCGACCGGCCCCACAGGTTGACATCGATGCTGTATGGCGACTCAGGGCCGACCTCGATCTCGACGCCGTGCGCTTTCGCATACGCGATCTCCTCGTCGCGATTCATGCCCATTCCGACGCGCATGGGCGCGATGACGCTGAGGTTGGGATCCAGCGCGGCCACCGCAACGTCGAAGCGCACCTGGTCATTGCCCTTGCCGGTGCAGCCGTGCGCCACCGCCTTTGCGCCGACTTCGTGTGCTGCCTCCACCAGCAGGCGTGCGATGAGTGGCCGCGCGATGGCCGTCGCCAGCGGGTAGACCCCCTGGTACAGCGCGCCCGCCTGGAGCGTGGGCCACACGAAGTCGGTGACGAACGCGTCACGGGCGTCGACTGCCAGCGCGTGCGTGGCGCCACCGGAGAGTGCCCGCGCCAGGATGGCTTCGGGCTTTGCACCCCCGCCTACGTCGACCGTCAGGGTCACGACCTCACATCCACGCGTCTCGCGCAGCCAGGGCACGGCCACCGACGTGTCGAGTCCTCCGGAATAGGCCAGTACGACGGTCTCCGTCATCCGAGTCGCTCCTTTACGGTCTGCAGCGCTTCGCGGACCCGCCGGGGTGCCGTGCCGCCGGGGAGGTCTGCTGCTTCGAGGGCATGGGCAAGGGTCGGTATCAGTGACGGTGTGTGAGCCAGCTCGGGGAGGAATTCCCGAAGCTGTTCCGCGGGAAGCTCCGACAGGTCGCAGCCCCGAGCCTCGGCCCGCCCGACGAGGTCTCCGACCCGCCAATGCGCGTCTCGGAATGGGACTCCGGTGGCGGTGAGCCGCTCGGCGAGCACGGTCGCCAACGCGTGACCGGCTGTCGCGGCGACCGTCATCGCCTCGCGGTTGAACGCGATCTCGGCAAGCATGCCGTCGGCGGCGCGCAGGCAGTGCTCTAGCGACCTCACGGTCTCGAGCAGCGGCGCGCGCATCTCCTGGAGGTCTCGGTGATAGCCGAGCGGCAGCCCGTGGAGGATGCCGAGCATGGCGGCGAGATGTGCGTTGGCCCGCGCCGCCCTCGCTCGAATCAACTCGGCGATGTCTGGGTTGCGCTTGTTCGGCAGCATCGAGCTGCCGGTGGCATAGCCGTCCGAGATGCGCACGAAGTTCAGGTACGGCGTCGACCACAGCACGAGATCAGCAGCCAGCCGCGAGAGGTGGCCGAGCGCGATCGCGCCGGCTGCGACGATCTCTACCGCGTAATCCCGGTCCGCGACGGCGTCCAGGCTGTTACGGGTGATGGCGGCGAAGCCCAGCCGCTGCGCAACACGCTCGCGGTCGATGGCGAGGCCGCTGCCGACCGCGGCGCCGGATCCCGCCGGGCAGCGGTCGGCGCGGCGCGCCGCATCGGCGATTCGTTCCCGATCGCGTTCAAGCATCTCGACGTGCGCGAGCAGGTGGTGGGCGAGGAGGACCGGTTGCGCGGGCTGCGTATGGGTATGCGCCGGCAAGGCGGTTTCAAGCTCCTCGTCAGCACGTCGCGCGAGCGTGCGCTGAAGCAAAAGAAGCAGTCGATCCAGGCGATCTGCCGAGGCACCGACCCATAACCGCTCGTCGGTAACGATCTCTTCGTTACGGCTGCGGCCGGCCTGGAGCTTGCCGGCCAGGTCGGGTCCCACGGCCTCGCGGACGGCAGCCTCCACGTTCATATGCACGTCCTCGTGCGCGGCGCTCCACGAGAACGTTCGATTCTCGATGTCGGCGCCGATGGAGGCGAGGGCGGCGTCGAGTCGGTCATGGCCGTCATCGGTCAGAATTTCGAGGGCGCGGAGCTCGCTGATGTGAGCGCGCGAGGCCGCGATGTCGTGGACCGCGAGCGGCAGGTCGACGTCTGTCGAGCTTGATAGCTCGACGGCGGTTGCGTTCAGTGGGGTGCGGACTCGGCTGCCCCACAGGGGACGATCAACGGCTGGCATAGTGTATGAACATACACAGTCACGCATGAGCATGCAAGGCTCGGGATGGGCAACTAAGATGAAAGCACGGGTGATGACCGCGCCGAACGACGGCGATGCGATCGGGTCCGCAGCCGGTAGTGAGACCCAGCCTGCTTGGCCGTCAGCAGCAAGCGGTGTTGGGGAGCGGCGGTCGTGCTCGGCCTTGACGGTGACGGCAAGGAGGCTCCGAGGCGTTTTGCAGACGCGGCAGGAGACCGCGACTGGGAAAGGGTTCCGTGGACCTGCTTCTCGTCCGCGAAGAGGAGAGTCGCCGTGCTCGTGGGTCTCCCCCATCTCGTGCTCAGCCGAGCCGCCCGAACGGCTCGGTCTGGGTTGAATTCCGGGTGAGTATGGTGCTCGCTTCCCGGAGTAGTCTGATGCCCACGCTCGCTGCCGTAATAGTCAGATGCCCTCCCCATCGTCGGGAGTCTGATGCCCGCAGCCGCGCGCGTCGGCAGGGACAGTCTAAGGCAGGGCTCTTCCGCGGGCATCGGACTTCGGATCAGCAGGTCGGGGGTTCGAATCCCTCCGGGCGCGCCAACCTCCCTGCCACTACTTCCCGCATCTCGCACCTTCCTTGCGACCACCACAAGATGTAGTGGAGTCGCGTGCATCTGATTCGTCTGCTCAGATGCCCATGCGAACCGCTCGGCAGGATCAGATGGCCATGCAGGCAGGTGTCGCGAGTTAGAAGCTCGCGATGCAGGTGAGTCAGAAGCCCGCGGGACGGTGGCCCCCGCTTAGCCAGGTTCCGCCGAAGGCGAGCGTGGACTGGCCGGCAGGCACCGCTTCTTACAGACTGCGTAAGTTTCGTAAGTTGCCCATGGGCAAGAGCTGCGCCGGAACCTTTCGACCGATCGCGCGCAGGGAGCAATCGCCTCCGCATCAACGTGACTGTCGGGTTGCGAGGTTGAGCCACGCGTATGACCGGTAATCAGACGCTCGGCAGCGAGCTCGGCGTAGCTCGTTGATGGTGGGCCAGGCGGTCGCAAGCCGGCAAGGTTGTGCCGCAGGCCACAGCGTGCGCGGCATGCGATCTACGACGGCACTGTTGACAGCCACCCCGGCTCCGGCACCTCGAGCACGCGCGCCGCCCAGCCGAGCGACGCCATCAACTGACGCCGCTGGACCGAGCGCAGGCGAGGCAGTCCGGGCGGCACCGGCCGCGGAGCTCGATCCGCAAAGTAGCCCGCAATGCCAGCGACCGAGCCTATGAGTACATCGCGTCGCAATGGCAGAGCTGACTCGTACCAGGCCAAGGACGTCTCAGCGCGCGGACCACCCTCGCCCTCGATCGATTGGACAAACGCTGCGACGTCGAACTCGGCCGGACCGACGGAGGCAAATGGCCAGTCGAAGATTCGCAGCGATGTGCCTTGCAGCCGGACGTTGTCAGAGCGCGTGTCGAAGTAAAGCAGCGCATGGGGTTCCGGCGCCCGCCGGAGCGCCCGTTCCGCTCGGCTGAGGATTCCGACGTGCGTGCGAAGCCAGTCGCGGGCCTCGTTGGCTCGTGGGCCAGCCAGCGCCGCAAGTCGATCGATGGCCGACTCGTCGCTGGCGATCCGGCGCCAGAACAC
>JALZJE010000256.1 GCA_030859955.1 Chloroflexota bacterium | reverse complement strand
GGCGTGTGCTTGGAACAGATCTACAACGCCATGGCCAAGAATCGATACATGTCGGGCGGCATGGTCGGCATGCCGATAACCATCCGGGCCGCGGGTGGCAGCATCGGCGTGGCGGCGCAGCACTCACAGGCCCTGTGGGGAATGCTGGCCCATCTACCGGGACTCAAGGTGGTTGCCCCCAGCAACCCGTACGACTACAAGGGGCTGCTCGCCTCATCAATCGAGGACGACGATCCCGTCGTGTTCATCGAGCACAAAGACGCGTATCTCCGGCGCATCTCCGAATTCCCACTCGGCGCTGAGGTACCGGAGGAGCGCTACACCGTCCCAATCGGGAAGGCGGCAGTGGTCCGGCCGGGAGGCCATGTCACCCTGGCGACCCTGTCCACCATGGTGGAGCGCAGCCTGGCAGCAGCGATGGAGCTGTCTGCCGACGGCATCGACGTCGAGGTCATTGATCTGCGGTCGGTCGTTCCGCTCGATCACGCCGCAGTGATCGAGTCGGTTGCCCGGACCGGCCGCCTGCTGGTCGTGGACGAGGACTACCGCAGCTTCGGCCTCTCCGGCGAGCTGGTGGCCCGCACGCTCGAGGCACTCGGACCGGCTCTCCGCGGCGTTTGTCGTCTGGCCGAACCTGACGTTCCCATCCCGGCCGCCAAGAACCTGGAGGACGCCGTCATTCCCTCCATCTCCGCCATCAGTGAAGCATGTCGCGCCCTTGCGGAGGGACGGTGAGCGAGCCCGTCGGACCGGTCGATCCGCGTGTCGTCCCCCGTTTCGCGGGACCTGCCACTTTCGCACGCCTTCCCCGGCGAGACGAGGTGGAGCGGTGTGACATTGCCATTGTCGGAGTGCCGTTCGATGCGGGGGTGACCTATCGCCCAGGCGCGCGGTTCGGGCCGGCGGCGGTCAGGGCGGCTTCGCGCCTCCTCCGCGCTTATCACCCGGGACTTGAGGTGGAGCCGTTTCGGTTGGCACAGGTCGTCGACGTCGGTGACATGGCGGTGACGCCTTTCTCAATCCTGGAGGCGGTCGCGCAGATCGAGACCGGCGCACGATCGATCCTGGCGGACTGCCAGCACCTCGTGGCCATCGGCGGCGATCACACCATCGCCTTGCCGCTTCTACGAGCCGTGCACGAGCGCTCCGGCCCCGTGGCCGTAGTCCACTTCGATGCGCACCTTGACACGTGGGATACGTACTTCGGTGCAGACATCACTCATGGAACGCCATTCCGGCGCGCCGCCGAAGAAGGACTCCTCGTCTCGGATCGCAGCGTCCACATCGGAACGCGCGGGCCGCTGTTCGCCCCGCAGGATCTCCTGGACGATGCGCGCCTCGGGTTCGGCGTCATCACGTCGATGGATCTCGAGACAGAACACATCGAGGGTGTCGTGCGGCGAATCAGGGAGCGCGTCGGCGATTCGCCCCTCTACGTCTCGATAGACATCGATGTCCTGGATCCGGCCGCGGCGCCCGGAACGGGTACGCCGGAGGCCGGGGGGCTGACGAGCCGCGAGCTGCTCGGCATCTTGCGCGGGCTGGTGGATCTGCCGATCATCGCCGCCGACGTTGTCGAGGTCGCTCCCGCATACGACCACGCCGAGATCACGGCGACCGCCGCCGCGCATGTCACCTATGAGCTCGTGTCGCTGCTTTCACGCCGCCTGGGCGCAAACCGCTGAGCAGCATGGCAATGGGCTCGGCGCTCGCCGACAAGGTGGCGATCGTTACCGGGGCGAGCTCTGGCATCGGGGCCGCCATCGTGGCGGAGTTTGCCATGGCGGGCGCATCGGTGGTGGCCGCAGCTCGTCGCGAGCATGAGGGCCAGGCCGTCGTCGAGGCGGTCCGGTCGCGCGGTGGCCAAGCTGAATTCGTGCGAGCCGATGTCACCGTGCCCGCGGACGTCGAGCGCCTTGTCATAGACGCCGAGACGCGCCACGGCCACGTCGACGTGCTCATCTCGAACGCCGGCATCATGGCAAATGGGACGGCACCGGGCACCTCGCTGGAGCTTTGGCAGCAGGTCATTGACACGAATCTCGCTGGGCCGTTCTATCTGGCCAAGTACGGACTCCCCGCGCTGCTCCGCGCGGGCGGCGGGTCCATGGTAGTCGTGGCATCGGAGCTTGGCCTGGTAGGGGCTCGAGAGACGGTCGCGTACTGCGCCGCAAAGGGCGGGCTCATCAACATGATGCGCGCCATCAGCCTGGACGCCGCGCAGGACGGCATTCGCGTCAACGCTCTCTGTCCTGGGCCGATCGATACGCCGATGTTGCGCGAGTGGCTCGACAGCGCGGTAGACCCTGCAACCCTCGAGGCGAATCAGCTCGGACCGATCCCTCTGGGTCGCCTGGGCAGACCGGACGAGATCGCGCGCGCGGCGCTATTCCTGGCGTCGGAAAGTGCGTCCTATATGTCGGGCTCGGTAATGGTCGCCGACGGGGGTGCCACATCGTGGTATGGACTGTGATGGTCGGAAGCGAGGATTAACCCGTTGCAAGGCGCGAAGGAATTCATCGGCCAGGTGTACGAGACCGTTCGAACGCGGGACATCGACGCGCTTGTCGAGCTGTTCTCCGAGGACTGCGTGTTCATCGACATGGCAATGGCTGAATCAGCGGAGGGGCGCGCCGCGTTTCGGGCCTACATGGACGAGACGTTCGTGGGCATGCCCGACTTTCGGCCCGAGACGTGGGAATTCGTCGAAGAAGGCGACCGAATCGCGGCGGAACTGGTGCTTTCCGGCACACACCTGGGGACCTTCATGGGCTACCCGCCCACGAATCGGGTCGTGCGTTGGCATGCGAGTGCCTTCTATACGTTGACGCCGGCCCACGACAGCGTCGTCCGCGAGGTCTACTACTACGACCTCGCCAGCCTAACCAGCCAGCTGGCCGCAGATCATGCGTGATCAACGGCGGATGGCCGACCTCACGTGGGAAGAGTTCCGCGACCGCGCGGCATCCTCCGTCGTGCTCCTGCCGCTCGGTGCCGTGGAGCAGCATGGGCCGCAGCTGCCGCTCGACACCGACACCGTGATTCCGACGGCTCTCTGTCTCGCTATTGCCGACCGCCTGCCGGCCATCGTCGCTCCCAGCTTCGCCTATGGCTACAAGTCCCAGCCGAACACGGGGGGTGGGATCTCGTTTCCAGGGACGACCAGCTTCGATGGGGCCACCTTCAGCGCCTGTGTCCGCGACATCGTCCGCGACCTGGCCCGTCAAGGAGTCCGGTCGATTGTCCTCCTCAACGGAAACTACGAGAACACGTACTTCGCGATTGAAGGAATCGACCTCGGCCTCCGTGACAGCGGACCGCCTGCGGAGGCCAAGGTGCTCCACGTGAACTGGTGGGAGCAGCTGACGCCCGCTCAGCTGGACGATGTCTTCAGCGGAGGTTTCCCGGGGTGGGAGGCCGAGCACGCGGGTGTCGTCGAGACGTCGCTCATGATGCACCTTGACCCGGATCGGGTGGAGGCAGACCGAATTCCTGCGCCGAAGCGAATGCTGCTTCCGACGTACACCGTCCTGCCCGAGCCGGCCGGCATGGTGCCCGAAAGCGGGGTGTTGGCCTCGGCGGAGGGCTCGAGCGCGGCGATCGGCGCGTCACTGACGACGCTCATGGTCGACTCGATCGTGGCAATCCTGGTCAAAGAGTTCGACGGTCTCAAGTGGTCGGCATCGTCACCCTCCAGATAGGTATCCAGAGCTGTCGGTGAGCTGCGCGGCGCCTGGATCGATGCCGACCAGCCGGTCCTGTTGCTGGGCGACAGTGGCACCGGCAAGTCGCACATCCTGATCGGTCTCGTGCAGCGGGCGCCGAGCAGAGACGCCACCTGCGCGATGTCACCGCCGCCAAGGATGGCCAATGAGCTGGCCGAGGCGGCAGAAGGGGGAACCTGAGCGGGCTTCAACGGCTACCCCATTGACAACAGGACTACTCTCATACCAAATCGTTTTGGTAGCTGAGCCTTTGAGCGTCGCTCGTCAGAACTCATCGATTCGCAAATCGGTTTCGATAGCCGAGGTGGCGGCTGCCGCGAACGTCAGCGTCACCACTGTGTCCCATGTGGTGAGTGGCAACCGACCGGTCAGCGCCGCGACCGCAGCACGCGTTCAACGGACGATGAAGCAGCTCGGATATGTTCCCAATCACGCGGCGAAGAGCCTGCGTTCGGGATCGACGCGGATCATCGGCCTGCTGATTCCTGACATCTCCAATCCCTATTTCGCAGAGCTCGCGAAAGGGGTTGAAGATGCTGCGGAAGAGTTTGGCTTCGGCGTGGTCATCTGCAGCACCCAGTTCGATCGAAAGCGGGAAGCTCGCTACCTCGACGTGCTTCGCGGAGGGGCCATCGACGGCATGATCTACGCCGCTGGCGCGCCGCCCAGTGGTGGACGTTTGGCTCGGATGGCCCGCGCCTTTCCCATGGCCATCGCCGACGAGGAGCTGGTGGACGTCCGAGCCACGACGGTGGTGTCTGATAACAGGCGCGGTGGGGAACTCGTCGGAGAACACCTACGCGAACTCGGACATCGCGCGGCGCTGTATATCAGCGGCCCCATCGCATTGGCCACGTCTCACCGGCGCCTGGAGGGATTTCGCCGCGGATTCGCCGATGGCCGAATCGAGCTACGTCTGGGTGACTATCGCGAAGGAAGCGGCGCCCGTGCGGTACAAGAAGAGTTGGCGGAGGGAGGCAGGTGGTTCACCGCCATTTTTGCGGGCAATGATCTCATGGCGCTTGGAGCCCTCAGGTCCTTGGCAGCGGCCGGGTTGAGCGTACCGCGCGACATGTCGATTGTCGGCTACGACGATATCGCTCTGGCATCGCTCGTTCGCCCTGCACTGACCAGCGTGCGACAGCCGGTATATGGGATCGGGCATGCGGCGGCTCAACAGCTGATCAGCGGCCTCCGGCGTGGTGACATGCGTCCCATTACCCGCCTCGAGCTCGAGGTCCAGCTCATCGAGCGCGAAACCACGGGCGTGCCCGCGCGAGTGCCGGCGTGACCACCCCGGCCATCTCCGTGGTGGATGTTGCCAAGCGTTTTGCCGCGCGCGGCACCCAAGTCGTTGCGTTGGAACGCACGTCGCTGGACGTTGCGCCTCTTCAGATAGTGTCGATTGTCGGACCATCCGGCTGCGGCAAGACCACGCTGCTAAATCTCATTGCGGGCTTCACGCAACCCACCCAGGGTCGCGCGCTGGTCGGCGGCCGACCGGTTGAACGTCCAGGGGCGGACCGCGCGGTCGTCTTCCAGGCTGACGCCGTTTTCCCGTGGCTGACAGTGCGGGACAACCTGAGCTATGGCCCGCGCGTCCGGGGTCTTCCACGAACCCAGTGGCAGGGACGTGTAGATCGCTTCATGGCTTTGGTCGGGCTGAATGAGTTCGCCGATGCCTATCCGAAGCAGCTTTCTGGAGGCATGCGTAAGCGAGTCGATTTGGCCCGCGCATATGTGAATGACCCGGACGTGCTGCTCCTCGATGAGCCCTTCGGTGCCCTCGACGTGTTCACCAAGGAAGCCATGCAGCAGGCACTCCTGCGCATCGCCGCCGAAGAACCGAAGACGATCGTCTTCATTACGCATGACATCGAAGAGGCGATCTTCGTCAGCGATCGGGTCGTGGTCATGACCCCTCGACCTGGACGCGTTGCAGCCGACATTCCCGTGACATTTTCCCGGCCGCGCTCGATCGAATTGCGCGCAGAACCCGCATTCCAGCGTTTGCGGCTCGAGATCGCAGGCCTTCTCATCGAGCGGGAAGCCGCATGAGCGGTGTTGAGGACTCTCACATCCCTGCGGAAACCGTCGCGGACGATGGCGACCGACGATTCGATTGGCAGCGCCTCTGGCCGCTGGCAAGCCTCGGGACGCTCCTGGTCGTGGGCGGCATCTGGTGGCTGCTCACCTCGGGGCTGTCGATCGTCAAACCCCTCTACTTCCCGGCGCCAGTGGAGGTGATCAACAGCCTTATCAGACTGGGACCGAGTCTGCTTGCAGACGGCATGGCAACCCTGATGCGCGTGGTGGTGAGCTGGATGTTGGGCTCAGCGCTGGGCGTCCTGGCCGGGCTGGTAATGGTACGTAGTCGGATCGCGTACTTCATTCTGACGCCCATCGTTGAAGCCCTGCGGCCGGTGCCTCCCGTCGCCCTCATCCCATTCGTGATCCTGTGGTTCGGGATCGGTGACAGCGGCAAGATTTTTCTGGCGGCACTCGGCTGCTTCATGGTGATGGCCATCAACACCATCGTCGCAGCCGACAACGTCGCCCCCGTCTACTTGAGGGCAGCCCGTTCGCTGGGCGCCACTCAGAATCAGGTGTATCGGACCATTATCCTGCCGGCCATCGGGCCGCAGTTGGTCGGGGGTCTGCGCATCGGTGCCGCGTTGGCGTTCGCCATCGTGGTGGCCGCCGAATTCCTGGGCGCCAAGAACGGCATCGGCACCTTGATCATGCTCGCCAGTCGAACGCTGAACACGCCGGTTGTCCTGCTCGGAACGATCGTGATCGGACTCGAAGCGTTCTTCTTGGAACGCGTCATTCGCTGGTTCAGCCTCCGTCTCACCTCTTGGGCCGAGCGCTCAACTGACTAGTCCCTGGAAACCAAATGGAGAAAGGATTGGAAACATGAATCGGTGGTCGAAGAAGGCGGTCGCACCGGGTGTCGTCGTGGCGCTGGTACTCGCGGCCTGCGGGTCTCCGGGTACGACGTCGAGTGGCACTCCCGGCGGAGCCGGCAGCGCCGCTCCGAGCGATGAAGGCGAGACGGTAGCTATCAATTTGGGCATCTCGCCGTTCCAGGACACCATGCTGCCGGTGATCGGACAGCAGAAGGGATGGTTCGAGGAAGCGAATCTGGAAGTCGAACTCACGACGCTCAGCTGGGACGCGGTGATGACCTCGGTGGCTTCGAACGCGGTGGACGTGGCCATTAACAACACTACCGGCGTGGTATCGGTCGCGAACCGCGCTCCGGAGGTCATCTACTGGTATGGCTGGAACCCGTTTACGCAGGGCTCGGCGCTGATGGGTCGTCCTGATGCGGGGCTCAAGACGTTGGAGGAGTTTGAGTCGGAAGGAATGTCCCACGAGGATGCGCGTACCGCCGCCTTCGAACAGCTCAAAGGACGCACCATTGTCACCACTCTGGCGACTGACATGGGTAAGCAGGTGCGCGCCGCTCTCGAATCGGTCAGCCTGTCCGAAGACGATGTCGACCTGGTCGATCTTGATCCGGACCAGGGGCTTGCTGCATTCCTGTCTGGCACCGGCGATGCGTACCTTGGAGGGATTCCCCAGCGCCAGCGCGCCACCGATGAGGGCATGCTGGTCATTGCTTCCGGACCCGACCTCGCGCCGCCCCCGATCAATGGCTTCGTGACCACCACCACGTTCGCCGAAGCGAATGAGGACGCGATGCTGCGTCTGATGAATGTGATGTTCCGCATCGTGCGCTACTGCGACGAGAATACCGCCGACTGTGGCGAGATCATCACCACCGAGATCAATGAGCGCACCGGAGCCGAGCTTACCGTCGAGGACTTCGAAAACTTCTGGCAGAACTTCGAGCTCTATGCGGGAAACGCAGCCGAAGTGGACGAGCTGATCCTGAGCGAGGATGGGATCGCCTATTGGAAGGCAACCTGGGACGGCGACAACACCTTCCTGTTTGACGAGACCGAACAAATCCCGGCACCGGTCGATGCAGCGGATCACTTTTGGGGCGAGCAAATCCAAGAGAAGTACATCGAGCGCTACGGCGCCGACGAGACGGGGTCCTAGGGCTTAGGTCCTCTGCGAGGGGAGCGGTGCGCTCGGGCGCCGCACCCCTCGCGCATCGCCGCCCGACAAGGAGGTTGCCGCAAACCGTGCCAGTCAAGATCCACCACATCGTCACCGGCGAGCTTGAGAGCTCGCTCAGTGTGAGCCTTCTCAACGGGGGCACAACGCCCGAACTCAGCCGGGACCAAATTCTTCCGTTTGGGTACAGGACCGACATTCGTCGACGGGATGGAACGGTCACAGAAGGCGTCATGGTCCCGGTGCCAGTCTGGCTGCTCGAGGGCACCGATCGGGTCATTCTCATCGATACCGGTCTGGGCGACATCGACGAGATATCGAACATGCAGCACCGCTATGGGGTCGACTTCGTCGCTTCGCGCTCCGCCGATCAGGACTTGGTGGCCGGCCTTGCAAAGCACGGGGTGACGCCAGCGGACGTCGAGGTCATCGTCCTGACCCATCTCCACTTCGACCACATCGGCAATAACGAGCTCTTCCCCAACGCCACGTTCATCACACAGCGTGACGAGTTGCCCCAGGCGCTGCGACCTCCGCCCTTTTCGATGTTCTACTACCCCGAATACGCATACAAGATGACGGGCGTTCTTGACCGCTTGGTGCTGATCGACGGAGATAGTCGAATCGACTCCGCGGTGCGCCTGGTCAAGATCGGTGGCCATACGCCCGGATGCATGGTCGTCATCATCGATACCGGGTTAGGTCGCGTCTGCCTGACCAGCGACGTCATGTACAACTACAAGAACCTCGAGCTGAACTGGCCGATGGGCTCGTTCTGGGACCTGCCCGACCTGATGCGTGGCTACGACCGGCTGCGGATCGAGGCCGACGTCATCGTTCCCGAGCATGACTGGCAGTTCCTCCAGGAATTCCCAAGCGGCACGATCGGCTAAGGAGCACCGATGAACCGTCCACTGAACATCATGCTGGTGGGTGAGTCGTGGTTCACCTACAGCATCCACCAGAAGGGCTTCGACACTTTTCAGACGGCTGATTACACCGAGGGTGCGACGGAGTTCATCGCTGGACTCGAGCGTCTTGGACATGGGGTGCGCTACATCCCGGCACACCGAGTGGACGCGGAATTTCCTGCTGATGCTGGCGAGTTCACCGGCGTTGACGCGATCATTCTCAGCGATGTCGGCGCGAACACCTTCTTGCTCACCAAGAAGACATTCAATGAATCGGCGATCGTACCGAACCGACTTGAGGCGCTGCGCTCCTATGTGCTGGGCGGTGGCGGGCTGCTTATGGTGGGTGGCTATATGTCGTTCGCCGGCATCGACGGCAAGGCTCGCTACGGCAGCTCGCCTTTGGCCGACGTGTTGCCCGTATCGGTGAAGGACCACGATGATCGCATCGAGGTGCCGGAGGGATTTACCGCCTCAGTACGGGACGCTGATCACCCTGCCCTCGCAGGGGTCCCGGGGCACTGGCCGCGGTTACTGGGCTACAACCAGGTCGTCGCTCGCGACGACAGTCTCGTGTTGGTGGGTCGTGGAGATGATCCCATCCTCGCCGTCGCAACCTTTGGCTCGGGCCGCAGCGCAGCCTTCACGCCGGATCTTGCGCCCCATTGGGCTCCGCCGGAGTTCGTCGCATGGGAGGCGTATCCGCGGCTCTGGGACTCGCTACTGCGTTGGCTTGCTCAAGACGAGGCGGCCTAACCCACCATCCGCGGCTCCGCAAGTACCCGCCCAACATGGTCGAACGCGCCGCCCGGATGGTGGCCGAAACCGGTGAACGCTACGGTGCCATCGCGCGCGTGGCCGCCAGCTCGGGATCGGCGCCCAAGACTAATTCTGTCGGCCGACCTCGCCACGACGTTCGGCGATCGATCGCCGGGTGCCCATGTTCGGGTCATGGATGGCTGTGGGCGCTCGGTCCATGAAGACTGTCCTGAAGTCGTGCACGCAGATCGAGTTCTCGATGATGGAACAACCCATTTGACGGCTGTGATCGCCACGATCCAGTAGGTCATTTTTTTCGCCGCCCAGCGCGGTGACAGCCTGGCAATGCACGAGCTGCTCGTCCGATTGATGCCGTACGTGGATCGGGCACCGGAGGGCCGCCGTCACCGCTGAGCCTGGCATGTCACCGCGCGGGTGGCTGGGACAGCATTTCGATTGTTCGGATACCTAGCACGTTAATCGGCGCCATCGGGTCGCTCAGTATCCAGTCCGTAGCGCACATATTGCCGGCGGGTGGCCTCGTGGTTATACTGGTCAGACCACAACGCTCAACCATGCTTGCAGAGGAGGCGGTCCCATGATGATTTGGCGCCGGGCAGCGCCGTTATTGGCGATCATGCTCGTGCTCGTATCTTGCGGTGGAGCGCCGCAGGGGACCACCCAAACGGGCAGTCCTACTGCGTCGGAGCAGGGCTCGCAGGAGGCGTATACCTACGAGTCAGATTGGGGGACCTTCACCCTGGATCCCGAAATTCAGGCGCGGGTACAGGACAAAATCGCGAACGGCGAACCCTTGGACATCCCCGTATTTAGTTGGGTAACCGGGAACATCTTCTTCAATCCGATTCGGCAGGGGGTCGAGGACGCTGCTGAGGAGTTCGGGACAACCAGCCAGCTCTTGGGTCCCGCCGATCCGGACCAGCCGCAAATGATTGCTGATATCGAGTCATACCTATCGCGCAACCCTGACGGTATCGCTGTAATCCCGCAGAACGCCGCGGAACTCCAGGGAATTGTCGATCGACTCGTCGAGGACGGTATCCCCGTCGTCGTCTACAACACGGAGATGGCCGAAGGGGCGAAGCGTCTGGTCTATGTTGGCCAAGACAACCGCAAGGCAGGCGAGGAAGCGGGAAATCTGCTCGTCGCGAAGCTCGAAGAGCAGGGTATTACCGAGGGGACGGTAGCGATGTTCGCGGTTGACGCTGCGGCAGCGTACTCGAGCGAATTGCGCTTCCCAGGCTTCATTGACGCCGTATCGGCAGCTCTACCAGATATTGAGTTTGCCGAGCCGGTCACTATAGGGAACGATCCGTCGGCTGCCGTCGGAGCTGTCGATGCAGCCGTCCGAGGCCAAGAGGATGTAGTTGGCATCTACGTGGCCGACGAGCAGGTCCTGGCGGCCGGAACGTGGGTCCGGGAAAACGCGGATCCAGACGACTACGTTGTGATCGGCCACAACCACCTGCCGCCCGAGCTCGAGTTGGTGGCCAGCGGTGAAATCGATGGCCTGATCGGGCAGAATCCGTACGATCAAGGTTATCAATCGGTGGAGTGGTTGCAGGCATTCCTCATCACTGGCGAGGCACCCTGTGGCGTCGTCTGCGATACCGGTTACCCAGTGGTGGACTCCGCGGAGCAGGCGCAAGAGATGCTCGACACCGAGTGTGGCGGGCAGGGTTGCGGATAGTGCACGGGTAAATGGACGCCGCCGCGATTCGCTCAGGTCGGGCGATTCGCGGCGCGAGTGCTCTGAGTCGGCAGCTTCGGCAGCGCGATCGAGAAAGTTGGAACCCATGAGGTCAGAAGACCGCAGCGAATCGTCGGAGCCGCCGAGCGGGGGTGAACGATCGGCGCCGACACTTTCGGCGGCCGTCAGCCACATAACCCGACCGCTCGGCGCGTTTGGACGCCGCCAGTTGCAGGCCCGTGAGGCAGGGCTGGCCATCGCTCTAGTCGCCACCGCGCTGGCCCTCACGCTCGCCTCACCGTTCTTCTTGACCGTCGGAAACATGCTGACCGTTGGTAAGAACGCCTCTGAGATCGGCATCCTCGCCCTGGGCATGACGATTGTGCTGGTCACCGCGAACGTGGATCTGTCGGTGGGAGCGATCTACGCTGCCGGCGGGATCACGGCGAGTATCGTGCTTGTCGCCACTGGATCGCCGTTCTTGGCCATCGCCGCCGCCATTTTTGTGGGGGCGGGGATTGGAAGCGTGAATGGGGCGCTCACGGGCTTTCTGGGCCTGAACTCGTTCATGGTCACTCTGGCGACCCTCAACATCGTGCGTGGCCTTGCGCTGTGGGCCACCGGCGGTGGCACCGTGACGCTATCCGGCCACGACTTGTCGGAGGGGCAGCTCGCACCCATCGAGTTCTTGGCCGATCGGGTCGTCGGGGGGATCAACATGGAGTTCATCTTCTTCCTGACGCTGGTGGTGGTACTCGGCTGGATGCTTCGCACGACTCGACTCGGCTTCAACCTCTACGCTGTGGGCGGTAACCCCTATGCGGCGCGGAACGTGGGTATCTCCGTCCCATTGATCGTGCTCGCCGCATTCGCGATTAGCGGGGCCTTGGCAGCATTCACGGGCGTCTTGGCGCTAAGTTTCGTGGGTACGATGAACCCGCTGACCGGCGCCGGTTTAGAGTTCGATGTATTCGCCGCCTCAGTGATCGGGGGAAGCAGCCTGTCCGGCGGGCGAGGTTCGATGGTGGGTACGATGCTCGGGGCGCTGTTCCTGAGCGTGGCGCGCAACGGCTTCATTCTCCTCGGCATCAGTGCCTTCGCTCAGACCATCGCCATCGGCGCCATTATCATCATCGCAATCGGAATCGACCGATGGTTCACACTGCGGCAGGCGCGGTAGTGGCGGCCGCCAGCGCCCCGCTGCTCCAGGCGGTCGGGCTCACCAAGGCTTTCGGCGCGATTACCGCCGTTGATGATGTCTCGATCGAGGTCCGTGCTGGGGAAGTCCTCGGACTCGTGGGCGAAAATGGAGCGGGGAAGTCGACGCTGATCAGCATGCTGGCCGGCTCCGTGACTCCAGACAGCGGTCGCATTGTGATCGACGGGGTGGAAAAGGCAGCGCTTACTCCTGCGGCGGCACGCCGATTGGGTGTCGCCGTCGTCTATCAGGAACTCAGCTTGTGCCCCAACCTCACCGTCGCGGAAAACATCTTCCTCGGTGAACCACCGGCGCGGCTCGGCGTGCTGCAACGCCGGACGATGCGAATCGAGACCACTCGCCTCATGGCGGAGTTGGGCGCCGCGGTCGATCCCGACGTCCGAGTGGATCGGCTTCGTATGGCTGAGCGTCAGCTCATCGAGCTGGCTCGAGCGCTGCGCGGGCAGGTGCGCGTACTCGTCCTCGATGAGCCGACGTCGAGTCTGAGCGTTGAGGACTTCCAGGTGCTGGAAGCGATTATCCGGCGGCTTCAGGATGTCAGGGTAGGAGTCATCTTCGTCTCGCACCGACTCTCCGAGGTCATCCACCTGGCTGATCGCATCACCGTGATGCGCGATGGTCGGGTTGTAACAACCGTTCCAGGTTACGGAGCGACCAACGAGCAGTTGGCCGGGCTCATGGTTGGCCGGCGGGACGGAGCGACTCGCCAACGCGCGATCTCGAAGCGACTCCAACCGGCCGGCGAGAACGAAGTCGCCTTGGAATTACGTCACGCCTCGGCTCGCGGAAAGTTCGATGACATCTCCATTCGCGTCTTGGTGGGGGAGATCGTAGGGATTGCTGGGCTTCGTGGCGCTGGGCGCCACGAATTCGCCGACGCAGTATTTGGTCTGGAGCCCCTCGATAGCGGCGACATCTCGATTCGGGGCCGAAGGATTCGGCGCATGTCGACCTTGGCGGCCAGGCGCCTCGGGGTCTCCTACCTTCCGCAGGACCGGCGAGGTCAGGGCATCGTCGCGGTATGGGATCTCAATCGGAATCTGGCCCTAGGTAACCTGAGCGTTGCGACGAGATGGGGGCTGATCGAGAGCCGGCGCCTCCGTGCTTGGAGCCGAGGCGTTCTCCAGCGCTTTCAGGTGACACCGCCAGTTCCGGAGGCACCAATCTTGAGTCTCAGTGGCGGCAACCAACAGAAGGTTGTTCTGGGCCGGAGTTTGGCGCGCACCCCTTCGCTACTCATTGCGCTTGAGCCCACGCGCGGCGTGGACGTAGGAGCGAAGGAGGAGATTCGGCAGCTGATTCTGGAGGCAGCTAAGGGCGGCGCTGCCGTCCTGTTGGTCGACTCGGAATTGGCGGACATGCTGTCGCTGTGCGACCGCATGTACGTGATGCATCGAGGGCGATTAGTCGGCCACCTTGATCGCGATGAGGCGACCGAAGAAGCGGTGACGCTGCTAGCGGCGGGTGGATCAGAGATCAATGCGGCTGGCGAAGCGATGAGCGAAGGAGGGTACCGGTGACGAGGGGCGCAGACGGCGGGCGAGCGAGGAGCGTCAAGGGTGGGGACGGAAGCCTCGATACGTCGGGTGAGCTTCGACGCGCCTGGTATCGGCAGATGGTCGAAATCAGGCTCTTCGAAGAGAAGGTCATGGAGCTATACCTTCAGGGCCTGGTCGAGGGTTCCACCCACGTTTGCATAGGCCAAGAGGCGGTCTCAGTGGGCGCCGTAGCGGCAATGGCGGACCATGACTATCTCACGATCACCTATCGCGGCCACGGGCAAGCCCTGGCCCGAGGTCTGGAGATGGAGTCGGCCTTCGCGGAGTTGATGGGGCGAGCAGGCGGCTGCTGTCGCGGCCTGGGCGGTTCGATGCACCTGACCGATTTTGGGCGGGGACTGATCGGCTCATTCGCCATCGTCGGTGCTGGTCTGCCCGTGGCGGTAGGCGCGGCACTGTCGGCGAAATTGCAATCCGAGCCCCGTGTTGCCTTGGCTTTCTTCGGTGAGGGTGCGGCGAACATCGGCACATTTCACGAGTCTCTAAACATGGCAGCGGTATGGAATGCGCCCATCGTGTTCGTCTTAGAAAACAACCTCTACGGAGAATTTACGCCTTACCGCCAGACGACGCCGATCGCGGACCTGGCGGATCGGGCTGCAAGCTATGGCATGCCTGGCGTGATTACTGACGGCCAGGAGGTTGATGCGGTGTACCAATCAACCGTGGCCGCGGTGGCGCGTGCTCGTGCGGGTGGCGGTCCGACTCTGATTGAGGCCAAGACATATCGCTATCGTGGCCATTCGCGCTCAGACCCCGCTCGTTATCGGCCTGCTGGGGAACTCGAAGCGTGGAAGGGTCGCGATCCCATCGAGTTGCTCGGAGGCCACTTGGCGCGCGAAGATTTGCTGTCCGAAGATGAACAGGCTGCGCTCCGTGTAGAGGTACAAGTCCGGGTGGACGCAGCGGCAGCGCGAGCACAGCAACAATCACCTCCGACGATGGAAGAGGCGAGGGCAAGTGTCTACACGCAGTGATGTTGGTGGAAATGCCGCGTCAACCGAGAGCATCTCGCGAGATCAGATGGAACTGACCTATCGCGAGGCGATCCGAGCGGCACTGGAAGACTCAATGGCCGCCGATCCGAGCGTTTTGCTGTTGGGCGAGGATGTCGCAGAAGCTGGCGGAGTATTCAAGACCACAGATGGCCTATTCGCCAGATTTGGTCCCAGCCGCGTGATCGACACGCCGATCTGCGAAAATGGATTTATGGGCGTGGCCCTTGGTATGGCCGTAACCGGACTGCGTCCTGTGGTCGAGATCATGTTCAGCGACTTTCTGCCGACCGCAGGGGACGCGATCGTCAATGAAGTGCCGAAGTTTCGCTTCATGTCCGGCGGCCAGTGTCGAGTGCCGCTCACGGTTCGCGCCATCGGAGGAGCCGGGGGCCGATTCGGCACGCAGCACTCGGCGACCGGCGAGTCGTGGTTCCTCCATGTCGCGGGGCTAAGGATCGCAGCCGCGGGATCCCCGAACTCCGCATACCAGCTGCTGCGGACGGCAATTGCGCTCGATGATCCGGTCCTATTCTTCGAGCACAAGGGTATGTACACGCGAAAGGGTCAAGTCCAGCGCGGAGACGTGGACTCCGCCGCGATCCAAGGAGCCCAAGTGGTTCGCGCTGGGGGTGATGTGACCGTCGTCGCAACGCTTCTCATGGTGGACCGATCCCTAGCCGCCGCGGAGCTCCTGGCGAAGGAAGGCATCGAGGCCGAGGTAATAGATCTGCGGTGGCTGAAGCCGATCGATCTCGAAAGCATCCGGCGGAGCCTAGAGCGCACTGGTCGGATACTCATTGTGGAGGAGCAAGGACATGCGGGTGGTTGGGGCGCGAGCGTCATTTCGGAACTGACGATGGGCGGGTTCCAATGGCGAAGCACGCCCGCGGCGGTCAGTAT
>JALZJE010000254.1 GCA_030859955.1 Chloroflexota bacterium | reverse complement strand
AACCCGCCTGTCGGTTTAATCGGGTGCTCAATCGAAACGACCACTTCCTGGCCGGCCGTCTCGACGGCCGCATCGGCGACTTCGGAGAGCGTGCGCCCGTCGACATTGCGCGTCGAGCCATCCACGCGCCCGCCCCGAATGAGCTCGCGCGCCACCAGCCCGATCCCCCCGGCCTCGTGGATGTCGAGGGCCGTGTACCGGCCGCCCGGCATCATGTTGGCCACGATCGGCGTCCGCTCCGCGATGCGGTCGAAGTCATCCAGCTCGAGCGGGATGGCGAGCTCGTGTGCGATCGCCAGTAGATGCAACACGCCGTTGGTCGAGCCTCCCGTCGCGGCCACCGAGGCGATGGCGTTGTCGATTGCCGCTCGCGTCATGATCTGCGACGGCCGGATGCCGGCGTTGACGAGGTCCATCACGAGCTCGCCGGCTCGTCGCGCCGCCTCCTCCTTGGCCGGATCGGTGGCTGGAATGCCGTTCAGTCCACCCGGCGAGATGCCGAGGAATTCCAGGGCCGTGCTCATCGTGTTGGCCGTGAACTGGCCACCGCATGCACCGGGGCCCGGGCACGCGAGGTCCTCGATCTCGCGCAGCTCCTCGAGTGAGATCTTCCCGGCCCGATAGGCGCCGATGGCCTCGAACACGGTTACCACGGTCGCGTCGCGCTTCCCGCGGATGGTGCCGGGGTTGATGGTGCCGTTGTAGAGGACGAGGCCGGGCAGGTCCAGGCGTGCGAGCGCCATGGCGGCGGCCGGGATGGTCTTGTCGCAGCCGACCAGGCAGACGAGGCCGTCGAACAGGTGACCGCGCGCGACAAGCTCGATCGAATCGGCGATGACCTCACGACTGATCAGGGACGCCTTCATCCCTTCCGTCCCCATCGAAACGCCGTCGCTGACGGCGATCGTGTTGAACTCCATCGGCGTGCCGCCGGCCGCTCGAATGCCCTCCTTGACGTGGACCGCAAGGTCGCGCTGGTTGTAGTTGCAGGGCATCGTCTCGATCCAGGTCGTCGCAACGCCGATGATCGGCTTCGACAGATCATCATCGGTAAAACCGATGGCCTTGAGCATCGCGCGCGCCGCGGCGCGGTCGGGACCGTCGAGCAGGACGCGGCTGTGCTCGCGCGGGTCGTAGGGGCGAGTGGCATGGGTCATTGGCCGGAGTCTAGGCGACTCGTCCAGCACGCTCACGACGTACCGCTGGTAGACCCACAAACTGCAGATCAAACTGGGCTGAAGAAATGCCCTCTTGACGGATCGGCTACGGTCGAGCCACCGATGAACGACACGAACCCCGACTCCGCACGCCCACGCACGACCGTCGACAAGATCTGGGACGACCACCTTGTCGCGCCCGGCACCGATGGCGCGCCCGACATCCTGGGGGTGGATCTGCATCTCGTGCACGAGGTGACGAGCCCGCAGGCATTCGACGGGCTTCGGGCGCGCGGCCTTCGCGTGAGACGCCCCGGACAGACGCTGGCCACGGTCGACCACTCCATCCCGACCACCGACCGCAGCCTGCCGATCGTGGACGAGATCGCCGCGACCCAGGTCAGTCGCCTGGAGCAGAACTGCGCGGAGTTCGACATCCCGCTGCATGGGATCGGCTCGCCCCACCAGGGGATCGTGCATGTCATCGGTCCCGAGCTGGGCCTGACGCAGCCGGGCATGACGATCGTGTGCGGCGACTCGCATACGGCCACACACGGCGCGTTCGGGGCGCTCGCGTTCGGCATCGGCACGACCGAGGTCGAGCACGTCCTCGCCACCCAGACGCTCCTCCAGCGCCGCCCGAAGACGTTCGAGGTTCGCGTGGACGGGAAGCTTCACCCCGGCGTGACGGCAAAGGACATCATCCTCAGCCTGCTCAGTCGGATCGGGGTGGGCGGTGGAACGGGTCATGTCTTCGAGTACGGCGGCTCAGCCATCCGCGGGCTCGGGATGGAGGGCCGCATGACGATCTGCAACATGAGCATCGAGGGCGGCGCGCGCGCCGGACTGGTCGCTCCGGACGAGACGACCTTCGAGTACGTCCACGGCCGGCGACATGCACCGAGCGGCTCCGCCTGGGATGCCGCCTTGGACCGATGGCGCAGCCTGTCGACTGACGATGGTGCCGAGCACGACCGCAGCATCAGCTTCGAAGCCGGCGAGCTGACGCCGATGGTGACCTACGGCACGAATCCCGGCATGGGTTTCTCGATCACCGACCGCATCCCTGACCCGGACGCCCTGACCGATGCGACCCAGCGCGACTCCTTGCGCGCCGCACTGACCTACATGGCTCTCAATCCCGGCGAGGCGATCCTGGGCAAGCCGATCGATGTCGTCTTTATCGGTTCCTGCACGAACAGCAGGATCAGCGACCTGCGCGAGGCGGCCCGAATGCTGCGTGGCCGCCGCGTCGCCGATGGGGTGCGGGTGATGGTGGTCCCGGGCTCGACCGAGGTGAAGCGGCAGGCCGAGGAGGAGGGGCTGGCATCCATCTTCCGCGAGGCGGGCGCTGAGTGGCGCGAGGCGGGCTGCAGCATGTGCATCGCCATGAACGGCGATCAGCTGTCGCCCGGGCAATACGCCGTCAGCACGAGCAATCGCAACTTCGAGGGTCGCCAGGGCAAGGGCGGGCGCACGTTCCTGGCGTCACCGCTGACGGCCGTCGCATCCGCCGTGACCGGGCGGCTGTCAGATCCGCGAGCTCTCCTGTGACCGAGCCCTTCTCCTCGGTGACGTCAGCCGTGGTGCCCATGCCGCGCAACGACATCGACACCGATCAGGTCATCCCGGCTCGCTTCCTGAAGACGGTCAACCGCGCCGGACTTGGCGACCAGCTCTTTTTCGACTGGCGGTACCTCCCCGACGGCTCGCCGAACCCCGAGTTCGTGCTCAATCGTGCGGAGATGGCCGGTCGCAGGATCCTGGTAGCGGGTGACAATTTCGGATGCGGATCGTCCCGGGAGCACGCGCCGTGGGCGCTTACCGCGTGGGGCATTCGGGCCGTCATCAGCAGCAGTTTCGCCGATATCTTCACCAGCAACGCGCTGAAGAACGGGCTGCTACCCGTGGCCGTGCCGCCGGAGGAGCTGGGGCGCATCGGTGCCATCCTCGAGACCGCGCCTGAAGCAGAGCTGACCGTCGACCTGGAGGCCAGCGAGCTTCGCCTGCCGGATGGATCGGCCATCCCGTTCACCATCGATCCGTTCGCCCGACGCATGATCCTGGACGGCACCGATGAGCTGGGCTACCTGCTGGCCCACGAGCCTCAGTTGCAAGCCTACGAAGCCTCCCACTCGCCGAGGATCTCGACCCTGGCATGAACAGGTTGACCGTGATGCGGGTGATCGCCTGGATCATGGCCGCCTCCGCGCTGGGATTCGGGCTGTTCACGATCGTGTTCGGGATCATCAGCCCGGCGCAGGAGATCCATGCCATTCACAACGTGGTGGTGGCATCGCTCCTGATCGTGCTGTCGGCCCCACCGGCGATCGAGGTCGCTCGGGCGCCGGATCGGTCCATACGCGCGCTGGTGATCCTCGGGGCGGTGGCAATCGCCAGCCTGGCGACGATGGCGCTCAGCCTCACGCTCGACCCGTTCACACTGCCCTTCGCGATCCTGGTCGGCGTGCTGTGGGCGCTCGCGCCAAATCGCGACGGCGCGCTGCCGGATGGCCGGCCCAACTGGCTCATGGTCAGCCTGGTGGTTATCGCCGCCGTACCGCTGGTGCTCTACGCCCTCGGTCACGCGGAGCTCCAGCGAACCGATTCCACGAGTGAGCACGCGGCCTTCTTCCATTGGGTCGAGACATCGTTCTACGCCGTCGGCATCCTGCTGGTCGGGCTGCTGCCGGCATTGCGGCCGCGCGCATACCGCCTGGCCGGCTGGCTGGCGGGCCCGGCGCTGGCCATCCTCGGTGCCGCATCGCTGCTGCTGGGGCAGTACGCATCGGCCATCGATATGCCCTGGAGCTGGGCGGCGCTTGGGGGTGGCCTTGCGTTCGTGGCGGCCGGGGAGTGGGAGGATCGCCGCAGCCAGCTCGCACGCCATTCGTAACCAACTCAGTTGCGAATCGGGTGAGACACCTCACCGGTCGAGGAGCCAGTCGATCGCCTCGAGATAGCCCCGCCACCCTCGGCCGATGACCTGGTGTCCGGTGGCCGGCGCGGTCACGGATACGCGACGCCAGGACTCACGGGCGGTGATGTCGCTGATGTGGACCTCGACCGCCGGCCGTTCGCACGCGAGCAGCGCGTCATGGAGCGCATATGACGTGTGCGAAAGCGCGCCGAAGTTGCACACGACCGCGTCGTAGTCCAGCTGTTCGAGCCGATCGATGATGGCTCCCTCGTGGTTCGACTGGAACGCCTCGAGGATGGAACCGCGCTCGAGGGCGTGAGCTCGGGCAGCCTCGACGATCTCGGCCAGGGTCATCGAGCCGTAGATCTCTGGCTCACGCCGGCCGAGTGTGCCGAGGTTCGGTCCGTTGAGGAGGAGGATGCGCATCGGTCTCATTGTCCTCCGGCGGTGTCGAATGAGCCGAGCACGCGCATGGAGCTGGTGTGCTCGCGAAGCGCGATGAGTGCGCCGGCCAGTGGCTCCACCGCGGCATCGCCGGTGAGCTGGAGCAGGAACCGATAGCGCCACGCCCCGCTGCCCGATGGCCGCGACTCGATGCGGCTCACGTTGACGCCGGCCGCAGCAAGCGCGCCGAGGGCCCGATACAGGTCGCCCGGCCGGTGACCGGTCTCGAATGTGATGAGCGTCTCGCGCCCTCCGCCCGGCCCGGGAGCCAGTGGCCCGTACCTCGTGAACCGGGTAACCGCGTCGCGCGCGAGGACGGCGAAGCGCGTCACGTTGTGCGCTGAGTCTGCGATGTCGGGCGCGGCGATCTCGAGGCCGTAACGCTCGGCCGCGCGAGGGGAGGCGATGGCGGCTGCACTCAGGTCGCCGCTGGACGCCAGCTCGCGCGCGGCGCCGGCGGTATCGGCGGCCGGCACGATCTGCCAGCCTCGGCCTGACAGGAAGCGTTCGCACTGCGCGAGGGCCTGCCAGTGGCTGCTGACCCGCCTGACTCGTTCGATTCCAGTGCCCGGCAGCACCAGCAGCTGGTGGCGAATCGGCAGCAGGAGCTCGCCGACGACGTTGAGCGAGCCTTCGGCCAGCGCGTCGAGCGCATCCCCCACGGTGCCCGCCAGCGAGTTCTCGAGAGGCAGGACGCCGGCATCGGCGGATCCGTCCTCGACCGCCGCGCAGACCGCGGAGAAGGTGGCCATCGGTCTCGGCTCGACGTCATCGTCCCCGAAATAGCCCAGGACAGCATCCTCGCCGAAGGCGCCCGGCTCGCCCTGGTAGGCGACGGAGGTAGTCATGCGCCGATGACGCCAAGGGCGCCGTCCAGCTCGTCATCGGTCACGTCGTCCACCTCGGTGACAGCGCCGATCTCCATGGGCAGGATCCAGCGCTGTCGTCCACCGCGCCGCTTCTTGTCGGCAAGCATGGCGGTTCGCACCGCATTCGGATCGAACGTGCGACGCAGTGCGAATCCGAGCCCATCGAGGAGGGCGTCGAGCCGCGGCGCAAGCTCTGGATCCGCGCCACGGCCGGAGGCGATGGCGGCGACGGCGCGCATGCCGAGCGCGACCGCCGCGCCGTGCGGGAGCCGATAGCGGCTCTCGATCTCGAGCGCGTGGCCGACGGTATGCCCCAGGTTGAGCGTCCTCCGTTCGCCTGCCTCGAACGGGTCGCGCTCGCACACGGCCAGTTTCAGGCGCGCACTGCGTTCCAGCATCGCGTATCTCGCTGGCTCGTCGGTCCGCAGGGCTCGGCGCCCGCGATCCTCGAGCAGGCGCCAGAGCGTCGCGTCGCCGATGATCGCGGCCTTGATTGACTCGGCTATCCCGTCGCGCCGCAGTCGGAGCGGCAGGGTCCTCAGGGCGGCCACGTCGGAGATGACTGCGACCGGTGGCCAGAAGGCGCCCACAGCGTTCTTGGCGCCGCTGAGGTCGACCGCCACCTTCCCGCCGAATGCACTATCCGCCTGTGCCACCCACGTCGTGGGCACGTGGACGAGCGGCAGTCCCCTCGCATACAGGGCCGCAGCGGTTCCGGCCAGGTCCCCGATGGTGCCGCCGCCGACGGCGATGAGCGGCGTATCGCGCTCCACTCGCCCCTCGGCCAGCCATTCGAGGATGATCTCCAGCGATCCCAGGCGTTTCGAGCGCTCCCCCGCGCGAACCGGCAGGCATGTGCCCGACCGCAACGCCTGCACGAACCCCGGCGCCGCGTCGAGCAGGCGCCGATCCACGATGGACACGCCGGTGGGTGCCTCGCCGGAAACGTCGACCCCCATGACGATGCGTGCCATGCGGGGTCCGATCGGATGATGCCGTTCGACCTCGGCGTCCAGCAGGCGCCGCCCGCGCATCGGCTTCACGTTGGCGACGAGGTCGTCGGCGATGGACTCCGCTGGCCGCGCCGAATCGAGGCGGAGGTCGGCCGCCCGATACACGGGCGCGCGTTCAGCAAGAACCGTGGTCAGGCGCTCGATGCCGTACGGCTCAAGTGTCGGGCGCGGCATTGCATCCCCATTGAGCCGTCGCAGGAGCTCGTCCGGCGTCACGTGCAGCCAGGCGACCGTGCCGTGATGCCACAGCGCCCATCGATTGAGCGGGTCGAGAGCCGCTCCGCCCCCGGTCGCGATCACGGCGCCGGGCACGGCGCAAGCCTCGACGACCGCCCCTGCCTCCTCGGCGCGGAAGGCTGACTCTCCATGCTGCTCGAGGTACGCGGGCACGGGCATTCCGAGCCGATGGGCCAGGTACTCATCGGTGTCGATGATGGGCCGTCCCAGCCGCTCGGCCACGAGGCGCCCGACGGTCGATTTGCCGCTGGCCGGCATGCCCACCAGGACGATGCCGGAACCTGTTTCAGACATCTGCGCCGTCACCGAGCTCGTCCCGCAGTGCCCTGCGCATCACGTCGAGCGGAGCTTCGCGATCCATCCACAGGGTGAAGCTGAGGGCGGCCTGGCGCAGCAGCATACCGGCACCGCCATGAGCGGGTGCTCCGGCGGCGCGGGCCTCCCGGACGAGGCGGCTCGGGCTCGGCCGGTAGACCAGGTCGAGCACCGCCATCTCGGTCCGCAGGAGATTGGCGGCCACCGGCGTCTCTTCCGAATCGGTCCCGATTGGCGTCGCGTTCACGAGCAGCTGTGCCGTCATGAGTGCGCCGGGCATGTTGGCCCACCGCGCCCGATCGATCACTACGACGGCGTGGCAGCCCGCGGACTTCAGGGCATCGACCGCCGCCCGAGAAGCGCCGCCGGAGCCGAGCACTACCGCGCGGGTGATGCCGGGTGGCAGCTCGGCGCGGAGCGCGGCGAGATCCGTGTTGCGCGCCACCAGGCGGTCGCCGTAGCGAACGATCGCATTCGCCGCGCCAAGGCGTCGGACTTCTGGGCCAAGCTCATCGACCAGGTTGCAAACCGACACCTTGTGCGGCCGGGTAACATTCGCGCCGATGCGGTCGTTCGCTCGCAGCGCCTCGACTTCAGCGGCGAGGGCTGCGGCCGGCACGTCCCGGAGCTCGTAGCGCGCGTCCAGGTCCAGTGCCGCAAAGGCCGCGTTGTGCATGGCGGGCGACGCCGAATAGTCGATTCCATGCCCGAGGAGCACGGCGAGCGCGGTCATCGGACGGGGCGACGGGTTCGGCGACGGCGGCGTGCGACTGCGGCCCGAACGTCACCGATGGCGTCGCCTCCGAACGAGTAGAGGAGCTCATCCGCCAGAACGAGCGCCACCATCGCCTCGCCGACGATCGCGGCGCGCGGCAGGACGGTGACGTCGGAGCGCTCGATGTGCGCGCGGCCCGGCTCGCCGGTCCCCATGTCGAGGCTCGGCAGGGGACTCCGCAGCGTCGAAACGGGCTTCTGCGCCACCCGCACGATGATCGGCTCGCCGTTGCTGATGCCGCCCTCGATCCCTC
>JALZJE010000253.1 GCA_030859955.1 Chloroflexota bacterium | reverse complement strand
GTCGAGCGTGGCCAGGCTGCCGCGGCGTGGCAGGTGGTCGGGGCTGACCTGGCGATGACGCCGGGAACGCGTCCGTTCCCCTCTGATTTCGATGCGGCCACCTTGCCCGGCGTCGAGGCGGCAGCCCGCGTGCACGTGGACGTCGCGGCGCTGGGCGGGCGCGGCGGGACGCGGGTCGTGATGTATGCGCTCGACACGGCTTCCTACGCGGCGGTGACGGCGGGCACCGGAGCGGACCCCGGCCTGCCCCGATCGATGCGCGCCACGCCAAGGGCGGATGAGCCGATTCCCGCGATCCTGTCGACCGAGGTCGCGACCGATGGACCGCGGCCCATTCGGATCGGCGACGAGGTGGAGTTGGCCGTGTCCGCCAGGGAGGTCCCGCTGCGAGTGGTCGACATCCGGGACAGCTTCCCGGCGGTGGATCGGGGCACGGCGTGGGTCATCATCCCGCTCGATGGGCTGCGCGAGGCGATCGATGATCGAGCATTCACGGCCAGCACGATCTTCCTGCGTGCCCCCGGAGTGAGCGCAACCGCCGTCCAGGGGTCGATCGATGAGGTTCTGCCCGCAACCCAGGTCACCGGTCGGAATGAGGCGCTCGAGGCATTGCGTGACTCACCCCTGGTCCAAGGCGTCGGGATCGGCTTCATCCTCGCGGTGGCCGTCGCCATCGCGTATGCGGCGCTCGCCACGACAGCGGCGCTCGTGCTCGTCGCCGCGGTGCGGAGTCGGGAGACCGCGCATCTCCGCACGATGGGGATGACGCCACGCGACCTACTTGCGCTCTCGGTCATCGAGCACGGCCCGGCCGTTGTGACCGCGACGGTCATCGGCGTGGCGCTCGGTGTCGGGGTGGCCTGGTTCGTGGCGCCGGGGCTGGACCTTGCGGGACTCATTGGTTCATCCACCGAGGTCGCCCTCGCCGTCGAGCCGCGGGTCGTGGCCCTGCTGCTGGTGGCGCTTATCGGGGTGCTGGCGTTTGCAATCGCCCTCTCGACCTGGATCGGTCGTCGTGCCAGCCTGTCTGGCTCCACGCGGCAGGGAATCGAGTGAGTCTGCGACGATGAGCAGGTGAGCGAGATCGTCGATCTGCCCGGGGCGGTGCCGGTCGAGGCCGGTCCGGCCTTCGCACCGCGGGCGCCGAGCCGCCGCCTCTTCGGAGAGGGCGCCCAGATAGCGTGCGACAACCTGGTCAAGATCTACAAGGTCGCCGACCTGGAGGTGGTGGCTCTCCAGGGCCTGGACCTGCTGGTGGATCCGGCCGAGATGATCGCCATCGTCGGCGCATCGGGCTCCGGCAAGTCCACACTGCTCTCGATCCTCGGTGGGCTGGACGTGCCGTCCGCCGGGCGCGCGACCGTGGCTGGGCATGACCTGACCACCATGGGCCGTCGCGCGCGGACGATCTACCGCCGGCGCGTCATCGGCTTCGTTTGGCAGCAGACGGCGCGCAACCTGCTCCCCTACCTGTCCGCGCTCGAGAACGTCGAGCTGCCGATGATCCTGGACGGTCGTGATGCGCGCGCTCGCCGGTCGCGGGCACACGAGCTGCTGGACCTGGTGGGCCTGGGTGAACGGGCGGGCCATCGTCCGGACCGTCTGAGTGGCGGCGAGCAGCAACGCGTGGCGATCGCCGTTGCGCTATCGAACGAGCCGGAAGTCGTCCTCGCCGACGAGCCGACCGGTGAGCTCGACTCCGACACCAGCAGCGAGACCTTCGAGTTGCTGAGGCGGGTGAACCGCGAGGTCGGTACGACCGTGGTCATCGTCACGCACGATCCCCTCGTCTCGGAGCAGGTGCAGCGGACGGTTGCCATCCGCGACGGCCGTACCTCATCGGAGACGTTGCGTCGATCGTCGGTCTCGGACGAGGGCGGGCACGAGGTGATCGCGGAGGAGTTCGCCGTCCTGGATCGGGCCGGGCGCCTCCAGCTCCCACGCGCGCACGTCGAGGCGCTCGAGCTTGAGCGACGTGTCCGCCTGCGCCTGGAGCCTGACCATATCGGCGTATGGCCCGACGCCGATGAGGACCGCCATCCATGACGGGGCGACCTGCCGGTGTCGTTCGTGGCGGGCACACGCGAGGTACAGGCCAGCTTGTGTCCCCGCCGGGGGACAATCGGTCTGTTTCATACCGGATTCGGTGCTTGGCCACGCACATTCCGGAGTTGAGCACCCGATGCGATTGCCGGCAGGCACACAGCACCCTCGCGTTGGGCGCATCAACATGAGCGGACCAGAAGACCGATACCGGCCGGACGAGCGCTCCAGCATGGTCGTGGCCGAGGCACTCATCCGCGACTACCCGTCGGGCGATGCCGTCATCCATGCCTTACGAGGCGTGGACCTGCGCGTCGGCCGCGGGCAGTTGGTTGCCGTTCGCGGCCGATCCGGATCGGGCAAGACGACGCTCCTCAACCTCCTCGGTGGACTCGATCGACCGACGGCCGGGCGCGTGATGGTGGACGACGACGAGGTCAGCACCATGAACGAGTCGCAGCTCGTCGCATTCCGCCGCAGCACCGTCGCATTCATCTTCCAGGCGTTCGGGCTCCTGCCGATCCTTTCGGCCGCGGAGAACGTGGAGGTTCCATTGAGGCTGGTGCGCACAGATCCCCGTGCCCGGGACGCTCGCGTCGCTGAGCTCCTGGAGCTGGTGGGGCTGGGTCCCCGCTCGCGGCATCGGCCGCATGAGCTCTCCGGTGGGGAGCAGCAGCGCGTGGCGATTGCCCGAGCCCTGGCCAACCGGCCAAAGCTCCTCCTCGCCGATGAGCCGACCGGCCAGCTCGACTCGCACACCGGTCACGCCATCATGGGTCTGCTGCGCACCGTCGTCCGCACCGAGGGCGTCACTGCAGTCGTTGCCACCCATGATCCCGCGCTCCTCGACCTGGCCGACCGCGTCGTCGAGATCCACGATGGCCTGCTCACCGAATCCGAGTCCATCGTCGCAGAGGCCTGAGTTCGCGCCACTCGTCCGCGCACTCGTGATCGCATGCCGTTTGCCCCCCACCGCAAGTAACTACGACGCAGAGGCCGGAATCGGCCCAGATCGGCCGTTCCAGGTTCACCGTTTGCGTTCACGCGCAAGGCCCGGTCGGGATCGGCCGCAACCTCGTGGTTACTTGCGCTCCGGCGCAAGAGTGCGGGCGCTGGGCTACCAAGTCATGCACAAGGAATAGCCCGGAATCGGTGCTAGGATGTCGCTGCCGCCACTGAATCGGTAGGCAAGTCGGCACTCGAGATCCTGTTGCGCAGACGCGTGCCCATCGAGAACACGCACGCTGGTGACCCATGAGAGTCCTGCTGTTGGGTGTCGGCACGGTGGGGGAGGCGATCGCACGCCTCTCGGCCGATCGCGACTGGTGCGAGGCCATGGTCCTCGCCGATTACGACGAGTCCCGCGCCCGAACCCTCGCCGATTCCCTCGGGGGAGCCCCCCGATTCACCGCGGTGAAGATTGACGCGCGAGACGCATCGGCCATTGCGGACCTGGCTACAGCTCACAAGGTCGACCTGGTCATGAATGCCGTGGATCCACAGTTCGTGATGCCCATCTTCACCGGCGCCCTCGAGGCCGATGCGAACTACATGGACATGGCGGTAAGCCTGTCGAAGCCGCATCCGGAGCGTCCCTTCAGCGAGCCGGGCGTGAAGCTCGGCGACGAGCAGTTCGCGCTCGCTGGCGAATGGGAGTCGCGCGGAAAGCTTGCGCTGGTCGGCATGGGTATGGATCCCGGCCTGACCGATATCTTCGCCGCGCATGCCGCCAAACACGCCTTCGACGAGGTGTACGAGATCCACGTCCGCGACGGCGGCGACCTCGAGATTCCCGGATTCGCCTTCGCTCCGGTGTTCAGCATCTGGACGACCATCGAGGAGTGCCTGAATCCGCCGATCATCTGGGAGGACGGCGACTGGCACACCACTGAGCCGTTCAGTGCGCCCGAGTCGTTCCCGTTCCCCGAGGGCACCGGTCCCGTCGAATGCGTCAACGTCGAGCACGAAGAGGTCCTGCTGATGCCGCGCTGGCTCGAGACGCGCAAGGCGACCTTCAAGTACGCGCTCGGCTCCGATTTCATCGAGAAGCTCAAGACGATCCACGCGCTGGGCATGGATCGTACGGATCGCGTGTCCGTCAAGGGCGTCGAGGTAGCGCCACGGGATGTGCTGGCCGCCATCACCCCGGACCCGATCAGCCTCGGTGACAAGTTCCGCGGGCGTGCCGTGGTCGGAACGTGGGTGATCGGTCTCAAGGATGGAAGGCCGCGCGAAACGTTCGCCTACCAGATGGTCGATGCGGAGGAGATCTGGGCGAAGCACCATCTCCAGGTCGTCGGCTGGCAGACCGGCTTCAATCCGGTCATCGCCATGGAGCTCCTGGCGGAGGGCGCCTGGAGCGGTGCCGGCGTGCTCGGTCCCGAAGCCTTCGATCCCGATCCGTATCTTTCGCTGCTCGACCGCTACGGCATCCATCACGCCGTGGCCGAGATGGAGCCCGGGGCGCATCGGCCGACCTGAGGTTGGGCCTGTTGCACCGCGTGACACTAGAGTCGAACGAGCCTGACCTCCATCGTCGAGTGTTCTACCGCGTGCAATCGGGAGCGCGCGAGCGCCCTCTCGTTCGGCTTTAGTCGCGTGGGGTGCAACACGGGCGCGCGGCGGACTATCGACATCCTGCAGGAGGCACATGACCGATGAACGTCGATGAGCTGTTGAACGCGGCTAAGGACGCGATGACCGCGCGTACCGTCTTCGCCGAGCCGATCGAGCGCGACGGACTGCTGATCATCCCGCCGCGAAGGTGCGAGGCCGCGGTGGTGGAGGCAGCGACAGCACCGAGAACAGCGGGCGCCGGTTTCGGCCTGTCCGCCAAGCCTGCAGGCGCGTACGTGGTGCGCGAGGGAAAGGTCAGCTGGGAGCCGGCGATCGACGTCAATCGCATCGTCCTCGGCGGCCAGATCGTGGCGATCGCCGCGCTCCTCGTCCTGCGCTCGATGTTCAGGAAGCGCGCCTGATCCGCGTTTGACCGAACCTCGGCCCGCCACTACCATGGGCGGTCGCGGGGTGGAGCAGTGGTAGCTCGTCGGGCTCATAACCCGAAGGTCGGCGGTTCGAATCCGTCCCCCGCAACCACGCATACGAGATCGAAAGCCGCCTCCCCCGGGGCGGCTTTCGTGTTGCCCGGCTTCGCGTACTCCGGGTTGGGTACAATGCGGCGGCCTATTCCGCCAGAGCGAGCCCGCAGGAGGGTGAACGCGCCCGATGACGGTCAATCCGAAGAAGCTGCGCCCCTACGACGAGCCGCCGAAGCGCCGTCGCAAGCTGATTCCCGATGCTCCCGATAGCGCCGCCACCGGGTTCTTCGTCGCAGCAGCGCTGTGGCTGGCCGTGGCGACGGGGTTGGGTGCCATGGCGATCGGCCTGCGTCTGGTGGATATCGGTTTTTCGCTCCCGCTCGGGCTGTTCGATCTCAGCGTGACCTTCGACCAGCGTCGGGTCGATTACGCCTTCGTCAATGCAACCGTCTACGGCTGGTTGACCAACGCGGGTTTCGGCGCCATTGCGTTCATGACCCCACGGCTGCTCGGCCGCAGGCTCGCCATGGAGGCCGGACTGAATGGCGCGCTCGCCGTCTGGAACCTCACGCTCGCCGCCGGCATCGCCTCGCTCTACGTCTTCGATCTTGGCCCGAACGCGCCGCTGACCGCCTTCCCGTGGCTGATCGACGGCGGCCTGGCCACGGGAGCGCTGATCGTGACGGCGGCGTTCTTCGTCACCGCCGTCGCGTCGCTGCGAACCGGGTACGTCAGCCTCTGGTTCGCCGGGGTTGCCCTGCTGGGACTGCTGGGGCTCATGAGCCTGAATGCCGGGCTGGGTCTGCTCGACTTCTTCCTTGACCTGGCGGACCTGCCAGTGGCGCTCGCATCGGCGTATATCGAGCGCGCCATCCCGGTCATCTGGCTCCTGGGAGTGACCCACGCCACCCTTCACTACGTCGTTCCCCGCGCCGCCGGTCAGCCGCTGGCCTGGGCCGGGATCGGGATGCTGAGCTTCGTCACCTGGCTCATCCTGGCGCCGATTGCCGGCCTCAGCTCACTTGCCGATGCAAGCATCCCGTATGCGATCACCAGTATCGGGATTGTCGCCACGATGTTGCTGCTGGTGCCGGCGGCGCTCACGGCCATCAACTCGATGAAGACCATGCAGGGTCGTTGGACACTCGTGTTCGGCGTGAGCACCGCGGCCTTTGCCGTCGTTTCTGTCTCCTTCCTGTTCGCAGCAAGCCTGCTTGAGTCGATCGGCGCGATCCGCGGGGTGCAGATCTTCATCGGGGGGACCGATTGGGAGCGCGGCGCGTTCCTGTGGGTCACGTACGGCACGTTCACCTTTGCCGCCTTCGCGTTTGCCGAACATGCACTCCCGCGTGTCCTGCGACGAGCCTGGGGCGGTGGCTTCCTTTCGGGCGCACAGCTATGGCTCATGTTCGGCGGGGTGACCGTGGCCGGCCTGGCGCTGATGGGAGGCGGCATGGCCGAGGCATCGCTCCTCGGGGCGGGCACCGCCCCGGACGCGGTCGGCGATTCACTCCTCGTGTATCGGGCGATCGCCTTCGCTGGCTTCGGGATGGTTGCCACGGCGGGTCTCGCCTTTCTCGTCAATCTGTTCCTGATGTACACGAGCGGCGAGCGAGCAGACTACGCCGTCCCGGGCACGACCGCCACCGCAGCGGCGGGGCACTGAACGATGACCGTCCATACGCCGATCGAGTCGCGCTCCGGGGGCCTGCCGCCGTGGGCGATCGGCCTCACCGTCTTCGTCTTCCTGGTCGGTGGGGTCTACCTGGCTTCCAACCTCGCCGGCGAGAACCCGGCGTTCGCCATCCCCGGCGCCAGTGCTCCGGTCGCCTCCGGCGGCGGTGAGGCGGATCCGGCGGTGGGCGAGGCGCTCGTTGCCGAAGCTCAGTGCTCCGCCTGTCACGGAGCCGAGCTCGACGGCGGGGGCAACTTCCCCAGCCTGCTCGGCGTCGCGGAGGGGCCGGTCAGCGAGAACCTCCAGGATCTTGCGGCAGAGTATCCGGACGAATGGATCGCGCTCTGGATCGATGGGACGGTCCCCGAGACTGAAGGACTCGACCGAGGTGGGATGCCGGCGTTCGGAGATCAGCTGTCGCCCGAGCAGATCGACGCGATCGTCGCCTATCTGAAGTCGCTTTAGGCAAACCGGGTGATCGGTCAGGCTGCGGGAGGTGAGCGCGGGGTGCCCGTGCTCATCGGCGGGGATGAGATGGCACGCATCGACGAGGCCGCCCAGAAGCTCGGCATGACCGAGGATGCGCTCATGGAGTCCGCCGGCGC
>JALZJE010000220.1 GCA_030859955.1 Chloroflexota bacterium | reverse complement strand
GAGCGGATGGGCGCCGGGCTGTACATCGAGCGCGGCGATGGCCGCATCACCAGGTCGGGGCGGTTCCTGCGGCGCTTCTCGCTGGACGAGCTGCCCAACCTGGTCAACGTCCTGCGCGGCGATCTCTCGATCGTGGGTCCGCGACCTACGGTGGGCGAGCAGGTGGAGCGCTACACCGACCACCAGCGCCGTCGCCTGGAGGTCAAGCCGGGGATCACCGGATGGGCACAGGTCAACGGGCGGGCTTCACTGCCCTGGCCCGAGCGGATCGAGCTGGACGTCTGGTACGTCGACAACCGCTCCGTGCTGCTCGACCTGCGCATCCTGGCCCGCACCGTGCGGATGCTGGCGACGGGGCGCGGGCTCTACAGCGAGGAGCTGCGCCAGGGCTGGGACTAGGCTGTCCTGCTTTGTGGTCGTATGGCAACCCCAGGGCAGGACAGCGCCCTCCGCGAGGTGGAAATGGACCGTTGTGCTATCCGGCCGGCCGCTCCGTCAGCGGGCGTTCCGTGCCCGAGCCGTCGTGAAGCACCACCCCGACGCACTCTCCGATCCAGCCGGACCCCACACGCACGTGGACCCCGGCACCCGAGAGCTCCTTCGTGCCGTAGAAGATCGTGTCGCGAGCGACCTCCTGGCCGTCGACGCAAACCGTCAGGCGGTTCAACACGACCAGCTTCTCGTCGAAGACCAGCTCCACCTGCCGCCCGTCCTGTTCGCCCGTCCAGCTGCGCCGCTCGTAGCTCCACCGGCCCGTTTCTCTGTGACGCGCCACCAGTGCCATGCCGAAGAGCGCGACGAAGATGGTCACGCCGAGGATCCACCACGCCACGCCGATGACCAGGCCCAGAACCGCGAGCCCCAAGGCAACCACAGTGCACAAGCCGAAAAACCGGCTCAGCTTGTCTTTGTTAAGCGATCCTTATGATCGGGGTGCTACCCGAGACGACTGGAGCTAATCGAGCTGGCGAGCAGCCGTTCAGCCCGCACCGGCGCTGAGGGCCGCAACGGCCGTTTCAGCTCAGGCGCCTCCGGGGTGAGTACCTAGGAGCCTGTTGAAGTTTCGTCCGGTGTGACCGGGAGCCTGTGGGTATGGCACTTTCGGCGTTCGCGGTCCGGTGTGGTGAGGAAGCTCGGCAGGTGCAGATGGTCTGTTTGGACGATCTCGTCCCGGCTGATGACGATCTGCGACGGATCGAGGTGTTGGTCGATTGGGAGCATGTGCGCGAGACGGCGAGGCCGTTTTATCGGGCTGGCGGCGCGGGCCGGCGTGGGCTCGATCCGGCGGTGCTGGTCAAGTTCGCGCTGGTGCTCGCGTGGCGGGGGATGCCGTCGATGCGCGCGGTGTTGCGGGTGGCTGAGACAGACATGTCGATCCGTCGGTTTCTGGGGTTCGGGCTCATGGAACGGCTACCTGACCACTCGACGTTCAGTCATGCGCAGACCAAGCGCTTCGCGGACTCGTCGGTGTTCGAGCAGCTCTTTACCGCGGTGCTCAGACAATGCACGGACGCGGGGCTGGTCGGTGGCCGGCGGCTGCTGATCGACGGGACGCATATCGAGGCCGATGCCGCTTTGAAGAGCCTGCGCGCCGAGCTTGAGCCGATCGACGGCGACGGCGACGGCGACGGGATCGTGGCGGGCGGTTTCGCGGAACCGCGGCCAGCGCTCAAGCTCGCCGAGTCGCGGTCAGGGCCCACGCCGAAGCGTGTCGCGTCAAACGCGACGGCAGTGTCACGGACTGACCTCGACGCCAAGCTGCGTCACAAGCCCGGGCATCGCAAGCATCTCGTGCATCGCGGCCAGGTCGCGGTCGACCCGAAGGCGCGCGTGATCGTCGCGGTGCAGGCCGAACGCGCGACCGGCAGCGAAGCCGACTGCCTGAGCGACATCGTGACGCGGGCGCGGTTTGCCGGGCACGCAGTTACCGAGCTCGCCGCCGATGCCGGCTATGCCAGCGAGGCGTCCTATGTCGCTCTGGACAAGCTGAAGACAACCGCGTTGATCCCGCCGCAACCGAACGCCAAGCACGAACGCGGCGAACCGGGCACGAGAGCGGATGCGCCCCCCCGGCCGGCCGTGACGCGGCGATTGACCGTCAAGCGCACGCCGAGGGCGCGATCGCAGAACTCAAACGCCACGGCGCCGACCGCGCGAGATGCCGCGGCACCCGGCTCGTCGAGCTCCAGCTGCTCGCGGCGGCGACCGCGATCAACCTCAAACGCCTCCTGGACCACGGCCGCGCCGCCAGCCGCGGCGAGACCGGCAGTCCGGACGCCCGCTACGGCCCCGACCACGCCCAGATTGGCGCCCCGGCCATCCGCCACACCGCGATCCGCGTTCTCACCCACGCCCTGATCGAAACCCTCACCGAAATCGGCCGTCTCCCAACGACCAATCGTTCAACAGGCTCCTAGAGGGACCACTGGGACGGCCGAACTCGACCTGAGGGCACGGTCGGTTGGCGCTCTCAGCCATCTCGGCAGCGTAGATGCCGGCAAGGCCGCGGTGCGCCTGGTGTTCGGCGGCGAGGTGATCCTCGTCGAGGACGTTTCACCTCCCGACCACCGCGCTACCGATGTGGTCATCCGCGGCTCGCTGCCGGACATCGTGCAGCTCGTGTCCGTCCCGCTGATCGCCGGCGTGCCCCGCCCCACCGGAGCGCGCGGCCGAGCCGCGCTGGCGAACGTGACGAGCGGGCAGGTGCAGATCGATGGCAGCCGCCACCTGGCCCGCCGCCTGTTGCAGCTGCTCGAGATCTGAGCTCGCTCGTCTGGCAGACTCCCATCCCGTGGCCAAGCAGAAGCAGATGAAGGTTCAGATGCAGGTGGGCGCCCTGGCGGCGATCCAGCAGCTCGAG
>JALZJE010000182.1 GCA_030859955.1 Chloroflexota bacterium | reverse complement strand
TCGTCACCGAGCAGCTGCACCTCCACATGCCGGCCGCCTTCCACCAAGCGCTCCAGGTACACCGCTCCATCCCCGAATGCAGCCGCCGCCTCTCGAGTGGCTGCGGTGATGGCGGTGGCGAGACCTTTCGGGTCGTCGACGCGCCGCATGCCCCGGCCCCCGCCGCCAGCAGCGGCCTTGACGAGCAGCGGCCAGCCGATCCGTTCCGCCTCGGCGGCAACATCGGCCATCTCTTCAGGAGTGTCGGTACCGAGCGGTTCGAAGGTACCTGGGACGATGGGCACCCCCGCCGACACGGCAGCGCGACGCGCGGCGAGCTTGTCGCCCAGTCGAGCGAGGGTCTGTGGCGAGGGACCGATGAAGACCAGACCGGCCGCCTCACAGGCAGCCGCGAAGTCGGCTCGCTCCGAGAGGAAGCCGTAACCGGGATGGACAGCGTCGGCCCCACACCGCAGCGCCGCCTCGATGATGCGATCGCTGGCCAGGTAGGACTCGGCCGCTGGCGCCGGTCCGATGTGCAGCGCTTGGTCGGCGGCGCGGACATGTCGCGCCGTCCGGTCGGCGTCACTGTAGACGGCGACGCTTTCGATCCTGGCCTCGCGGCAGGCCCGGATGATGCGTAGTGCGATCTCGCCCCTGTTGGCGATGAGGACGCGCCTCAGGCTCGGGACGGCTGGATGCCTCACCGACGACGCAGACGGAAGAGCGTATGACTGTCTTTGCGCAAAGACAGCCGGGCCTCTGAGCCCTCCTCGAGCGCCAGTCGACCGGCGAGCCCGTCAGCCATCATAGCGGGATGTTGCCATGCTTCTTGCGGGGATTGGATTGGCGTTTGCCGTCAAGCATCTCCAGCGCACTGATCACCCGAGGCCGAGTCTCCGACGGCATGATGACGTCGTCCACGTAGCCCCGGGCGGCCGCGATGTAGGGATGCGCGAACTGTTCTTCGTACTCCTCGGTCAGCCGCCGGCGTTCCGCCTCCGGATCCTCGGCTCCGGCGAGTCGCTCCCGGAAGATGATGTTGACGGCACCCTCCACGCCCATCACCGCGATACGAGCAGTGGGCCACGCCAGGTTGAGATCGCCGCGGATGTGCTTGCTGCTCATCACGTCGTACGCGCCGCCGTAGGCCTTGCGGGTGATGACCGTGATCTTGGGCACTGTCGCTTCGGCGTAGGCGTACAGGAGTTTGGCTCCATGGCGGATGATTCCGCCGTGCTCCTGCGCGAGTCCTGGCAGGAAGCCCGGTACGTCGACCAGTGTGAGAAGCGGCACGTTGAAGGCGTCGCACATACGCACGAACCGAGCGGCCTTGTCGGACGCGTCGATGTCCAGTGCGCCGGCGAGGACAGCCGGTTGCTGCGCCACGATTCCCACGCTGCGCCCGCCGAAGTGACAGTAACCGACGATCACGTTGGCGGCCCAAGCCGGCTGCAACTCCAGGAAGGCGCCGTCGTCCACGATGCGCGAGATGACCTCGTGCATGTCATACGGCTGTGACGGCGCGTCCGGGACGATCGAGTCGAGGGCCAGGTCCATACGGGCGCGGTCGTCGGTGCTCTCGCGGGCTGGCGGCTGCGAAAGATTGTTCTGCGGCAGGTGGCCAAGGACCTGACGCGCCAGCGCAAGCGCCCCTCCTTCGTCGGCTGCGGCGAGATGGGCCACGCCGCTGACCGTGGTGTGAGTGGCTGCGCCACCCAAGCGCTCACGGTCTACCTCTTCGTGCGTTACCGCGCGGACCACCTCCGGGCCGGTAACGAACATGTAGCTCGTGCCTTCGACCATGATCGTGACGTCGGTGATGGCCGGTGAGTAGACCGCTCCCCCGGCGCAGGGGCCCATCACCAGCGAGATCTGCGGCACGACCCCCGAAGCGAGCGTGTTGCGGAGGAAGATGTCGGCGTAGCCGCCGAGTGAGACGACGCCTTCCTGGATCCGTGCCCCGCCAGAGTCGTTCAGGCCGATGATGGGCGCCCCGACCTTCATGGCCAGGTCCATGATCTTGCAGATCTTCTCGGCATGCGTCTCGGAGAGTGACCCGCCGAAGACCGTGAAGTCTTGACTGAAGACGAAGACGAGCCGGCCGTCGATCGTGCCATGTCCGGTGACCACGCCATCGCCGAGGTACCGCTGCGACTCGAGACCGAAGTCGGTCGCTCGATGCGTCACATAGGCGTCGAACTCTACGAACGAATCGGGATCCAGGAGGAGGTCGAGTCGCTCCCGGGCGGTCAGCTTGCCGCGCGAATGCTGCTGGTCGATCCGGGCCTGGCCGCCCCCGAGAGCGGCCTCGCTGCGCATGCGCCGCAATCGCTCGACCTGCTCGCTGTTCGTCGCCAAGCGACCTCCTTCGTCCCGCCCGTCACCCATGGCGAGCGCGCCGTATCCTACCAGCGGCCTGTGGCGAACCCACCGCCCGCAGGCGCCCCAGGTAAGTTGTCCACCGATTCGGTGGACGAACTGCCCGGAATGTGGATAAAGCGCACAGGGCGATGGAGGGATGTTTGCTACATTCAACGCTCACGCCACCACGTCTGCGCGGCGTCGCGTCAGGAGAGGAACCTTTGGCCCGAGTCATCTCCATCGCCAACCAGAAGGGCGGAGTAGGCAAGACAACCACCGCCATCAACCTTGCCGGCTCCCTTGCTGAGCATGGCCACCGGATCCTGTGCATCGACATGGACGCCCAGGCCAATCTGACCGTGGGGCTCGGCCTGAACCCGCGCACCATCGAACGCTCCATCGCCAACGTCCTCATCGATGCCGACGTGTCCCTTCAGGACATCGTCGTCCCGACGCAGACGGCTGGCATCGACGTAGCCCCATCGGACATCGACTTATCGGCCACGGAGAACACGCTCTTCAGCGCCATCGGTCGCGAGCACGCCCTCCGCGAGGCCATCGGCGAGTGGGCGGGCGCCCACTACGACTTCATCCTCATCGACTGCCCACCGACGCTGGGACTGTTGACCATCAACGCGCTCGTGGCATCGGAAAGCGTGATCATCCCCGTCCAGACCCAGTACTACGCGCTCAAGGGCTTCAACGCCCTGGTCAACGTCATCAACCAGATCCGGAACCGAGGCCTGAACTCAGACCTGCGCATCCTCGGTCTCCTGCCGACCTTCTTCGACGGACGGACGCTGCTCGGCCGTGACATGCTCGCGGAGCTGAAGTCGATGGGTGACCACCACATCTTCGAGAACATGATCAAGCAAACCGTCCGGCTCGGGGAGGCGCCGTTGGTCGGACGTCCCGTGACGGCGTATGCCACCGGTTCAGACGCGGCCCGTGCATATCGTGGGCTGGCGCGGGAGGTGATGGAACTTGGCTAGGCCAGACTTCAGGAGCCAAGCGGCACAGCGGCTATCCGAGGAGCGAGAGCTCTCGCCGCAGATCATCAGCCTGCTCTCACCGGATCCGCACGGCAAGGGGCATACGTCGGTTCGCGTCGTCCCGCTTGACCGGATAGATCCGAACCCGCAGCAGCCGCGCATGACCTTCGATGAGGACACGTTGCGCGAACTCGCGGCGTCGATCACAGAGCACGGGGTGCTCCAGCCGATCCTCATCCGGCCGGGCGACGAAGGTCGCTATCAGCTCGTGGCTGGTGAGCGTCGGTGGAGAGCGGCGCGGATCGCGGGCCTGCGTGAGATCCCGGCGCTCATCGAAGAGATCGACGACGACACGGCCCTCGAGATCTCCATCATCGAGAACCTGCAGCGAGAGGATCTGTCGCCGCTGGATGAGGCGCTGATGTACGAGCGCATGACGACCGACCACGGCTACAGTCTGAGGCGGCTCGCTCAGAAGCTGGGCAAGGACAAGGGCTACATCGAGAACCG
>JALZJE010000148.1 GCA_030859955.1 Chloroflexota bacterium | reverse complement strand
TCTCGATGGCCTGCACCGTCGGCTCCCAGTCACAGGAGACCACGTTGTCGTGGGTACGGAACAGGGTCCGCATCAAGCCGATGGCGTGAAAGCCATACTTGGACGAAACCATGTAGTCGGCTGGGGTATGGGCCACGACCGAGCGGCCGGCGATGCGATAGCGCTGCGGGACCGCAGCCAAATGACCCACGACATCGCCTCCCGCATCGATCACCCAGCGGGACATCTGGTCGGCCAGATCACTGGCTTCGAGCCACGCGTACAGACGGCGATGCCACTCGACGTCGTGGGCCTCGGGTCGGCACGGGTAGACGGCCTCACGTAACCGGGCGATGCCGTCGGCATCGCCCGGCTCGTATGGACGGATAGCCACCCGAGGTGCGGGCGGCGTCCGCGACCGGCTGGAGGCGGGACCTTGTGACGCAGTGTCGTCGAGTCCGTGGCGCTCGGGCATGGGCTCGGATATGGCTCCAGTGGGCGGCCCGGGTGAACCAGGCCACCCGACCGCTGTCTCAGCGTGGGCCACCCTAGCACGACCGGTAGCATCGGACGGCCACCCATGTCGAGCATCTGAGCGCACGGGGACCTTACAGATCCACAATGTGGAGATCTCGAATCTGCCGCTAGCCGCTCCAGCCGCTCCAGCCGCTCCACCTAACATCGGCCTGCGACCGTGGCTCTCGCTCGATGGAGGAAGCACACTCGTCCATGGTGGCGTCCTCGGATCAGAAGTCGGCGAATGCCGCCGATCGCATCGGTGAAGTGGACCGCGTGACCGACCGCTCGCCGGCCGGCTGGGACGACCTGACTGTGAACGCGCCCGGTGGCCACGTGATGCAGGGGACCGCTTGGGCAGAACACCGCCGATCACAAGGCGCGCGCCCACGGTTCGTGATATTCGAGGACGGATCAGGCGCGCTCGTCACGCTGCGCCGCTCGCCGCTCGTGCCCGGAACGGTTGCGTCCATTCGACGCGGACCGGCGCACGGGGGACTGGGGTCTGCTGGTGCCGCTGCTCGCTGTGCCGCCGTCGCCCGATGGGTTCGCAACGAGGGTGTAAGTGAGCTTGTCGTCGATCCCGAACTGGAGGCCAGTGCGGAATACGAGCGCTTGATGGACGAGGCCGGGTTCGAGGTCGCCCCCGAAGTCCAGCCCTCGATCCACGTGATGCGCCTCGAGTTCCCGCCGGATGCTGACGAGGCATCTGTCTTGGCGGCTTTCTCGAAGTCCACCCGCCAGCGGATCAGGGCAGCCGAGAAGGCCGGCGTACACGTGCGCGATGACGTGGCGGGTGATGGCCTCGACGAGTTTGCGGACTTGCTCGTGGAGCGAGCTGACGCCCTGGACATCGAGCTCGATCCGTCGCGCGGCTATCTCGCCGCGTGGCGACGACTCATCGCCGCCCGCCAGGCAAGTCTGCTGGTCGCAGACCACGACGGCACCATGCTGGGCGGCTTGCTCCTCTACCGGCAGGGTGGCATTCACTCCACGGCCTTCTCCGCTGATCGGGCCTCCGAACGCAGGCGCCTCCCCGGCACCATGCACCTGGTGCGCTGGACCGCGATCCGCGACGCGCTGGCCGACGGTGCCCCGGCCATCGAGTTGGGGGGCGTGGACCTACCGGGTCGGCGAGGCATACCCGCCAAGGGCGACCCGAACTACGGCCTCTACGAACACAAGGCCTCGTTCGGCGCCGAGTGGGTCGTCCGCACGCAGGCACGTCGGATCGTTCTCCGCCCGTGGCTCGAACGCTACGTCGTCGGCCGCCGCCGCGTCCTCGCTCAGTTGCGTAGGCTCGCCTCGCACCGACCTTGACCTCGTCCTAGGGCGAGGATCCGTCCACGAGACACGCTGGCGACGTTGCAGACTTGGGTCTTGACGTTGCACCGCTCTTGCGGGCACACTACCGCGCAGACGCCCCAGCGTCAGACCATCAGGTCCCGATTCTCGCCGTTCGAGCAGGAGCGGTCCGGCCCCATCCGGAGTGAGTCATCGGCCGCTCGAGCGGTCAAGCGGAATCCATTCGTCGCGCCGTCCAGCGTACGCGTGGCCGACCGCGAACTGTCTCTTTCGTATCCTGCTCGACGGCCCAAGACCTTCCGTCGCTGCGTGTCACGCGGCGTTCCGGTTGGGAGGAGGCTCGCCGCTCGATGCACCTGTTCTCTTTCGTTCGCGCCCACCGTGACGCCCCGCTCGTCGCGTCCGCTCGACGCCACGGTCACCAACGCATCACGACCTTCGTCTCCATCGCCTTCATCGCGACGATCGCGGCTGGCACACTCACCGTCAGTCTGCCGGCCGAACGAACCTTCGGCGCCGTCGCACCCATCGCCGCCGTCATCGTTGGGCCGTCGGGCAAGAGCACGACCGAGTACCTCAGCGAGGGCCGCACCTTCGCCAACCAGGCGGAGGCCGCCGGCATGCGTGTCCGACGGGTGTTCCACCCCTACGCGACCTGGAGCAAGGTCCTCGACGCGACACGGGGCGCGAACCTGGTGGTCT
>JALZJE010000132.1 GCA_030859955.1 Chloroflexota bacterium | reverse complement strand
CGTCATGCACGAGCTCGGTCAGCCGATGCACGCCTACGATGCGGATGCGGTGCCGCACGGCCGGATCGTCGTTCGTCCCGGGCGTGCCGGGGAAGTGTTGATGACGATCGACCACGTCGAGCGCTCGATGGACGAGCGCATGCTCGTTATCGCCGATGAAGAGCGAGCCATCGGCCTGGCCGGCATCATGGGCGGTGCCTCCAACGAGGTGAGCGTCGACACGACGAACGTCATTCTCGAGTCCGCCATGTTCCACGGACCCACGATCCGCAACACCGCCCGACGATTGGGATTGCGATCCGAGGCCAGCATGCGGCATGAGAAGGGCATCGGACATGACCTGCCGCGCCTCGCCATCGACCGAGCCGCCCGGCTGATCACGGAGCTCACCGGCGCTCACGTTGCGCGTGGCATCGTCGACAACGATCCCGAGCCGAAGGCGCGCGGGCGGGTCGAGATGAGCGTGGAGCGGGTGTCGCGCCTTCTCGGCATCGATCTGACCCCAGCACGTGTCATCGAGCTCCTGGTGCCACTCGGCTTCGAGGTGACCGGCGAGGGCGACGCGCTCGTCGTGGGGGTGCCGCCGCACCGGCTCGACGTGGCATCGGACGCCGATCTTGCCGAGGAGGTGGCGCGGGCATACGGCTATGGGCGCATCCCGGGCCGCCTGCCGCACGCCGCACTGCCGCCGTACCGGCCGGACCCCACGGAGCCACGTCACCGGGTGCGTCGCATCCTCGCCGGACTCGGGCTTGACGAGATGGTCAGCCATGCGCTCATCGGCCGTGCGGACATCCAACGAACCGGCTACGACGCCGATGGCGGCGAGCTGGTCCGGCTCTTCAACCCGCTTAGCGAGGACCACTCGATCCTGCGGCCGACGCTTTATCCGTCGTTGCTGGCGGGGGTCGCGGAGAATACGAGGTGGCGGACTCCCGACGTGCGGCTGTTCGATCTCGGCAAGGTGTACTGGTACCACGCCGATGTGCCCACGCCACGTGATCGGCGCGCCGCGACCGCCGGCACGAATCGCTACGAATCATGGGAGCTCGGCCTCATCTTCTCCGGACATGCAATGCCGGCATATCCCGGAGAATTGCAGCGAGCGGTCGACGTCGCGGACATGAAGGGGGTTATCGATGCGCTCCACGACGCGATGGAAGCCCCGCGCCCGACCTACCGCGCCGAGGAGGCCGATGGCGCCCATCCCCACCGACACCCCGGTCGCGCGGGACTTGTCTGCGACGCCTCCGGCCGTCCGTATGGCTCGCTTGGCGAGGTGCATCCGCGTGTTGTTGCGGCATGGGGTCTCGCGGGGCGCCCGGTCGACGCCTCGATCGATGTCGATCGGTTGCTTGAACTCGTTGCGACCGATAGACGCTCGCAGCCGGTCATCGATGCGCAGCCGATCGATCGAGACATGGCCGTCGTGCTCCCTGAAGGGACGCCGGTGGGTGAGCTCCTGCGCGTCACTCGAATGAGCGCCGGACCGTTGCTCGTTGATATGCGACTGTTCGACATGTACCGGGGCGAGCAGATTGGAGCCGGCCGGGTCAGCTATGCCCTGACCCTCCGATACCAACCGGACGGGGTCAGCGATCTGAAGGCGATCGAGAAGTCGCTGAACAAGATCCGCGGCGCACTCCGGCATCACCTCTCGGCCGAGATCCGGTAGGAGGTCCGTACCTTTCGCGGCCGGCCGGCGGCTGGTACCCTTGCGGCCGCCCGAGCCCGAGGTGGCGTTCTCGGCGCTGTGAGTCTTTCAAGGAGTGCATGCATTGGAACTGCTCGCCCGGCTGAGCTGGTTCGACCTGGTCCTGATCGTGATCCTGACAGCGGGAGTCTTCGCGGGGTTCACGCAGGGGATGATCCGGTATGTCCTCAACGCGCTCGCCGTGCTCGTTGCATTCGTGCTGGCCTCACAGCTCAAGGGTCCCATGGTGGACCTGCTGGGATTTTGGCGCGCCTTCACGCCCGAGGGTCGAGAGCTCCTCGTGTTCGTCCTGCTCTTCCTGGGACTGGTCGCCGCCGGCTTCTTCGCCATCCGATCTTTGTACCACCGGACCAGGCTGCCGGTCATCAAGCAGCTCGACGAGATCGGGGGGGCCATCTTCGGACTCCTCTTTGTCGCGCTGGTTCTCACCTTCCAACTCGTCGTCTTCGACAGCTTCTTCCGTACCGGCGGAGAGACGGGTGGCTGGGTCGCCTCGTTGTACGACGCGCTCAACGACTCCCTCATCATCCAGTTCTTCCGTGACATCCTGATTCCGACCGCCGGGTTCCTGGCACGGCCCTTCGTCCCAACGGAGATCGCCGATCTGCTCGTCCCGTGATATCGGTGCCGGCCGCTCGTGCCGTCACGCCGCGCGAATGGTTCGACCGGCCAGCAACGGCTGTCGCGCGCGACCTGCTCGGCGCTCGGCTGGTCCACGCGGCCGCGGACGGAGTGGTCGGCGGTCGCATCGTCGAGGTGGAGGCATATGCGGGCCCCGAGGACCTTGCCGCTCATTCCACCCGCGGCCGGACAGCTCGCAACGCCGTCATGTTCGGTCCGCCCGGCTACCTGTACGTGTACCTCGTCTACGGCCTCCACCATTGCATGAACGTGGTGACCGGGCCGGGCGAGAAGCCGGAGGCGGTTCTCATCAGAGCGCTCGAGATCGACGACGGCCTCGAGGTCGCGCGCGCCAGGCGCGGTCCGCGACCACCTGATCTTCGCCTGGCCTCTGGACCGGGGAACGTCGGGCGCGCTCTCGCGGTCGACCGAACGCTGAACGGGTCCGATCTGTCAACGGGGCCGATCTGGATCGAACCGAGGAGCGGCACCGCTCCGACGGTGATCCGCGGCCCCCGAGTCGGCGTCGGTTACGCCGGTCCGTGGGCGGCACGTCCCATGCGCTTCTGGATCGCCGATGACCCACACGTCTCCCGACGCTGATCGCGTGTCGGGCGCCGCCGACGAGGGCACGCTGCGCGCCCTCGAGTTCGGCGCCATCGTCGGCCAGCTTGCCGAGCTGACCGCCTTCGAGCCCGCCCGCGAGATGGCCCTGGCATCCACACCGAGTGGTGATGCCGCACACGTCGGTCTGCTCCAGGACCAGACCGAAGAGGCGGTCACCCTGCTCGACGACCAGGCCCAGGCGACGATCGGCGGCGCTCGCGACATTCGCGCATCACTCGATCGTGCCGCGCGTGGTGGCAGGCTCACGCCCGCCGAGCTGCTCGAGATTGCCGAGACGCTCGACGCCACCGGCCGTTTCGCCGAGCGGCTCCGGAGCTGGCGCGGGACACACTTCGCGGGCATCCGTGAGGACCTGGACCCGGCGCCGGAGCTGGTCGCGCGCATTGGTCGCAGCGTCGATGACAGCGGCGAGATCCTCGACTCGGCCTCGAGCGAGCTGGCCGCGATACGGAAGCGTTTGCGCACTTCGCAGGACCGCGTGCGTGAGCGGCTGAACGCCATGCTTCGCTCCACCCAGCTCGCGGGGCTCATCGGCGAGCCGATCGTCACCCTCCGTTCCGGCCGGTACGTGATCCCGATCAGGGCCGAGGCGAAGGGGCGCGTCAAGGGGATCGTCCACGACCAGAGCGCCTCGGGTGCCACGCTGTTCATCGAGCCGTTGGGCGTCGTCGAGCTCAACAACGCCTGGACCGAGGCATCGCTCGCCGAGACCCGCGAGGAGGAGCGCATCCTGGACGATCTGTCGGTGGCGGTGGAGGAACGGGGCGACAGCCTGCGCGACAGTTTGGGGGCCATGGCGCGTGCCGACCTGTGGATGGCGAGGGCTCGCCTCGCCTCGGCGATGGATGCCGTTCGTCCGACGTCGACGGAGGACGCTGCGGAGCTGCTGTCGGCGCGTCATCCTCTCCTCGGCGGGGCGGCGGTGCCCATCGACCTGCGGCTCGGCGACCGGTTCGGGTATCGGGCCCTCGTCGTGACGGGTCCCAACACGGGCGGCAAGACGGTCTCGCTCAAGACGCTCGGCCTGCTGGCACTCATGCACCAGGCCGGGATGCGGGTGCCGGCGGCACACGGAGCGCGTCTCCCGGTGTTTCGACGCCTGATGGCCGACATCGGCGATGAGCAGAGCATCGCTCAGTCGCTCTCGACCTTTTCGAGCCATCTGCGCAACATCGTGCGTTTCGTCGAGGCGGCCGGGCCGGCGACGCTGGTGCTGCTCGACGAAGTCGGTGCCGGCACCGATCCCACCGAAGGCTCGGCGCTGGCGATGGCGGTCGTGACCCGGCTCCTCAGCGCGGGCGCCATGGTGGCCGCCACCACCCACTACGCCGAGCTCAAGACGTTTGCGACCGAGCATCCGTCGGTGACGAACGCGGCGGTCGAGTTCGATGTCGCCACCCTGCGTCCGACGTATCGGCTGACCATCGGCCTGCCCGGCAAGAGCCAGGCCTTCGCCATCGCCGAACGGCTCGGCCTTCCGGCGGACATTCTTGCCGATGCTCGCGCCCGCATCTCAGCGGAGCACGCCAGCATGGAGGAGACGCTGGCCGCCATCGCGCGCGCACAGGAAGCCCAGGAGGCGGCCCTCGAGACGGCGCGAGCAGAACGCAGCGCGGCGGAAGACGAGCGAGAGCGGGCACGGTCGGGCGTCAGCCGCGCCCGGCGCGAGGCGGGAGAGCTGCTCGCCGATACGCGACGAGCGGCCGACGACATGCTGGCCCGGGCCGAGCGTGAAGTCGCCGATGTCCGCCGAGAGCTGACGCGACAACGGAACCTGGCCGCCACCAGGACGCCTCGTGGTACCGAGGCGTTCGCGGACCTGGCGAAGCGAGCGAAGCAGGTCCGCAGCGAGACCGTCGACAGCATTCAGCCAGCGGACGCCGCCGAAGTCGATGAGGCACCGCAGGGTCCGCAGCCGCGGGTCGGGCTCTGGGCACGTTCTCGCACACTCGGCAGCACCGGACGGATCGTGGAGATCAGCGGCCGCACGGGTCGGGTCACGCTGGAAACCGACGGCGCGCGGCTGGTGATCCCTGCCGATGACGTCGACGTCGTGCACGAGCCCATCACCGGCCCACCGCCACGCGACGTCGAGGCAGAGGAGATGCGCCGGCGCGCGGCTGAACGCGTGTCGCCGACCTTGGACCTGCACGGCGAGCGGGTCGAGGCTGCCCTGGAACGCCTGCATGCCCACCTGAACGATGCCCTTCTCGCCGGACTCGATAGTGTCGTCATCGTTCACGGCATGGGGACCGGCGCGCTGCGACGTGCAGTGCGCGAGGCGTTGGCCGAGCACCCACAGGTCCGAGGCGTGCGCAGCGGGCGCCGCGATGAGGGCGGCGACGGGGCGACGATCGCGGAGCTCTAGGGCGCCTGCGCGGGATCTGGCGTCGGCGTCGGTGTCGGCACGGGGGTCGGCACGGGGATCGGCGTCGGGACGATCGGTGTCGCGGTGGGCGTGGGGACGATCGGCGTTGCGCCGGGCGTTGGCCTCGGCCTCGCCGTCGGCAGCGGCGTCGGTGACGGAGTTGGGGTGGGTGACGGGGTTGGCGTCGGAGACGGTGTCGGTGTCGAGGTCGGGATCTCGCCTGGGGTGCAGTCCTTGGTCGGGGCCAGCGGCGCGTCGATCGGCCCCGGGTACGGCGACCGCACGGCTGAATTCAGCTCGGACTCGCGACCGGTCCACTCATCAATCCAGGCGAGATTGGCGTCCTCCCACGTGGGCCGGTCCTCCTCCCAGCCCGCGAGGTCCAGGTACACGCGCTCCTCGGCCTCGCGTGGTGGAGGAGCGCCGGATGCGTCCGGTGAGGCTGACGGGGCGACGGTGGCGAAGTCCCCGCATCCGTCCTGCCAGATCTTCCCGGTCTCGGCCTCGATGCGCAGCTGGCGGTGCACCGTGTCCGGCTGGGTCGGCTGACGATCGGCTCGAAAGAGCTCGGTCAGCGTCGTCTCGCTGTATTCCCCGGGGAGCATGCCGCTGATGGCGTCGACCGTGACCTCCGCGACTCCCTCCGGCCGTCCGAAATCGTGCACCGGCAGGTCGTTGAGCGCCGCGACCTCGGCCATGTAATCGTGCCAGATGAAGGTCGGGCCATCGGCGGCGAACACATCCTCGATGGCGGAAAAGTCGCTGTTGCCGACCCACACGCCCGTCACGATGGCGCCCTCGGTCACCTCGGGGTCCGGGTCGGGTGCCAGGAAGCCGACCGCCTGGAGGTCCTTGAAATCGTTGGTCGTGCCGGTCTTCAGCGTGGCCGGCCGGCGACCGCCATCGGTCCCCAGCTGGAAGCGCGGACCCCACAGCGGATTCGTCGCGGGATCGGTGTTGTCGGCGAGGATGTCGGTCACGAGATGCGCCGATGCGGCCGACAGGACCTGCTCGGGATCCTCTGCGTCGGTGGCATGGTCGTAGATGACGTTGCCACGCGAGTCCTCCATGCGCTCGATGAGGTATGGCGGGTTGAACCGGCCGCCGTTGGCGATGCCGCCATACGCGCCCACCAGGTCGAGGAAATGCACCCCGATGGTGCCCAGCGTCAGCGACGGGACGGCCACCTCCTCCTCCTGTCGCGGGTCCCATTCGAGGCCGAGCCGTTCACCGAGGTTGACGACGTTATCGGTCCCGATGAGCTGCTGCGCCTTCACGACCGGGATGTTGAGCGAGTACTTCAACGCGTCGCGCACGCGGACGGGACCCCGCTCGCGGTTATCCGCATTCGGGACGGAGTAGCCATCCACGATCTCCCCCTCGACGTCCATGAACATCGTCGACGGGGTGATGACGCCCGATTCGAAACCGGCGGCATACGTAATCGGCTTGAAGGCAGATCCTGACTGGCGATAGGCCTGTCCGATCACGTCGAAGTTCGCCTGGTGCTCCGGCGTCGATTCGCCGAAGAAGTTGGCACTGCCGACATAGGCGAGCACAGCGCCGGTCCGATAGTTGACGGTCACCATGGCGTCGTTGTTGATGTTGCGACCCTGGAGCTGGCCGATCCAGCCGTTCTCGCCTGCCGCCGCCTCGCCGTATGTCGCGACCAGCTCCTCGCTGCTGAGCCGGTCCATGTCGTAGGCAATCTGGGCCCACTTCTCGGCGGTCGCCTGGTAGCCCTCGTAATCCAGCGTGGTGATGATTCGCAGCCCATCGATGTCCAGCGCCGCTTCGCCATCCAGGAGCTGCCCGGCCTCGCGCCGGACCGCGTACACGAAGTGCGGCGCGAGGTAGGCGTTGTCGTCGGGCGGGGCGAGGAGCACCTGCTCGGCGATCGCGGCGTCGTACTCCGCCTGCGTGATGAAGTCGGACTGGAGCATCTGTTTGAGGACGATGTTGCGCGACGTGACCGCCTGGGCAGTTTCGGGCACGACGTACCTCGTCGATCCCTCGACCTGTTGTTCGACCGCCTCGGTGGAGGGATCAAGCCGCGATGGCGCACGCACCAAGCTGGCCAGCATCGCGGCTTCACTGATCGTCAGCTGTTGATCGGCGTCCGCGGAAGTCAGGTCCTTGTCGAAATAGGCACGGGCCGCGGCCCAGATCCCGTACGCGTTGTTGCCGTAATAGACCTGGTTGAGGTACATCTCGATGATCCGCCGCTTGCCCTCGACTCCGGGATACCGGTCGTCGAGTCGAAGCGCGAGGATTGCCTCCTTGATCTTGCGCTCGACCTGGCGTTCGGGATCGGCCATCAGCTCGGCGTCGAACAGTCGCATCCGTACGAGCTGCTGACAGATGGTGGATGCGCCGGAGACCGTCTGTCCGGCCTGGAAGTTCTGCAGTACGGCGCGCGCGATGCTGCGAAAGTCGACGCAGGGATTCGTCCAGAACGATTGATCCTCCGCGGCCACCTGTGCCTCGACCATCAGCTCGGGTATCTCCTCGAAGCCGATCTCGCGGCGATCCTCCACGGCGAACGTCGCCAGCTCCGTTCCATCGGCCGAGATGACGCTGGAGCCCTCGACGAGGTCGAACGTCTCGATATCGGCCACGTCCGGCAGTCCGCTGGTGAACGAGGTGTAGACGTTGAGGATGATGACGAAGAGGCCGCTCGCCAACAGGCCGAACATGGCCAGGATGAGTCGGGGGACTGCGGTGGAGCCGGGGCGTCGGCGGGGGTGTGCGCTCGCTGACCCGCGGCGTTGCGCCGGCCGCCGGCCCGGCGGCGGTGCTCGTCGGGTCATCGCGCGGCAGGGTAGCACGGATGTTCGATGCGTATACTCATCGCCCCATGGAGACCAATGCCGCCCGGACAGCAGTGCTCGACGACCTGGAATGGCGTCGCATGGTTGCGGACAGGACGGACCTCGACGCCCTTCGCTCGGCCATGGCCGCCGCTCCCGTGACCTATTACGGTGGGTTCGACCCCACCGCGCCGAGCCTGCATTTCGGCAACCTGGTCCTGTTGATCACCATGCGCCGGCTCCAGCTGGCCGGGCATCGGCCCATCGGCCTGGTCGGCGGCGCGACCGGCCTGGTCGGCGACCCGAGCGGGCGGACCAGCGAGAGAACGTTGAACGAGCCGGACGTCATCGCCGGGTGGGTGGAAGGCATCCGGTCGCAGGTGGAGCGTTATCTGGATTTCGAGGGGTCCAACGGGGCCGTCATCGTGAACAACCTCGACTGGACGGCGCAGATGTCGGCGATCGACTGGCTCCGGGATGTCGGCAAGCATTTCAGTGTCAGCCGGATGCTCGCGAAAGAGTCGGTCAGTACGCGGCTGGAGGCCGGAGGCATCAGCTATACCGAGTTCAGCTACCAGGTGATGCAGGCGGTCGACTTCCTGGAGCTGTATCGGCGCCACGGCTGCACGCTCCAGCTTGGCGGCAGCGACCAGTGGGGCAACCTCACTGCCGGGGTGGATCTGATCAGGCGCGTCGAGGGCTCGGTCGCGCACGCCCTTGCCACGCCGCTCATCACGCGGCCCGATGGCGAAAAGTTCGGCAAGAGCACCGGCTCCACCCTGTGGCTGGATCCCGAGCGCACCCCCCCGTTCGCGTTCTACCAATGGTTTCTCAACACCGATGACGCCATCGTCGGCACGTACCTGCGCGTCTTCAGCTTTCGCTCGCATGAGGAGATCGAGGCGCTCGAGGCGGATGCGGCGTCACGTCCGGAGCTCCGCTCCGCCCAACGTGCCCTGGCGGCCGAAGTCACGGAACTCGTTCACGGCGCCGATGCGACCCGCGCAGCGATCGCGGCGTCAGAAGCGCTCTTCGGGGGCGGCGACCTCCATGACATCGACGCGGGGACGCTCGAGGCGGCCTTCGCCGATCTTCCGCGCGCGACCGTTTCCGGCGCCGATGGGCTCTCGCCCGTGCTCGACCTCTTCGTGGCGTCGGGACTCTCCGAGAGCCGCGGCGCGGCGCGGCGTGTGCTCGGCGAGGGCGGTGCCTACGTGAACAACGTGCGCGTTGCGGATCCCGCTGCGGTGCCTGATCGGACCGACCTGCTCGCCGGCCGTTGGCTCCTGCTGCGTCGCGGCAAGCGCAACCTCGCCGTGGCCGAGGTCACCGATTGATGGCGCTCGCATTCCTCATCGGCGCGGTCGCGTCCGGCTTCAGCGCCGCGGGGGTCACCTCACTTTTCGTCTGGGTCGCGACAGTGGTTTCCGGGTCGACCACGCCGTGGGCAATCGCGCCATGGTTGGTAACTGTCGTGGCCGCGCTGGTTGCGATCGGGACGTACGTCGCCGAGGGGATCGCCCATCGGAGGACGCTCGCCCGGATGCACCTGACCGGCGAACCCTGGGCCTACCGCGAAAGCTAACGCGCGTGAGGCGACTGAGACGGCGCCGTACGAGTGCACTGTGGCCAGGTATGGCGGCCGGTTCTTATGAACCTGGCCATCGGCCAACGCTCGAGCTGTCGCGCTGACGTCCGTGACCGCGATCTAAGCCGATCCTGGTTGGTACCTCGCAGGCGAGCGGAACGACGGGCGAGTGGCTCGCCAACGTCAGTGACCGCGCTCCGGCCCGTGACCGTTGGCCGCCGCTTCGGCGACGACCTTGTCGGCGATGGTGTGCGGCACCTCGGCGTAGTGGTCGACCGTCCAGCTGAACCTCCCGCGGCCCTGCGTGATCGAGCGCAGTTCGGTCGCGTAGTGGAACATCTCGGCCTGGGGCACCTGCGCCTTGAGGTGCTGGAATCCGTCGGCGGCGTCCATGCCCAGCACGTGCCCGCGCTTCGACGTGATCTGACCCATCACGTCGCCCATGAATTCATCGGGGACGACGACGTCGACCTCGAGAATCGGCTCCAACAGCGCCGGTGAAGCGGCGTCGAAGGCCTTCTTCAGGGCCTGCGATGCGGCCACTTTGAACGCCATCTCGGAGCTGTCCACCGGGTGGTACGAGCCATCGACGAGCGTGGCGGACAGGTCGACCACCGGGTATCCGGCCAGCACGCCCTCGGCCATCGCCTCTCGAAGGCCCTTTTCGACGGCCGGAATGTACTGCTTCGGAACCACTCCACCGACGATCCTGTTCCCGAACTCGAAGCCCGTGCCCATCTCCGTTGGCGCGAATTCGATGACGACGTGCCCATATTGGCCGTGTCCGCCCGTCTGACGCTTGTAGCGGTTGTCGATGCGTGTCGCCTGCCGGATCGTTTCTCGGTACGCGACTCGTGGGGTGGCGGTCCTGACGGCCGCGCCGAACTTGCGCTTCAGGCGGTCCACGATCACGTCGACGTGCGCGTCGCCCATGGCGGTCAGGATCGTTTCGCCCGTGCCGTCCTCGCGCCGAATTTGGATCGCGGGCTCTTCCTCGCTGAGCCGATGCAGCGCCTGGCCGAGCTTGTCGAGGTCGGCCTTCGATTCGGGCTCGATGGCGACCTGGAGCGATGGGGCGGGGAACAGCAAGGCGCCGAGCTCCACGGCGTGGGCCTTGTCGGCGACGAGGGTGTCACCGGCGGACGTGGACGTCAGCTTGGCGACGGCGGCAATGTCTCCGGGTCCCACCTTCGGCATCGTCTCGGTCTCCTTCCCCTGGACCGACAGGAGGTTGCCGATACGCTCCTCCTCCTTCCGCGAGGCGTTGTACACGTGGCCCTGGCCGCCCAGGCTCCCGGAGATCACGCGAAAATAGGTGAGCCGGCCGACGAAGGGATCGGCCGTCGCCTTGAAGACCTGCGCCACGAACGGGCCGTCCGGGTCCGGAGTGATCGGCGTGCCATCCGTGGTCGACCGCGTGCCCACCTCGGCGGGGGAGGGAACGTGCTTTGCGATCATGTCGATCAGCTCGCGGACGCCGATGTTCCGCGTCGCGGAGCCGACGAACACCGGGACCACGCTGCCCTCACGGGTCCCCTTGTGGAGCGCCGCCTCGATCTCGGCATCGGTGAATGCCTGGCCGTCCAGGTACTTCTCCATCAGGTCGTCGCTCGCCTCGGCCGCCGCCTCGACCAGCGCGTCCCGGCGCGAATGCTCGATGCCCTCCAGCTCCGGGGGGATCGGCACCTCCTTCGGGGAGCCGTCCTCGTAGACGTTGGCGTGCTCCTCGATGACGTCGACATAGCCGCGGAACGAATCCCCGGAGCCGATGGGCAGGTAGACCGGTGCGATCTTCGGCCCGAACCGGCTCTTCAGCGCCTCCAGCGTGGCGTCGTAGTTGGCGTTCTCGCGATCCATCTTGTTGATGAAGATCATGCGCGGCAGTCCGCGAGCATCGGCGAGCCTCCAGACCTCCTCGGTGCCCACCTCAACACCGGCCGATGCGTCCACCACCACGATCACCGCGTCGACGGCCGCCATGGCCTCCACGACATCGGCCTGAAAATCCGCATACCCGGGTGTGTCCACGATCGTGATCCGCACCCCGTCCTGCTCGAGCGAGCCGATGCCCAGGTTGATGCTCTGGCCGCGCTTGTGCTCGTCGGGGTCCCAGTCGAGGGCGGTCGTCCCGGCCTCGACGCTCCCGAGCCGCGAGATCGCACCGGCATCGAAGAGCATCGCCTCGGCGAGGCTGGTCTTTCCTGCACCACCATGTGAGATGAGAGCCACGTTCCGGATCCGGTCTGGGCTGGTCGGCTTCATCGGTGCTCCTTGCGCATGCGGTGCCGGAGTCGCCGAGGCCGATGATGTCCGCCGCGTGCGACCGGAGGCCGGGAACTGAGGGCCATTATAGGAGCCGATTTGGCGGACAATGGAGCCGATGGACCGACTTCCATACGCCCACGTCGATTACGTCACGGATCCCGGCGGTTCCCCGGACCCGATCGGCTTCTTGCTCGATGCGCTGGCGCAGCCAGGCTCGCTGCTGCTGCTCGGAGTCGGGCTGATCGTCGTCCTGGTGGTCCTTCTCGCGTGGGCCAGGTGGCGACCACTCGAGTTGGCTCGCGCACGGTTCATCGAACACGTCGCGGGGTATCGCGAATATCTGCCGTGGATCGTTCGGCTGTCCGTCGGGCTGGTGCTGATCGGCTCGGGACTGTCGCGCGTGCGCTTCCTACCGACAATGGACGCGGACGGGCTGTTCGCGCTGCTGCTGACCGCGACCGGCTTCCTCCTGCTGCTCGGCCTGGCGGTGCGACCGGCCGCCCTCGTCGCGCTGGGCGCCTACGTCGTCACCCTCGCCCTCAACCCGGAGCTCGTGATGATGCTCGATGTCGCCGGTGCTCTCGCGGCAGCGGCCATCCTGGGCCCCGGGCGACCGAGCCTCGATGATCTGCTGCGCGCGGCTTTCCCGGGCGGCCCAGGCGCACGGGTGGCCACCGTGAACCTCGCGAGCAACCGGTACGACGACCTGGTGCCGCTTGTCGTCCGGCTTGGGCTGGGAGGCGCCTTCGCCGCGTCGGGGATCGTGGACAAACTCCTCATCTACGATCAGGCTCTCGCGGCCGTTGACCGCTATCAGCTCACCGTCATCGTGCCGGTCGCTCCCGAACTGTGGGTGCTCGGCGCGATCCTGATCGAGACTGCGCTCGGCATCGCAATCGTCCTCGGGGTCCTCACGCGCTTCAGTGCCGTGACCGGATTTGCCGTGTTGACGCTTGCGCTCTTCGCATTACCGGATGACCCGGTCATCGCGCATGTCGGACTGTTCGGGCTCTCGTCCGTGCTGGTCATCCTCGGCGGCGGCCGCTGGAGCCTGGATCGAGCCGTACTTGCGCCACTCGGGGAACGCATTCGCCGCGGTTGAGTGTGGCCGTGTCATCGGCGCCGATTGGGTGACATCTGTGCTCGCGTGCGCACCGTAGGTTTGCCATGGCATGCTGCCGTGCTTCACCGATGACGGATGTCCTCCTTGGCCCACGTTACGACAGGGAACGACGGTCATCTGGCGCCAGATGTACCGACGAGTGCATAGATGAAGCCGATGCGGCGCGCCTGCGCACCCGTCGGCCGCGCCTCGCCTGCCTTAAGCCCACCATCGACACACTTGTCATGGGAATCCACAGCAGGAGGCCCGGTGGTCCAGCGCTCGGGACGCGGAGCCACGCCCGCGCAGATCGTCCCCGCAATCCAAATCGCGAAAACAGCGCGGCGTGTTGCTGAAGCACGCGATGCTGCTGTCGCTCGTCGGCGATGACCAGAGTGGGAATCGCGCTGTGCGGCTCTTTCCATCCCTGCTCTCGAGCCACGGCCAGCGCAAGTCGCACCTTGACGTCAAGGATCCCCAGTGTCGCCTGGACGTCACCGATGGCGGTCTTGGTCTCGACCACGAGAACGATGCCCGTTGCGGGATGAAACGCAAGCAGGTCGTAGCGACCGCGCTCGCCATAGTGGTTGAAGCTCACTTCGACAGCCACCAGCCAACCCAGCGAGCGAAGCGTGGTCGCGACGGTGTTCTGCAGCTCGGCGTGGCCGGCGTCCACCAGGCGATCGAGCTGCTCACCCTGCCATGACAGGTTGGGATACAAGCGAGCGCCGAGCGCCGCGGCCACGCGGTCAAGCGCACCGAACGGTACGCGTTCCCAGCGCCCGTTCTCGATCAGCCCAATGAGGCGCCGAGATACGCCGGCGATGACGGAGAGGTCCGATTGCGTCATCCGCAGTCGATGGCGCAGTGCCCTGAACCGATCGCCGACGGATCGCCACATCCACCGATCATGACGTCGCGCGCTTACCGTGCGGTCACTGGCCGCTTACTGGGCGGTAACTGGCCGCTTACTGGACCGGTCCGTGACACCTGGCAGTCGAAGTGGGGCGACGGACGCTGTTGGTAGAATCCGATCTCGACCGTCAGCAGCAACAACGCCCGCAGCAAGCGCGGCAGGAGGACCGATGTCAGGCCACAGCAAATGGTCCCAGATCAAGCGGCAGAAGGGCGCCAACGACGCGAAGCGCGGCGCGGTCTTCACGAAGCTGGCTCGCGAGATCATGACCGCCGCTCGCCAGGGCGGGGGAGACCAGGATGCGAACTACCGTCTGCGCATGGCGGTGGACACGGCCAAGTCCGCTTCCATGCCGGCGGAGAACATCAAGCGTGCCATCGAGCGCGCGACCGGCGGTGGCGCCGACGTGGAGCAGTACGAGGAAGTGACCTACGAGGGGCTCGGGCCGGCCAATGTCGCGGTGGTCATCGCCGCCATGACGGACAACCGCAACCGCACAGCGTCCGAGATCCGCAGCGTCTTCAACAAGGCGGGTGGATCCCTGTCATCCGTGGCATGGCAGTTCGAACAGAGGGGGATCATCAGCCTCCCGCTCAACGGCAATGACCCCGATGAGCTGACCATGGCGGCAATCGATGCCGGCGCATCCGATGTGGAGGGTCCGGATTCGGGCGGCATCATGGTGATCACGCAGCCGGCGGATCTCGAGTCCGTGCGTCGAACGTTGGCGCAAGGCGGCTTCGACGCCGAATCGGCCAAGCTCTCGATGGAGCCCACGACGAAGGTCGAGATCGGCGACGGGAAGACGGCCAGGCAGGTCCTTCAGTTCATGGAGCGCCTGGAGGACCTCGACGACGTCCAGAACGTGTACGCCAACTTCGATATTCCCGACTCGTTGATGGAGCAGCTCGAGGCGCAGGTGGTCTAGGCGTCAACCGTGGCTACGGGCGAGCGCTTCCGACGACCGGTGGGTGTCGTGGATGATGCGGCGGGTTCGGGCGCCGCGCCGAGATAGCCGCTGAGCAGGGCGCCGACGTCAGGCACGGTTTCGTGACGGAGCCGATAGCGCTTGGACCCGACGCCCACCGAGATGAGCCCAGCCGAGCGAAGGATGATCAGGTGATGATGCATGGTCGTCTTCGCCACGCCGAACGTCTCGGCGAGCTCCATGAGCGTCTTCTCGCCGTCGGCGAGCGCTCGCAGAATGCGCAGGCGCTTCTCGTCGCCCAGCGCTTTCGAGAGCCTCACCAGCCGCAGGGGCGGCGTGTCGGAGTCGGCGAAGATGCTGTCGTCCGCCACGGGATAGATGATCAGGAGAACCTCGCCGAACTCCATGTACGAGACGAGGGGGCGGTTCACGAAGCTCGGAACCAGCACCACCCGGTCGATCCCCGGCCGCGGGGCGAACTCGACGCCGTTCGTTGCGATCGTGACGAATTCATCGACCGAGAGATCCCGCGCGAGATCTCGCTTGGTCTCCGCATCGCGCTCCAGGATCGGCATGAGGGTCGGCAGCTCCGGCAGGATCACTCGTTCCGCCCATTGCTCGAGGACGTCGACGAGCTCGGCCTTGAAGGCGGCTCCATCGGTTTCCAGGATCCGGCGCAGGTAGTCCGTCCAGGGTTCCCAATCGGGGTGTGAGGTGCGCAGGAACTCCGCCTTCGCCTCCCGATCGCCGCCGATGGCGGCACGGATCACGGTGGGCTGCGTCATCCGTCGGATGTCGCGCGCATAGAACTGGACCAGGTGAAGCCGGATCTCATCCGCATCGGTCTGGCGCAGGTGCTTGAGAAAGGCCGAGATGTCGCCTGGCGCCGGCGCGTCGTACGCCAGGCCGGCCAGGTGAATGAACGTATCGGGGTCGCCATGCGAGAGAGCGCCGATGCGCGCGAGGAGCGCTTCGCCAGCTCGCTCGCGAGCCTTTGCGATCCAATCTCGCCCGATCTCGTACGTGTCGGACTCAACGTCGTTGAAAGTGGTGATGATCGACTCGAGCAGCTCGTAGGCCGGCGAGACCGCGATGGTCACTCCGGGCGGCGTACCGGGACGGCGGGTGGGGGCCACTACTCCTCCCTCAGTGTAGGGCGTGGGCGTCAGGCGGCGCGAGAGAGGGGTTGAGGGTGAGCGGGTTGCTCGACCCGCTCACCGCTCAACGATGTACCGGCCATGATCAGGGCATGGCCGATGCGGATCCGCCAGGCGACACGGGCGTGAGCCGTTCGTTTGGCAGGCGAGATCCGGAGGTGTGCCTGGCGTTCCCGAATCAGGGAGTCGAGGACGCCAGGGTTCGGTGGAAGCATCATGATCGAGTACCGTCTCTTCGTCCCAGTAAAGTTGCCAGTTCGATGAATCTCGAACTTCTCAGCAATATACGACTATTTTCGACTCTCGTCAAGTATCTCGACGGACCGAGCCTGCGGTCGCTACGATGCAATCGTGATCACGCTCGGTATCGACCCAGGCACCGCCACCTGCGGCTTCGGCGTGGTCCAGTTGCGCGACGGGGAGGTCCGCATGGTTGATGCGGGGTGCATCCGCACCTCTTCCGGGGACACGGACGCGGCGCGCCTCCAGCAGCTCCATGGGGCGCTGCGGTTGCTCATCGGCGAGCATCGGCCACAGCGTATCGGCATCGAACGCCTCTTCTTCCAACGAAACGTGCAGACGGCGATGACGGTCGGCCAGGCACGAGGCGTGGCCCTCCTGGCTGCGGCGGAAGCCGGCGTGCCGATCGATGAACCCACCCCGAACGAGGTGAAGCAGACGATCTGTGGCAACGGCTCGGCCGACAAGGCGCAGGTGGCCTCGATGGTCCAGCGTCTACTGGGGATGAGCCTGGCCGGAATGCCCGACGACGCGACCGATGCGCTGGCGATCGCCATCGGCTGCGCCTACCGTGCAGCGTCCGAGCCGAAGGTGGTGATCGGGTGATCGGGTCGGTCCGCGGTCCCGTCCTGCACGTGGGGCAGGATCATGCGCTCGTGGAGGTGGCCGGGCTCGGCTATCGGGTCATGGCAGGGCCGGCGCTGCTGGCGAAGCTGCAGATCGGCCGCGAGGCATCTGTCTTCACGCATCATCTCGTCCGGGAGGACCAGGAAGCGCTGTTCGGCTTTGCCACCACCGCCGAGCTGACCTTCTTCGAGCTGCTCATGACCGTCTCGGGGGTCGGTCCGCGAATGGCGCTCGCCATCACGGCTGCCCACGCGGTGACCAAGCTCCAGCTGGCGATCGTGACCGATGACCCGGACACCTTCACGGCCGTCTCGGGGGTCGGGCGCAAGACTGCGCAGCGCATCATCCTGGAGCTCAAGGAGAAGGTGCACGCGGCCGGCATCGCCGCGGGTGGTGCGAGCTCCACCGATTCGGACGTCGTCGCCGCGCTCGAGTCGCTCGGCTACTCTCCGTCGGAGGCCAGGCGTGCCGCCGGCGCTGTGGCGGGAACCGCGGGCGCGCTCGACGTGCGCATCAAGGCGGCCCTCCAGGGGCTTGCCCGGTCGAGATGAACGCGCCGCGCGACTGGAGCGACCCGAAGGTCGCCGAGCACATCCTGCGCTCCTATCGCGTCTGGGCGGTGGTGGGTTGCTCGTCGCACCCGTGGCGCGCCTCGCACGGGGTCTCGCGCTACCTGCTCAGTCAGGGCTATGGCGTCGTCCCCATCAACCCGAACGAGTCGCTGATCCACGGAAAGCCGGCCTACCCGGACCTTGCTTCGGTGCCCACCGATCCACGCGCCCGCATCGAGGTCGTCGACATCTTCCGACGCTCGGAGGTCGTGCTGCCGCATGTCCACGAAGCGATCGCCATCGGCGCCCGGGCGGTATGGATGCAGCTCGAGGTGTGGAACGAAGAGGCTGCACAGCTGGCCGCCGATGCGGGCCTCGACGTCATCATGGACCGGTGCCCGGCCATCGACCACCCGACGATGATCGGCGCCCGTGGTGTGAACGGATCAGACGGGCACGGCCGCACCAGGCCGATGCGCTGAGCTCCATCGCGGTCCGCTCAAAGGTACATTGGGCTACGAAGCCGACTTTTGGAGCAGGTGCAGGGCGTCAGGAGATTGCACCCGGTCGACATCGAAGTCGACGAGGTCTGGGTGTCCGAGTCGGCCACCGAAGTGCCAGTGGGGTATTACCGCATCGCCGCGGGCGAGACGGCAGAGCTGGACGACTGTGGGTGGATCCGTCCGCCATCGTAGTGCTCCGTGGGCCATCGACTCCGCCGTTGGCGCCCCAGCGCACCTACCTACGAGGCAGAGGCTCACGAGCAGGTGATCAGCCCTATCCTTGGCCGCCGTTTGCGCCCCAGCGCACGCCCTGGTTCGGATTGGCTCCCAAGTCGTAGTTAGTTGCGCCCCAGCGCAAGTCCAATGCACAGACCGCAGTGTGTCAGGCTTCTCGGCGGAGCACGAGGCCGATATGCCCGAACGGCGGGCGTGGATCGGAATAGGTCTTCACCCGGGGATCCTCGCTCGACTCCGCAACAAGGTCCCAGAGGCGGTTCTGCGCATCGAAGCTGACCTCGGACAGCTGCGGCCATCGATCGAGCATGCGCAGCCCGATCTCATTGACCAGGTGCTGAATGGAGAGACTGACGAACTCGTGGTAGACGGCGTTGGCCAGGTCGGCAACCTGCTCGGCGGCAACGTAGCGGGCGGGATTGGCCAGCACGGCGTGTGACGCATCGGCGTAGCGCCAGCCGATGTCGCACCAGATGTAGAGGGGCCTGTCGCGCCGCTCGGGGAGCGTGGTGTGCTCATCGCGAGCAAAGTCGGCAAAGGCCGAGCCGGTGATTTTGATGAGCTGGAGCTCGCGGCGCCCGGATTCGTGGTCGGTGATCTGAACTGATCCATCGTCGCCGCGCGCGAGGTCCAGGCGCGCGGTGCCGTAATCGCCGCGATCTCGGCTGAAGAGTCGGTCCGAGGCCTCGAAGCCATCCGTCCCGGCGACGACCGCGGCCGGATAGGGCAGGTCGCGACCGAGCATGGTCAGCCGCTCCATGTGCGGGTACGTGTCCAGGAAGGCGGTACCCACCTCGAGCAACCATTCCTCCAGCGTGCGAGCGCGGGCGCGTAACGAGATGGCGTGGATGAAATTCTTCATCGTGTCGGTGGCGACCACCAGCCGGTTGTCGCCCTTCGTGTAGGCGTCGATGAAGACCTCGCCGCGCACGACCACCTCGATCTCGGCGGCTGCCAGGACGTTGTCTCGGCCGGTGAACGCCGACTCGGGGATCGGCGTGATGCCGGTCAGCGGCTCCGCATGCGTTCGGTAGACCTTGACGTCGGCCTTGCCGTAGCGGATCTCGTGCTTCACCCTCATCACTCGTCCTCGCCGAAGAGCTCGACCGCGGCGCCGCGGATCTCGACGTCCAGCCGGGCCCGTTCGTCAACGTCATGCTCCCAGCGCCGCACCAGCTCTCGAAACTCGGCGCTGTCAGAAACGGACGCGATGCGACGCGCGCCGTCGATCGGCTGACTCACGCCGCCGACGATGGAGGCCGCCGCATGCAGCGCCAGCAGCTGCCGCGCCTGCGCCGCATCCCATCCATCCAGGCCGATCTCATCCATCAGTCGGTCGACCATCGGGGCCAGATCGGGTTCCTCAGCCTGGATTGCGAGGGAGAGCGCTAACAGGTGCCGCGATTCCACCCCTTCCTCGATGAGCCGATGCGTGGCTCGGATCAACCCATCGCGATCGGATTCGCCGATCATCCACCGGGAAGTTTCCAGTGCGATTGCCTCGCGGAGCTCCTCGGGCAATGTGCCTGGACCTCGCAGCGTCGACATACGGTCGCTCGCGATCAGGACGACGTCGTCGAGCCCGCGGCGCATCTCCTCGTCACGCTCGGCACGAAGCGACCGTTCGAGGAGCGGAATGATATCGACGCGAGGACGTCCAGCGACGAAGATGACGAATCGGAACCCGAACCGGGACTCGTAGGCCTCGTTTAGCGCCATGAGCTCCTCGGCGACCCAGGCTCCGCCTTCATGGACATCGCCCTGTTCACCACGCGAGAGATCCGAGACGGCCGTCGGGTCCGCCCCGATGCGGGGATGGGCGTCGAGGAGCTCGACCTGGTCCCTTTCGGGCATCTCCCGCGCGTTCGCACGCGCCGCGTCGAACAGGTCGCCTTCAGACTCGAAGGGACGTGCCTCCCCGAGTCGGGTCACGAACCCCTGCGCACCTTCGAACAGCGGCCCGATGGCGCCTGCGAACCCAGCCGAATCGAGCGCATTCAGTTCCTCGACCGATGGGATCCCAACCACGTCAGCTGCCGCGGTACGCGCTCATGCCAAAGGGGCTGAGCAGCAGCGGGACGTGGTACGAGCGCGACACGTCGGTGATGTGCAGGGCAATGGCAGCGCTCTGGAAGAACGCGTCCGGGTCATCGGAATATGCGCCAATGTCGAAGGCGAGCTGGTAGTCACCGGCGAAAAGCTCAGACCCGTCCAGCAGGTCCGCGATGCGACCGTTCTCATTGGTCTCCAGGTCCGCGACGAGCTCGGGTGCGCCGCGAGCGGCCATGCGAAAGAGGGCGACGCCGACACCGGATGCGGGGCTGCCGCTCACCAGGTCAAGGACGTGTGTGCTGATCGTCGAGCGCGCGTCGGACATGGGACCCTCAAGTAACTGTCGCTGCATCATGCCCGATACCGGGGCCGGGCCGCGGCCGTTGCTCACTCGCGGGTGCTACTCGGCGTATGCTCCGCCGATGGCAGACCTGACGATCACGGTGGATGAGATGCGCTTCAGCGCGCGCTGGGAGGAGGCTGCGCCGAAGACGCGAAGGGCTCTGGAGCCATGGCTGCCCATCCGCTCGAGGCTGATTCACTGCAAATGGAGCGGGGAGTCGACCTGGATCCCGTTCGGTGAGGAACGGCCTGAGGTCGGGTTCGAGAATCACACGTCGCATCCCGCGCCGGGCGACCTGCTGATCTATACCGGCGAAGCCAGTGAGTGCGAGATCCTGTTTCCGTATGGCGCTTGCAGCTTCAGCTCGAGGGTCGGTCAGCTGGCGGGGAACCACTTTGCGACGCTGGTTCCCGATGATGGCTGGCTCGATCGATTGCGGGAGGTCGGCCGTCGCATCCTGTGGAAAGGAGCCCGGGAGATCCAGATCGAGGAGGCCACCTGACCGCTGACCTCCTCATCGTCGGAGGGACTGTCGTCACCCCCGATGGCATGCGGGAGATCGACATCGCCGTTGCCGACGGAAGGATCGAGGCGATCGGACCCGAGCTCGCACCGGGCGGCGCACGCATCGTCGATGCGACCGGCATGCTAGTGTTGCCGGGCGTCATCGACGTCCACACGCATCTGCGGCTCCCCGATGCCGAACATCCGGATCGGTTCCGGCAGGACGCGCTTGCCGCAGCCCACGGCGGCACGACCACCGTGCTGACATTCAATAACCCGGGCACCGGCATCTCCAACGAGGGCGCTCGTTCGCTCCTGGGCGGCCTCGCGGAGTTCCGGGAGCGGACGGCGGATCAGTCGCCGATCGACTATGGTCTCTGCGCGGTGATCAGCGGGCAGCAGGCGAATCCCATCGGCGACCTGCCGGCGCTCATCAAGGCCGGTGTGCCCACCTTCAAGGCCTTTATGGTCTACGACTTCCGGCTGCCCGACGAGGATCTCGAACAAGCCATGCGCACGGCGGCGCGGCACAGCGGCATGCTCCAGGTGCATTGCGAGGAGCCCGCCATCATTGATCCGCTCATCGCCGATGCCCTCCGCAGGGGTCAGACAGCCTGTCGCTATCACGCCCTGACCAGACCGTCGCGCGCGGAGGGTGTGGCGACACGCAAGGCGATCGAAATGGCGAGGCGCGCAGAGGCGCCGATCTACATCGTGCATTTAAGCTGCGAGGAAGCGCTTGATGCCGTCGCGGAGGCCAAGGCGCGCGGTGAACGGGTCTACGCCGAGACCTGCCCGCATTACCTGACCTTCACCGATGTGCTCTACGCC
>JALZJE010000130.1 GCA_030859955.1 Chloroflexota bacterium | reverse complement strand
GAGCCAGGATTGCCACTGCCTCGGCCAGGTTGCGGGCGGCTCGCACGACAAAGAGCCCGTGGTTCAGCGTCAGCTGAATGAGATCTGTGGCCTGCGGGCGGTCGACGAGCACCAGCGCGCGACGCGCATCAGGTTCTCGTGCGTTCACATGGGGCCTCGTCACGGCGTCCTCATTGGCGACCGCGGATAAACCTCGGAAATCAGCGGAATTGGAGAGAGCCGGCACGGCGCGCAGGCGGCTCGATCGTCTCCTGAGCGCATTGGGTCACGATGACGTTCGTCGAACCGCCCGAGCAACGGATGATGAACAGTCAGTGAACCGCTTGGTGCACCGGGGCAGGCGCCGGGATCCACATCGCGACATGTCCGCCTGGGCCGTGCTCGACCCAGATCCGACCTTCGTGAGCCTCCACCAACCCTTTGGCGATCGTCAGCCCCAGCCCTGTTCCCCCAAGGGGGCGGCCTTCGCTACGGATCGGTCGCGCGGCCGCGCTGAATATTCGCGCGCGGAGATCGTCGCTGAAGCCATCGCCTCCATCCACGACACGAATGACCACCCCGCCATCCTGCTCGACGAGCCTGAGGACGACCTCCGTATCGGGCGGGGCGTGTCTGATCGCATTGTCCAACAGGTTGCGGATCGCACGCGAGATCTCGCTGATTCCAACCTCACTCATCGTTGAGCCCTTTATCGAGACGCGCAACGTCACGGACTTCTGAACGGCGACCGGGGTCAGCGCCTCGACGGCTTCGTCCGCAAGCTCCGCCAGATCGGCCGGCAGTCGCTCGAATTCGAGGTGGCCAGCTTCGATACGTGCGAGCAGGAATAGATCGTCGGAGAGGCGGCGCACAGCCTCGATGTCCTTGCGCATGGCGGCGAAGTAGCGGCGCGGCTCCGGAGCCAAGTCATCCTCGAGCGCGTCGAGAGCCGCTCGCAGCGCGGCCAGCGGCGTCCGCAGATCATGACCGATCGCTGCCAGGAAAGCCTGGCGAGCCGTCCGCTCATTGATGCGCTCGACCTCCAGGGCGGCCAGGCGAGCGGCCATCATGTCAATCGCTCGCGCTGCCTGGCCGATCTCATCAGCCCGTTCCACGCCAGACCGCGCACTGAGATCACCCTGCGCCATCCGGGCAGCCGCCAGCCGTAGCTCGCGCGCATCCACCGCCAACCCTCTCGCTACGGCGTACTCGACCACAAGACCAAACGCAGCTCCCATGATCGAAACGACGAGCAGCAGTGCGAGCTGTCCTCGTTGAAGGAAGGTGAGGCCGGCCGAAACGGCGATCGTGGTTCCCGCGGTGACCATGGCGGCAAGCGCCACGGCGAGGATCTCGCGGCGAAGCGAGCGAATGCGCGCGATGAAGCGCGGTATCACCAGGGCAGCCACAATTGTGCCGGCCGCCAGTCCCATGAACAGGGGGATGGCGACCGGCCGGGCTATAGGACCGTTTTCACCGAGGCCCATGATCAGCACAATGCCCACCACGGCAATGACGATCGGCCCCAGCACGATGACTCTCACGGATCGAACCGATACCCGACACCGCGGACGGTGACGATCCACCGGGGTTGGAGTGGATCGTCCTCGATCTTCTGCCGAATGCGTCGGACGTGGACCGTGACCGTCGAAACGTCACTGAACTCTGCGGATGAGTCCCACACGGCGTTGAGCAACGCGCCGCGCGAAAAGACCTGGTTCGGCGACGACGCCATGAACACCAGCAGATCGAACTCGCGGGCGCGGAATACTGCCGGCTGACCATGCACCGTGACGGTCCTCGCTCGAGCGTCGACCACCAGGCCGTCAAATTCGAGTCGAAGATGACCCGGCGGCGGACGAACACGCCGAAGGACAGAACGAACCCGCGCGACCAATTCTCGCGGCGAGAATGGCTTCACGACGTAGTCGTCCGCGCCCAGCTCAAGCCCCACTACCCGATCGGTCTCTTCGGTTCTGGCCGTCAGGACGATGACCGGAACGTCGCTGTCGCGTCGCACATCGCGGAGGAATGCCAGGCCGTCCATTCCCGGCAGCATGAGGTCCAGGATGACGAGGTCGGGAGCTCGGCCCAATAGCTGCCGCGCTGCCTCGCCATCGGCGGCAGCGTCGACGCGGTATCCGTCCCGCTCGAGATAGCGAGACACGACGTCACGGACCGTCGATTCATCGTCAATGACCAGCACGCGCCGGTGGCGGCCTGCATCGGCAGCGTTGGCAACCGGTGGCGAACTGCGCGGCGTGTGCATGTAACGAGGATACGGTGCGCCGGACGCGACGCCGCCGGATCAGGCACCCTGGCCGATGTTCTGGGCGAGACCGCCATCCATGGTGAATGTCGAGCCCGTGCAGTAATCGGCGTCGCTTGATGCCAGGAAGACGGCCAGGCGGGCGATCTCCTCGGGTTGGGCGGCGCGCTTCAGCGGAATGCTCTGCACCTGCTCCTCCAGCAGAGCCGGATCATCGATGGCTGCCTGATTGAAGGGAGTCAGCACCATGCCCGGCGCCAGGCTATTGACGTTGATCTTCAAGGGTGCCAACTCGAGTGCGAGGGTGCGCGTCAAGTTGCGGACGGCTCCCTTCGAACAGTCGTAGTCAGCGCCCCCCGCGTTGGGGATGTCCTCGTGAACGGAGGTGACGTTGATAATCTTGCCACCACCGCCTCGCCGCTTGCGCTCCTGGATGAAGCGCCGGCAACAGAAGAACGGGCCGTAGACATTCGTCCGGATGGCCGTGTCCCACACCTCGGTCGTCAGCTCGGCAACCTCGGTTCCGGACGCGTCCACGCCCGCGTTGTTCATGAGGATGTCGATTGACCCAAAGGCCTCCATGGCCTGGTCGAAGGCGGCTCCCACCTGCGTCTCGTCGCTGATGTCCGTCTGGACGACGATTGCCTTCCGACCGACGGCCTCGACTTGCTGTCGGGTCGAGGCCGCACCCTCTGCATCGTGGAGGTACGTGATCACGACATCGGCGCCCTCGCTGGCGAATGCGGCCGCCGTGGCCTGACCAATGCCCGAGTCGGATCCGGTGATGAGAGCGACCTTGCCCAGCAATCGTTGTGCGGTCATGCAGTCTCCCTGTCGAGTTTAAGGGATGAGTCGTTCGCCTTCGAAGCCTCGGTGATGCGCCAGGCGGCGTTGATGAGCCCAACATGGGAGAAGGCCTGGGGGAAGTTTCCAAGAAGCGAGCCACCATCCGGGACCGCCTCCTCGGACAGCAAACCAAGGTCGTTGACATACCCGGTTGCATTGCGGAACCACGCCTCCGCCCGGTCGACCTCGCCGGTCAGAGCCAGGCACTCGGCCAGCCAGAACGTACAGATCAAGAAGCCGCTCTCGTCAGTCGCCCACCGCCGCACCAGCCCGCCGACACCGAGGTCGCGCTCGATGACCTCGATCGTTGCCCTCATGCGTTCATCGTGAGCGGGGAGAAACCCCACCAGCGGCAGCAGCAGCACTGAGGCATCCAGATCGTCCGAGGCAAAGGCGCCGGTGTAAGCGCCTGCCGCTGAGCTCCACGCCTGCTCGAGAACGGCCGCTCGGATCTCGTCGCGAGCGACTGCCCAGCGGCTCGGATCGGCACCGTCACCCAGCCGGTCGCACAGGGAGATGGCCCTGTCGAGCGCGACCCAGCACATCACCTTGGAAGAGACGTACTGCCGCGGCTTGTCCCGCGACTCCCACATCCCGGCGTCGGGCTCGGCCCACCCGGCAGCGGCTCGGTCCGCCATGACGACCAGCAGCTGTTGGAGCGGTTCTTCCAGCTCGCCGAGGTCGTTGCGCAGCAGGTGAACGGCGTCTAGCACTTCGCCAAAGACATCGAGCTGCACTTGTGTCCACGCCTGGTTCCCCACGCGGACAGGACGACTATCGTGGTAGCCGCTGAGGTGCTCGAGTGTGTGCTCCGTGAGATCTCGTTCCCCGGCGACGCCGTACATGATCTGGAACAGCTCGTCTCCGATCGTGCCGGCCGCGTTGGCGAACCAGTCGAACAGGCGCGCCGACTCGTCGGGGCAAGCAGCGATCCACAGCGAACGGGTCGTCAGGCTGAGATCACGCAGCCAAGCATAGCGGTAGTCGAAATTGAGCTCGCCGCCCATCCGCTCAGGAAGGGAGGTCGTGGCTGCCGCCACAATGGCACCCGAAGGGCGATAGGTCAGCCCCTGCAGCACGACAGCGCTTCGGCGGACTTCGCTGGCGAAACGCCCTTCATACTTCTGGTGCAACTGCGACAGTGACTGCCAAGCAGTCTGCGTGTCCTCGATCGTCGCCAGACGTCCGGACTCCTCGGGCGGCGACCCGCCGAAGGACGGCTCGTAGCAGGCCCTGAACTCCACCACCTCGCCCGCCCTGATGACGAGGCGAGCGCGCGCCGATCCGTTCTCGCATCGCAGCTCGACGGGACTCTTCAGCGTGACCTGTGCGGGCCCACCGCGAGCAATGACTCCGGCCGCGACCGATCTGAAATGCGGCTCCGTTCGCCCATACTCCATCCGAGGAGCGAAGTCGATCTCCAAGACCACGGTTCCGCGCACGCCCTCGAGTCGGCGGAGCAGGATATGGGGAGACTGCAACCCGAGATCATGGCCACGCGCATCGGGATGGAGGGCGGCCGCATCGGTGAGCGTCACCTCGCCCTCTGCCGTCCGGAAGATCGAACGCAGGACGAGGGAGTCACCCACATAGTCCCGCTCGGCCTCGAACTCGTCCACCGGGCGGATCACCCAGTGCCCCGCATCCGGATCGAGCAAACGGCCGAACACCGAGGGCGAATCGAACCGAGGGACGCACCACCAGTCGACGGAGCCTCGGCCGTCGACGAGCGCGGCGGAATGGCAGTCGGACAGGAACGCGTAGTCGGCGATCGGGGGCTGACGCCGCCGCGACCCTGGCCCGTCGGTCGGTTCTACGATTGGATGGCCCCTTCCGGATCGCGACGTCGGAGCACGAATGTACATGTTGCACGTCGTTCTGCTCTGTCGCTGGAGCTTCGTGTATGACCTAACCGTGCCCTGGACGTTCGTCGGCGTCATTACCGCTCGTCATATCTTGGTCGCGGCGGGCTCGACACGATCGATGGCGGCACGAACCTCGTCGTCGGCACGTGGCCAAGCATGCTGACGCCATACCCTCGTCCGCAGGAATCGCAGCCACGAGGTCCCGCACCCCCGCGTCGTCATCGGCCCGAGCGGGCTGATAACGGGACGCAGCGGGAGGGCTTGTGCTTCATTCCCGGGCCCGTGCAGTTCCACTACCAGACTGTGATTTCGCAACCGCCTCTCGGCCAGCGCCGATGCAACCGTCATACGCCTTCGTATTGCGGCCCGATGGAGACCGCGTGCCCTCAGTTGGGCAGAGGCGTTGCGTCATCCGTTTCGCCACCCCATCCCCGGTTGGAGAAGGTTGGGATGAATCGATAGCCCTTCCCCGAGACCGTGGCGATGAAGCGCGGATGGCGGTAGTCGTTTTGGAGCTTGATCCGCAGGCTGCGGATATGCCGATCGACGATGTTACTCTCGGCCACGAATTCGGTGCCCCAGACCGCATCGAGGATCTCTTCTCTCGTGACGATCAGTCCATTCCGGCTGGCCAGCAGGTACAGAAGGCTCTGCTCGATGCCGCTGAGGTGAATGAGCGAATCGCCCGCGCGAACCTCTCGGTTCACGATGTCGATCACCATCTCGCCGAGTCTGATGGTGGGAACAATCGGGCGATTGATCCCTGACGCGCGACGCGAAATGACGATCGAGCGGGCGAGCAACTCCTCCGGGGAAAACGGCATGGCCAGGATGTCGTCAACTCCCAGGTCGAAGGCTCTCAGCTTCGTCGCCAGGTCTCCGCGTCGGGCCAGGCCCAGGACCGGTGTCTCGCTGCGCATCAGCGTGCTCGACGCGCCCAGCCGCTTGAGCAGATCGGCACTGTCGTCATGATCCATGTCGATCACCGCCATGTGAGGATGCCAATCTGCGAGGATGGCGTCTGCCTCGGCGAGGCTGCTTGCTGCTCGGACAACGAATAGCCCGTGATTCAGGGTCATTTCAATGAGGCCGACGACCAGCGGGCGGTCGTGCAGAACGAGGGCACGTCGCGCCTCAGCCTCGCGTCGGTCCGAGTGCGCTTCGATCATGGCTCCTCATCCATCCCGCAGATTGTGAACTTGCCGCCCATCAGAGGCAAGCACCAGCTCATTATCGGCTGAGCGCGAGTCCGCGCCGATCTACATCGCGGGGGTCTGTCCATCGTCGCCGGAGCCCTGGTTGCATTCGTCGCCGCCCTCACGCCTGGTTCCTCGTCCTCGAGATGCTGCTGTGGCAGAAGCCGTAGTCGTCAGCGGCTGATCGACCGATACTTTCGGATCGCCAGCGGCGTGAACACCGCCACGATGCCGATAAGCCACAGAATCGTGACCAGCACCGGCTCCTCCCCAGGTAGTCCGGCGCCGGGAAACGGGTTCGGGTTGCCCCACAGCTCGCGGATCGACGTGCTTAGCGTGCTCACCGGATTCCATTCCGCGAATGGCCGCAGCCAGTCCGGGAGCGTCTGTGGCGGCACGAACACGTTCGACAGGAACGTGATCGGGAAGATCGTCGTGAACGCGACCTGGTTCGCCACCTCGACGGTCGGGACCATCATGCCGAGCCAGACGCCGATGGCCGACATCGCCATCGCGAACAACAGCAGGAGGGCGAACCCGGCCAGGAAGGAGAGGACATCGGTGTGGACGGTCCAGCCGACCACGAGGCCGGACAGCATCAGGACGACCAGGATCCCGGCGTTGTAGACGACATCGGCGAGAATGCGGCCGACGAGGACCGCGGAGCGTGCCATCGGCAGGGAGCGGAAGCGATCGATGAGCCCCTTGTTGATGTCGTCGGTGATGCCGATCGCCGTCGTGGCGGCCGCGAACGCCACCGTCTGGGCGAAGATCCCGGGCAGGAGAAACTCGCGGTAGCTCCCACCGTCGGGCAGAGGGATCGCGCCGCCGAAGACGAACGCGAAGAGCAGCACGAACATGATGGACTGGAGGATGGCGAAGATCGCCAGCTCCGGGATGCGGGGCACTCGCTTAAGGTTGCGCCAGGTGATGACGAGCGCGTCGCTGACCGAGCGGCCGATGCCCGATCGTCTGGTGGGCAGCGCCTGCGCCGTCATGACTCCTTGCCCCCGCTGTCGCCCACGGACTCCTCGGCGGCGTGGCCGGTGATCGAGAGAAACACGTCGTCGAGCGTGGGGCGCCGCAGGCCAATATCGTCGATCTTGATGCCGGCCTCGTCGAGGTCGCGCAGCACTCCCATCAGCCGCTCAGCGCCACCCGTCGCCGCAACGGTGATGCGCCTCGTGTGCGAATCCGCGGTCGGCGCACCGGAGCCGTCGCGCGCCAGCAGCTCCACCGTCCGCGCGATGTCGCCCTGCTCGCGGACCACGACCTCGATGCGCTCGCCGCCGACCTGTGACTTGAGCTCATCGGCCGTGCCGCGCGCGATGATCTTGCCGTGGTCGACGACCGCGATCGTGTCCGCCAGCGCGTCAGCCTCCTCCAGGTACTGCGTCGTCAGCAGCAGGGTCGTCCCGTCCCGCACCAGGCCGCGGATCACCTCCCACATTCCCATCCGGCCGCGCGGATCCAGGCCGGTCGTGGGCTCGTCCAGGAACAGGAGGCGCGGCCTTCCGATCAGGGCGCTGGCGAGGTCGAGCCGGCGACGCATACCGCCGGAAAAGGTCTTGACGACCCGATCGGCCGCCTCGGCGAGATCGAATTGCTCCAGCAGCTCGGTGGCACGGGACCCCGCATCGGCGCTCGACAGCTGGTAGAGCCGGCCGAACATCCACAGGTTCTCGCGCGCGGTCAGGTTCTCATCCACCGCGGCATATTGGCCGGAGAGACCGATCACGCTGCGCAGCTCGTCCGCCTGGGTGACGACATCGTAGCCCGCGACGGTGGCGCGCCCCGCGTCCGGCTTCAGCAGCGTGGCCAGGATGCGGACGGTGGTGGTCTTGCCTGCGCCATTTGGGCCGAGCAGCCCGAGCACGGTCCCCTCGTCGACCGTGAGATCCACGCCATCGAGGGCACGGACCTCCGACTTGCGGGACCGATAGACCTTCGTCAACCCCTCGGCGACGATCGCTGGCATTCGGGATCGGGCGCGTGCGCCGGGGACGACGACCGGCGCGGCGCTCCCCCGCTCCACGACTTGGGTCACGTAGTTGGCCTCCATGCTCGGGCGAGCAGCTCTCTCAAGGTTCTCAGGATGGGCGAAGCGTCGAATATTCCGGGAAGAGTACTTCAGCGCGCTACGGCGCGGACTACCCGGCGCCGAGATGCCGCCATCACGCGGATGACCTCGACGCGGCGCTCGGCCTCGAGGACCTTGATCACCGGAGCCATCACGCTCCGGCGTCGAGCAGCCAGGCGCGATCCAACCGCCATCCTGTCGTCGCCCCGACCTCCATGCGCGGCCTTCCCGCTTCACGGATCTCGAGGTCGCCGCCCGAGGTCGCGAGCCGATAGTCGGTGTGCGGGCCACGGAACCAGACCCGGGTGACGGTGCCGGTCAGCGGGCCGCCCAGCGCGGCCCAGTCGGGGCGAACCAGGACGCTGATCCTGCCGATTTGGCCATCGGCGGGAATACCGTCCACCGGGACCACTGACTCGCCGATTCGAATGCTCGCACGCCCGTCGGTCTCCGGCGCTCCGACCAGCGATGCCTCCAGGACCGACGCCGGACCGGTGAGACGGGCAGCCCAGGGGTCGATGGGCCGCTCGTAGACCTCGATCGGCGTGCCCACCTGGACCACGTGACCCGAGCGCAGCAGGACCACGCGATCCGCGAACGCCAATGCCTCCGCTACGTCGTGCGTCGCCATCAGCGCGGCCGTCCCCGACCGCGCGCGCCGATCGGCCAGCTCTGCCTGGAGTGCTGCTCGCAGTGGCGTGTCCAAGTGGGCCGTGGGCTCGTCGAACAGGAAGAGCCCAGGCTCCCGCGCGATGGCGCGGGCGAGGCCGACCCGCTGCTGCTCACCACCGGAGAGCTGCGCGGGGGTGCGATGTGCGAGGTCCGCCAGGCCCAGGCGTTCGAGCATGGCGAGCGCCTCAGTCCGGGCATCGACGCGCGACATGCCGCCTCGCCGCATCGGATAGGCAACGGTCTCCACCGCGGTCATGTGCGGCCACAGCGCGTAGTGCTGGAACACCATCGCCACCGCGCGGCGCTCGGGGGGCTCCAGGCTTCGAGCGGTGGAAACGCGGCGTCCGTCCAGCAGGATCTCACCGCCAGCGGGTGCCAGGAAACCAGCGATGGCGTAGAGCAGGCTCGTCTTGCCCGACCCCGACGGGCCCAGCAGCGCGACGCTCTCCCCCACGCCCACCGCGAGATCGACCTCGTGGAGCACTTCGGTGTCGCCGTACGCGATTCGAAGCGCACGGCATTCGAGCGCCGGTGTCATCCGGGCACGTTGTGCAACCACGAACGACGCAGCGCAATGAGCGGGGCGGCGGAAACCAGCACGAGGAGCGTCAGCATGACTGCGAGCGCGGTCGTGACGGTCGGGTCGCCGAGTTGCTGGAGGTTCAGGATCGCCACGGCCAGCGTCGCGCTGCTCGGCCCGTACAGCAGGATCGAGATCGTCACCTCGTGGAGCGCGAAGACGAAGACGAGGAGGCCTGCCGCTGCGAATGTGGGCGCCAGGATGGGAAGCACAACGGTGCGCAGCGAAGTCCGTCCATCGGCGCCGTGGATCCGTGCGGCGTGGGTGAGGTCGGCGGGCACGCGGTCCATGGCTCCGGCGATCGGCTGCAGGGCGAGCGCCCACAGCTTCGCAACGTAGGCGAGCAGGATGATGAGCAGGGTGTCGCGCAGCGAACGTCCGAATGCCAGCAGCACGCCCACGGCGAAGACCGAGCCGGGGATCGCGAAGCCGATGGTGACGACCTGCGACCACCGTCGCCGCCAGCGTCCGATCGGAGCGATCGCGGCCGCAGCCCCGAGCGTAACGCACACCATAGCCGCGAGGGCCGCCAGCACCAGGCTGTTGAGCAGGGCGGGAAGCGTTCGACTGTCGACCGCGCGACTGAAGTTTGCGAGTGTCAGATGCTCGGGCAACGGGGGCAGGCCAACGGCGCGCGTGAGGGCCGTCAGCACCAGCGCCACGAGCGGCAGCACGACGGTGAGGCCGACGAATGCCCAGGCGAGTGCCAGTGGCAGCCAGCGGGCGGGTTGCGCCTGTGCCGCCGGCCCGGTGATCGTCCCGCGCGTCCCGGTACGAGGCCCGATGCGGCCACCGAACACGAGCGCCACGACGACCACGGCAACCAGCAGAAAGGAGAGCCCGAGCACGCGCTCGAACGCGGCAGCGTTCGACGAGAAGGCGAGATCGCCGTAGATGCGCGTCGTCATCGTGACAAAGCCCGCGGGCCGGCCCAGGACCGCGGGCGTGCCGAACGCGCTCATCGTGGTCGCGAAGATGAGCGCCCCCGCGGCGGCGATGATCGGCCACAGCAGCGGCAAGCTCACCGTCCGCAGCGCGGTCAGACCGTCCGCACCGCTGATCCGCGCGGCGCGCTCGAGGTCCGGCTCCGCGCGACTGCGCATGCCGGCGGCGATGAGGAGGTAGGCCAGCGGGATGGCCCCGGTGGCCAACACGAGCACGATCCCGACCGGTCCGTAGAGGCCTGGAATTTCGATGCCCGCAATGCGGTCAAGCAGCCCAGCCGGCCCGAACGCCCGCGTCCACGCCAGGGCGCTGACGAAATCCGGAACGAGGAGCGGGAGCAGGATGCCGATGAGCAGGATGGTTCGGCGCGGGACCACGGCGTGCTCGGTCAAGAAGGCCAGCCACAGCCCACCTGCCACCGCCAGCACCGTCACGACCGCCGCAATCCAGAGGCTGTTGCCGATCGCGGCCAGGCTATCGGGACGCAGGGCGGCGACGAGCGGCGCGGTGCCGGCCGCGGCCGCCTCGATCGCCAGCCGGGTGAGCGGCCAGCCGATCAGGATGCCGAAGGCCGCCGCGGCGACGAGCAGCGCCAGGCCACGCCATGGCCCGGCACGCCCGATGGCGTCAGCCACCGAAGATGGCGCGGTACCCGTCGAGCAACTCCTGCTGACGATCGAAGATCTCGGACCACTCGGGGCTGACCCGGTCGCCGTCGATCGGTGGGCCCTCCACGTCGTCTCGAACCGGCTGCCAGCCGGTCGACGCAATCGCGGCCTGTCCTGCAGGCGTCAGCAGGAAGTTGGCGAGGTGCTTGCCGTTCGCCAGGTTCTGCG
>JALZJE010000110.1 GCA_030859955.1 Chloroflexota bacterium | reverse complement strand
AGAAGGGCGCGTGATTCGTCTGCCCGGGCGCAGTGGGCATGCCAAGCGATCTGCTGCGAGGACGGACGCCGAGCTGCTGGAGGCCGCGCAGGCCGTGCTGGATGCGAACTGGACCGGCCGGTCGACCGTCCCATCCCGCGACCTCTACCCGCACCAGTGGAGCTGGGACTCGGCGTTCATCGCCATCGGCCGGTCGTGGTACGACCAGGAACGCGCTCAGGAGGAGCTGGAGTCGCTGTTCGCCGGGCAATGGGCGGATGGGCGCGTGCCGCACATCGTCTTCAACCCGGAGGTGCCGCCCGACGCCTACTTTCCCGGCCCGACCTTCTGGCGCAGCAGCAACGTGCCCGGAAGTGCGGCCGGGACCGAGACGTCCGGGCTCATCCAGCCGCCGCTGCACGCGTGGGCGGCCCTCGAGATCCACGAGCACGCCGCCGACCCGACCGAGTCACGCTCCTTCCTGGAGCGGATGTATCCGAAACTGGCGGCGTGGCATCACTACCTGCTCGATAACCGGGACCCCGAGCGCATCGGCCTCGCCGCCATCCTCCATCCGTGGGAGTCGGGCCTCGATAACTCGCCCGCCTGGGAGGGTGCCCTGCGTCATATCGACATCCCGCCGGGCCTGCTGCCTCCGTACGAGCGACGCGACCTGGTCGGCGCCGATCGGGCCGACCGACCGACCGACGCCGCCTACGACCGGTTCGTCTACCTGGCGCATGCCTACCGGGGTGCCGGCTACAACGACGCACGGATCTGCCGCATGAGCCCCTTCGTGATGGCGGGGCCGCTGGTCAACGCGCTGCTCATCCGTTCGAGCCAGGCGCTCGCCCGCATCGCGGAATTGCTCGGCGAGGATCCCGGGCCACACCGCCACGCCGCCGGCGCCGTCCGCAAGGCCATGCACGATCAGCTGTGGGATCCCCACCACGAGCGCTACTACAGCCGCAACCTGCGACGCGAGGAGATCATCCGGGAGTCATCGATCCTCAGCTTCATGCCGCTGCTCGACCCGGAGCTGCCGGTGGACGGAGTGGCGGCCATCGTCCGCGATCTGTCGGCGCCCTGCTTCCATCCCCCGGAGGCCGACCAGCACTACCTCGTGCCCAGCTTCGACCTGACCGGCGAGCTCTTCGACCCGCGCCGGTACTGGCGCGGACCAGTCTGGATGAACACCGATTGGCTCATCTGGCGCGGGCTCCTCCAGCATGGTCAACCCGACCTGGCCACGCACGTGGCGGACAGCATGCTCGAGCTCGTACGCAAGTCGGGCTTCCGCGAGTACTTCGACCCCTTCACCGGCGCCGGCTATGGCAGCGACGGCTTTGCGTGGACGGCCGCCCTGGTAATCGACGTGATCGAGCGTCGGCGAGCCTGATGCAGCTGAACCTGCGGCGCCGAAAGGCGCTCCTGCTCGCCATCGGCGGCGTCGTCGCGGCGGGCGTCGCGTGGCTGCTGCTCGCCCTCGCGACGGGGTTGATCTTCCATCTCATGCCCGCCGGCCCGCCGCTGCTGGGAGCGTTCCTGCTGCGTAGGGGACAGCTGCGGAGCTTCGCGGAGGTGGTGGCAGCCATCGGGGCCGGTGCGGTCGTCAGTCTCGCCGTGGCGCTGGCGCTCAGCCGACTGGGCCAGCCGCTGGACGATCCGCAATGGACGATCGGGTTGCTGGGCTTCGGTGCAGCGATAGGCATCGCGATCGCGCGGTGGCCGTCACCGGTCGCCCCAGCGGAGTAGGTTTCAGCGGAGACGGACGAGCGGCCCGTGCTCGAACCAGGCGCCGGCGGGCACGCCGAGCTCGGTGAAGATCGAGCCGGGGAGACCGATATCGGCCAGGAAGCCCACCCCCGAGAACCGGCGTCCCTCGGCGAGCGACATCCCGGCCTTGGGCAGGGCCGACGCCAGCGTGGCGTCGGCGCTGACGGCCGAATCCCGCTCGCTCGCCGCTGCTGGCGTCGATGCCGGACGGGATGTCGAGGCTGATCACCGCTCCACGACCGAGGCTGGCGAGCTCGATGAGCGGCTGGTAGACGCCGTCGGGCGCACCGTGAAGGCTGTAGCCGATGAGCGCATCGATGACGGCATCGGCCTGCATGATCTCGTCGGCGATCTCCGCGTGGGATCGATCGTGGCCGGCGACCCCGGCGCGCACGCCAGCGGCGAGCATCGGCTCGATCTGGGCGCAGGGACCCGGGCGCAGGCGGAGCACGGGGTGCGCGAAGATGACGCAGACATCGGCGCCCCAGCCGGCCAGTCGGCGAGCGGCGACCATGCCGCCCCCTGCGTTGTTGCCGGTCCCCGCGAGGATGACGACCAGGCGTCCGCTGACGGTCCCACCCAGCGTCATGCGGGTGAGCTCGGCGAGTTGATGCCCGGCGTTCTCCATCATCTGCAGCAGGCTGACACCGACGCGGTCGGTCGCGATCCGGTCGGCAGCGAGCATCGTCGCCCGGTCGACAGATGGGATCGGATCCAGCGCGGGCGGCAGGTCAGGAAGCCGCCAGTGGCTCGGGGCTACGGTTGCGGGCTCGGACATGACTCCATCCTCGACGACCGCCCCACCGGGCGCTGTAAGGGAGGCGACAGCTCGCCTACTCCCCGGCCAGGTCCCGAACTCGTTCGAGGTCGAGGACCACGACGCGCTGGTTGTGCATCTCGATCACGCCCTGTTCGCGCAGTGTGGCGATCGTGGTCGCTAGCGTCTCGCGGGACGTGCCGATCATGTCGGCCAGCTCCTGCTGGGTGAGCCGCGCGTCGATGGCCGTCCCGTCGTCGGCGGGCTGACCGAAGCGCTCCACGAGCTCGATGAGCCGCGCGGCGAGCCGCTGCTCGACGGATCGGAAGGCCATCACCTCGCGCTCGCGCTCCGACACGGCCAGCCGGCCGGAGAGGTAGCGGATGATGTTGACGCCCACGCTGGGAAGCGATCGATGAGGCGCCGGAGCTCCTGCGGTGTGAAGCTGCAGATCAGCGCATCCTCGATGGCCTCCGCGTAAGCATCGGTCAGCTGCTGGCCGAGCCATGCCATGC
>JALZJE010000100.1 GCA_030859955.1 Chloroflexota bacterium | reverse complement strand
AAGGCGCGGACGTGGCCCTCGAGGAACGCCTCGGTGCACTCGCGCGGGAAGGCGCAGACGAAGATCGCGTCGGAGTACGGCAGGGTCATGACAAACATCGCCACGGTGGCCGTCCGGCCGTCGAGCGTGACCTCCGCCTGGCCGAAGTCGACCTGGGCCTCGCCAGGGCGGTGGGACAGCGGGACGAAGACCTCGGCGCGGCCGCGCCGCCAGGCGCGGATGGCGTCCTTGACGACGGTCAAGCCGCCGGGGTAGCCGTACTCGTCGCGGAGCCGCTCGAAGATCCGCTGGGCGGTATGTCGCTGCTTCCTGGGGGCCTTCTTGTCGCCGTCGAGGATCTGATGCATGACAGGGAGGAAGGGGTCGAGCTTCGGCCGGGGTCGGGGCGCCGTGCGGTGATACCCGGGCGGCTCGGGGTGGTCGAGGATCTTGGTCAGCGTGTCCCAGTGGATATCGAACTCGCGGCAAGCGGATCGCTTGCTCAGGCCGTCGACGAGGACGCGACGGCGGATCTCAGCCCAGTTCTCCATGTCGGTGAACACCCATAGACCTCACAGCGGAAGGACCAGGATGGGTCAAGAAAGCTCCCATCGTGATCTCCAGGCCGTGGGGGAGGCCATAGGCGCTACGTTTTCTGACCGCCCGCCGGTCACCGCCCCGCGCTACGTTTTCTGACCGCCGTTCACATTGCCGGCCGCCGCTACGGTGGTGTAGCGGGTGCGATCCCAAAAAGCGGTGATGAGGAACAGCTTGGCGGTTAAGGTATGTCATCAGGCGAAGGCCGAACAACGATGATCCGCGTCCAGGAAGGTGCCTGTCATGGAGATCCTTCTGGAGTCGGAAGAGCCGATGGGCCGGAACCAGCAGAAGAGACGTGCAAAGCGTCAACGTCCCAGCGGCCCGCCGGCACCCGCGCCCGCCGCCGTGGCCGAGCAAACCGGACGATCGTTGGCCGAACGCGAGCACGAGTGGCTCGAACGTCTGACCGTCGACCCGGCCAGCTTCGCCGCGGTGGAACGCGAAGTCCACGAGCACGCCCGACGGCAGGCCGATCTCTACGTCGCCGGACTGCTGGCCCAGGCCAGCGAGCTGCCCGAGACGGCTCCGCACATCGACAAGGTGATCGGTGAGGCGGAGGTGCCGCTCCGTCCCGTTGAAAAAAAAGACGCCCCCTGGTGGTCCGCCTTCTGGGTGGCCTGGCGATCACGGTGATGACCCTGTACTGCTCACCTCGTGGGCGCACCGGCAAGGGACGAGGCCCCGAAGGAAGTGGCCTCTACCCGGAACTGGCGGCCTATCGGATCAGTGAGGGGTGCAGCCCCAATGCGCAATCCGAAGTGGGTCGCCTGGTCGGTCTGCTGCCCATCGAACAGTCGCGCGTGGAGTTGGCTCGGCAGGGCCTGGGACTCGACGAGAAAGCGATCCGGCGCATCGCGGGTGAGTTGGGAGCCCAGATCCTGGCGACCCGCACTCGCGACCTCATGCGATTCCGCCGTGGGGAACTCCCCGCCGGCAGCGAGTTCATGGGCAAGGGCGTGGCCGTCGGGATCGACGGCGGTCGGGTCCGTGTGCGCACCGTGATGGAGACGATGCGCGTCAGCGGCAAGCGGAAACGGAAGAAGTTCCGGGTCGAGTGGCGCGAGCCCAAGGTGGTCATCCTATTCGAGGTGGACAAGCACGGGCGAATGGTTCGGGGGAGCCGCCCCGTCATCGACGGGACGCTCCAAGGGCCCGATGCGTTGATCGAATTGGTGGCGTTTCATCTGCACCGAATGGGTGCGGCTGGGGCTCAAGTGGTGACGTTCGCGGCCGACGGCGCGCCGTGGATCTGGAAGCGGTTGGATTGGGTCCTCGCCCAGGCCAAGTTGGACCCGAAGCGGGTTGTCGAGGTGCTCGACTGGTGTCATGCCGTGCATCATCTGAGTGTGGCGTTGGCGGATTTACCGCTGACGGAGAGCCAGCGCAAGGGACTTTACCTGCGGCTCCGCGGTCTCCTCAAGGAGGGGAAAAGCCGGGACGTGATCGCCGAATTGAAGGTGTTGGCGCCGCAGGAGCCCGACGATTCCCCGATGTGGCGCGAGATCCGCTATCTGACCAAGCACTCGGATGCGGGCCGACTGCGATATAACAGCTTCCGGCGTCGCGGTGTGCCGCTGGGCAGCGGCGCGATCGAGAGCACGATCCGGCGCGTGCTCAACCTCCGACTGAAGGGCAACGGCATCTACTGGACTGAGGAGAACGCGGAGGCGGTGTTCCAACTGAGAGCGGCCGTCGTCTCGGGCCGTTGGGAAGAGATCCTGGAGCACACGCGGGGAGCGATGGCGAAGGACCGGCGAACGGAGTGGCGCTGGACGCCGCCAGCCTGCTTGGCTGAGTTGAAAGCGCTCGAAGGCGAGGAAGACGACTCGTCGCAACCATCAGCAAAGAAGCGGTCTACGCGCACTGCCGCATGACCGCTTTATGGGATCGCACCCCTTCCAGCATCTCCGTGCAGAACGACCCGTCGAGCGTGTTCGACAGCCGCCAGGCGATCACGTACCGGCTGTACCAGTCGATCACCGCCGCCAGGTACATGAACCCCGAGGTCATCGGTACATACGT
>JALZJE010000089.1 GCA_030859955.1 Chloroflexota bacterium | reverse complement strand
CGCCGAGCTCGAACAACTCGCGAGCAACCATTTCGAATTCCTCATGCGATCCGCTGGGAATGCCGATTCATGGACGTGACCGTGCCCGGCGTCCGGCCGATCGTCATCGGCGTGGCAATCCGGAATGAGCGCATCCTAGCCATCGAGGGCTTCGACTCGCGCAAAGGCGAGCGCTTCTATCGGCCTCCGGGCGGCGGGATCGAGTTTGGCGAGACGAGCGAGGAGGCGTTGCGTCGCGAGTGGCGCGAAGAGCTCGAGACTGAGCTCGCGCAGACCTCCTACCTGGGCGCGCTCGAGAACGTCTTCACCCACGAAGGCCGACCGGGTCACGAGATCGTTTTCGTCCACGGCGTCAAACTGGCGGACGACCCGCGCTTCAGCCACGGCACCGTGGCTGGCGTCGAGAGCGACGGCGCGGCGTACACCGCCCGCTGGCTGCCGCTCGACGAGGTCCGCAGCGGCGGCGCCATCCTCTACCCCGACGGCCTGCTTGCCCTGCTCGACGGAGTCCGGACCTTTCCCGAGGTCACGCTGGAGACCGCACGGCTGCTGCTGCGGCCGTATCGGGCCGAGGACGCGCCGGAAGTAGCGCTCGCCTGCCGCGACGAACTGACCCAGCGCTGGCTGCCGCTGCCCAACTCGTACACCGATGCCGATGCCGATGCCTGGTGCACCGAGATGTCCCCCGCTTCCGCACGTCCGGCGCGGGCATCGAGTGGGCGGCGATCCGCCTATCAGACAATCGGCTCACCGGTTCATTCGGGTTGAAGCGAACCGACTGGCGCGCGCGCACCAGCGAGATCGGCTACTGGGTCGCCCCGTGGGCACGCAAGGAGGGGCTCGCGGTCGAGGCGGTGCGCTCCATCGCCCGCTGGCTCCTGCTGGAGCAACGCTTCGAGCGGATGGTCCTGCGCGCCGCGACCGGCAACACGGCCTCACAGCGCGTGGCGGAGAAGGCGGGGTTCACCCGCGAGGGCGTGGCACGGAACGCCGGGTTCACGAACACCGGACGCGTCGACCTCGTCGTGTACAGCCTGATCCCCACCGACGTAGAGACCCTCGAAACGAACGAGGAGGCCTCATGAACAACGAGAACACGATCCTCGTCGAGCTGTTTCGGCATAACCAGTGGGCGAACGCAAGGATGCTCGACGCTTGCCGAGGCCTGACGGTCGAGCAGCTATCGACCGAGGTGATCGGCACGTACGGGCAACTGGATCAGACGCTCATCCACTTGGCTCGCGCGCAGGGTGGATACCTTCGCACGCTGGCCGATTGGCGACCTGGCGAGGAGCATCGCTTCGAGTACGACGATCCCTTCCCCGGCGTGGAGCGCGTGGCCGCGCATCTGCGGTTCACGGGCGAGCGGCTGATCGAGGTGGCGCGAGGCGCCTCTATCGATCGGATGCTGGAGGGAACGTGGGGCGATGAGCCCTTCGGTCTGCCGGAGTGGGTCCTGCTCCTCCACGCGGCGCACCATGCGACTGAGCATCGGCAGCAGATTGCCACGATGCTGACCGCTCTCGGACTCGAGCCTCCCGAGCCGGACGTCGTCGCCTACTGGAACGCCATCCGCGATGGCGGCACACCAGGGCATCGTGGGTAGGGCGCCTGCCACGCGGGCGAACGTCGAGGGTGACGTCCGCCTCGGCCGCTGCGGCCCCCGCTAGCCGAGCGCGAGCTCGCGCTCGCACCACACAAGCGCGACCTCCAGCTGCCGGCGCTGCTGATCGCGAACGGTCGGCGCGGTGGCTGGCGGCGGCAACCCCACGACCGCGGCCCAGATGCCCGCCAGGAACGCAGCATATTCCCCAGCCTGAGGTAACACCTCCCATGGCTGCGGCCCGCCCTCGAAGGCGAGGCTGGGAAGCCATGCCGCGACATCGAAGTCCGCTCGTCCAGTACAGCACCAGTTCCAGTCGACGAACACCGCCGTCCCGTCGCGGAAGCACAGGTTGTCGCTACGGACATCGAGGTGCATCAGGTCGTCGCCGTCAATTGGGGCGGCGTCCGCCGCGACCTTGAGGATCGGCAGCGCGCGGTCAAGCCACTCGCGAGAGCGGATGCCGGTCGCCAGGAACGGCTCTGGATCGGCCTCAACCGCCCCCCACCGCCCGAAGCCGCCAAGGATCTCGCGCACTGATGGCGTATTCGGCGGCGGCAGTGACGCCGCGACCTCATCCAGCGCGGTCCGAACGCCGTGAACCCGTGCCGCGTCCCAGCGCACGTCCCAATCAGCGTCACTGAGGTCCTCGAGGACGAGCAGCGGTTCGAGCGGATCGTCCTCGAAGACGATCACGTCCGGAATGAAGGAGCCGCGGAGGTGTGCGTAGACCTCCGCCTCACGCCGCAGCCAGCCTGCGGTATGAGGCGCCTTGGCGGCTTTCAGGAAGACGCGCCGACCGTTGTCCAGGTCCACAGTGAAGCGATCGTTTCCGCCTTCCACGGCGTCGGCCGGCTGCCATGGCGCCGCTCGCCGCGACCAGCTCGTCGCCCGGGATCCGAGAAGGCGAGCGACGCGCTCTTCGAGACTCATCGTTCCGGGCATGAGCGAGGTGCCTGACGACGCTGCGGGTCGATGCCGGTCCAGTGGCAACTCACCATGCTCCGCTGAACGTCCCGGCGCAGCACCGACTGCTCAGCCTCCCGCCGGTTTATTGCCACGCATCGTCGGCTGTGCGACGCTCCTGCGCGCCAGGTCGCAGTCGTCGCAGCCGGCATCGGGGCGGCAGAGGAAACGCAGCGGGTCCTTCTGCAGCACCGGCACCGTGACGTCGATGACGTCCTCGGATCGCACCACGCGAGCGGCGGCCTGGCCGACCGTGCCATGGCGTTGCAGGCCGCGCTCGTCCAGCCATCCGCCGACGAGCTCGAAGTTGCGGCAGCAGTGGTCGGGAGCTTCGAACTCCACGCGCTGCGGGCGGCCATCGATCAGCATGGTCGTCCACTTGTGCTCACGGTAGAGGACTCCGGCGATGTGCTCGGCAAGGTGGATGGTCGTGTTCGCGTCATGACCCGCGCCGAGGAGCAGGATCCAGCCGTCGGCGGCATGGACGCGACCCACGGGGCTATCCGAGCCGTGGACCGGCATCAGCGGCTGCGGCGCCGTGATGTCCGCGGCGAGCGGCCCACGGGCCGCGAACGACGAGGTCGGATGGTCGCTGCGCATCACGTCCGGCTGACGCCAGAACGTCTCCGCCACGATCCCCATGTTGCGGGTCGGCGTCTGTGCCGGGTCGAACGGCTCGAGGCGGCGGCTACCGGTCATGGTGGGCATGACGAGGGTCCCCGACGGCCCGATCACATCGGTCAGGGCGGCGATCAAGCCGTCGGGGCCGTCCTCGACAGGGCGGACCGCCCGGAGCGACGTGTGGACCACGAGAGTCATGCCGTGCTCGACGCCGATGGCATGCAGCTGCTCGACGAGCTCCGGTCGGCTGATCGTCACGACGCCTCCTCCGTGACGTCATCACGCACCATGCGGTAGTCGGCGGCGATCCGTCGGTTGCGTGACAGTTGGCGGGAGACGCCGTCACGACCGACGACCTCCGCAGGCAGCAGCACGTCGCCGACGCTGCCACCGGGCGCCGAGCCGCCGAACGTGCCGATCTGGAGGATCGCTCGCGCCCCGAGCATCGCCGCCAGGTGGGCGTGGGTAGCCGCCATGGCGCCTCCGAAGACCATGATCACCCAGACGCGCTGGCCGTCGATCTCCACGAGAGCGGTCCGTTCCGCGACCTCGCGCGCATCGGGATAGGTCGTAAGGAACTGCTCCAGCTTGCCGTGCAGCGCCCATACGCCGAAGAGGACGGCTGCGTCGGGCAGGTCCGCGTCGGCAAGCGCACGGTTCCGCTGCAGGTCAGCCGGTTTGGCGTCGAGGTACGGCATACGGAGCGACTGTGGGACATCCAAACGCCGAGGTCAAAGCCCTGCCCCGACCCGCGACCCTCACAACTGCCTGCCTGAGCAGCAGTCCTAGGAGCCAGGCCGCCAGCCCACCTGCGCCGCCCACGCCGCGGCATCGTCCAGCGCGTCGAGGATGAAGGCCGACTTCGCATCGGTGTACGCGAGTCGGCCGTCCGGGTAACGTTCTGCCAGACTTCGCTTGAGCTCGGCGTATGCCAGGCGAGCCGTGCCGTGGGCCAGCAGGTAATCCCGGAACAGCAGGTGCTCCCGTTCCCAGGCCGAACCGGCTTCGCAGACATGGACGTGCCGTGGAAGGTCTCGAGCATGACGGATGGCGATCGGTTCACCCACCGCTCGTCCATGTCCACGGCGAGGAACTCATGGAGCAGCGGGTGGTCGGTCGGGTTCGAGCGGCGCGCATGGTCGGAGATCGTGTTGTCGGAGCCGTACACCCGCAGGCCATGCTCGGCCGCAAGCGTGCGCGCGATGCTCGACTTGCCGGCGCCGCTTCCACCGCCGATCCACCGCACATGCCGCAGCCGATCTTTCATACGGTCATGCCTTGCACCAAGCCGCTCATCCCAGTCAAGGCCCAGCCGCACCCAACGCCAGATCCGCCACCTCGACCTGCGACAGCGTTAGCAGCGGCCGCACCGAGTCGACGGCCAATGTGAACAGCTGGATGGCTGCGTGGTCGGGACCCTCGCCCGATTCGAGGCCAAAGGCCGCCGTTTGCGCAAGCGCCCACTCCTCGCCCATCGCCTGCGCCACCAGGTGCCAGAGCCGGTTCTCGGTGTCATACAGCAGCCGATGGCGGACCGCCATGACCTTCGGCAGGCGCAGGACGAGCACCGAGCGCTGAACCGCCGCCAGCAGCCCGTCATCGGCGCGCCGTGCCGCGACCAGCTTCAGGACCTCCTCCGCGTAGCCGATGGTCGAGTCGGCAACCCACTCGTCGCAGGCCGCCGAGATCGCCGCCCAGTCGAAGTCTGCGGCCTCGCACTGCAAACCCTCGGCCACGCCTTCCGGATCGTGGAGGATGCGTGCAGCGCGCCAGGCGGGCACAACCGCACCGACCGATGCCGGCTGTCGCAGGGCGCGGCGTTCATCGTCTTCGCTGCGCCACGAGACCGCGACGAGGCGACCGCGCACGACGCGCAGCGTGTATGCGGGGCCCTCGCCGATGGCGTAGAGGTCGATGTCGGAGAGGTCTGTCGCATCACCGCGCGCATGGCTGCCGGCGAGCACCACCGCCGTCGCTCCCTCCCCCACGAGGTCCACGGCGACCGTACGCGCCACGTCGGCAATCTCCGGATCGGTCACCACGTCCCCTCCACCACCTCGAGGCCCCCCGCCGATGGACGGCTGCCGGCCCTGGCCACGTTCACCGCCGTCCCTCCCGACGCCAGCGCGCGATAACGGGCGCCAACGGTGCAACCCATGATGCCTCGTGGCTGCCCCACAGCAGCGCGTCCAAGACTCGGACGACCGACCGGTCCACGCCCTGTGCTCCGAGGTAGTCGATGATCCGATCGAGGATCTCGCGGTTCTGCTTGGCCACGTTCCTCACATGACCGATCATGGCGACTCCCTTTGCAGGCGTCGATGGCATCGCGGCGCCGAGCTGCTCGACTACGAGGCTGTCGAGGACCGGCACCAGCTTCGGCCGCTTGAGGTGCAGCATCTTCGTCGAGACGGAGACGCCTCGACCCTTCTGTATCAGTGCGTCAAGCGCAGCCTCGAGTGCTGGCGCGACGCGATCGCGCCACTCGACATCTTCCACTACAGCGAGGTCCCAGGACGGCGATACGGCCGCCAGCCAGGGAAGCTCCTTGTCTTTGACGGCGGCCCAAGCCTTCTGCGGTGAACGGGCTCGCATGGTGCCATTGATCGCGTCGACGTCCTTCGATTCGATTCGCGTAGGCGCAGAGGACTCAGCCTTGTCATCAAACCCGCCTGGCCTGCCGCTTGGGTCAACGGCGAAGAAGGCCTCCGCGAGCCAATCGGCGTTGTTAATCACCAGCGGCGGCTTGCCACCTATCCTCGCGACAGTTACCTGTACCACTGCTCCCTACCCTGCACTCTCGAGGCGAAGCCCGTCTCCATGCGGTGGAGCCGCCAGGTGGACTCCAAGAGCTAGCCCCGCCTTCTCGATGACCTGGTCAATGATCTCGTCCCATAGCCACAGGAGGTCCGCCGGACTGGCCTGAGTCGCCTTCGCGCCCTGCCTGAGGTTGGGCGTAATCCACCGAGCAGGAAGTCGGAGTTCGGGCCTAGGGAATGCGTACTCGCCTACACCATGAGGGTGGCACGGAACGAAGCTGAATGGTCCGGCGCGCGCCTCTCGATACGACCTCCCCCGATACAGTCGGAAGATCTCGCTCGCGCTTTTCGGACTCATTCGCAATGGCTCGAAGACTACGGCGCGGACCCAGTCCGCGCAGCGAATGTCGCCGGCCGAAGCTCCTGTGAAGTTCTCGGCGGTGTCACTGACGACGAAGACCGTGTCCAGGACGAACGCACCCTCGAGGTTGGAGCCGAAGACGATGAGCGAACCCGGCGCGAGCTCGCGAAGCTTCCGATTCCTCCTCTGGCGGCAGTTGCTGTAGAGGAAGTGATCGAACACGAGCGGATCCGTGTTCTGCAGTAGGCGCCGGTGTTGTGGCACCTGCCAAAAGGGCTCGTGGAGCCAGCGTGGGTAACGACGGCCCTGCTTCGGAAGTGTCTCCACCACGCGGGACTGGGGTTCCCACTCACCCCAGAGGGTGAAGGGCCCAGTCCGCAGCTCTCCGTCGGAGATGTACGTGCCATGCGTCTTCAAGAACTTCCGCGCGTGGTCGCGACGGTTCCAGTCCATCCAGGATTCGGTTGGGCGGTGTTCGGATCCAGGGTGAGGGAACTGGACGAACATCAACGACTCGCCCATGACGGCGCCTCCCCAGACCTAGGTCGTGTGCTGAAGGCGGCGAAGGGTGAAGACCACCAGCCGGCGGTTGCTTCCCGCCTCGTGGTGCCACAGTGGCTCGCCTACTCCCTCCCAGACGCCATGGTCGACGTACTTGTTCTTGCCGAGCTGCTCGAAGACGCGGATCGGGATGCCACGTTCGACGGCTTGACGCAGGGACTCGTTGTCGCGGTCGAGCTCCTGATCGCCTTCCAGACCGCGACCGACGTAGTGGAGGACATCGGGCCCCAGGAAGCGGTCCGGGTACGGCCCGTGGGCGCCGGTGTTGCAGATGATCGACGCCTCGGCCCCTTCGCGTGGTGCCCGGATGCCGGCCTGCGTGCGATGCACCTTCACCACTTCGCTCCACGGCAGGATGGGCGCATCGGCCGTGATCTCGGCCGCCGCCTCAGCTACGCGCTTGCGTGTCTGCTTGGGCAGGTTGACGAACGGCGACCGCGACAGGTGGGTCAGGAGCTGAAGCGTTCGGTAGAAGTCGTTGCCGGTTCCCGTCGTGCGGCGGCTGGCAGCATCGATAATCTGGTTGATCCGATCGGTGTACGCGTCGTTGGCGATGACCTCAATCGGTCGTTTGGCGGCATCTTCGACCTCCCGAACGCGGTCGATGACCGCCTTCGGGACCTTGGGCGACCAGAAGGCGAGCTTCGGCTTCAGCTCGGTCCGCTCCTCGAGAAGCTGCGCGTAGGCGGACGAGAGGGCGAACTTGCGCTTCAGCTTGGTGACCGATGCGTCCGGGCCGCCGGTGTAGAGCATGCCGCCGAGATGCGTCGTGCACTCGGCCAGGTAGCTCTCACGCTTCGGCGTGTGAAGCCCGATGACGTCGAGCTCGCCCAACCGAGCCGATACGCCCGCCAGCCCCGGCGGGGCTACTGACTCCGGCAAGTCGCGACCGGGCCGCTGGTTGTATACGACGAAGTCGTAACCCTCGACCTGAGTCAACCAAGCGCCAACGACAAGCTCGCCGATATCCGGCATGGAAGCCCTCCGCCGAAGAGGCTACCAGCCTGCTCCGACACCCAGGTGGATCCCCGACCGGATACCGAGTAGTCTTCCCGACCATGGGGACGGACGGCAAACGCCCGATTGGCGCATCATCTTCTTGGCGGCGGCTGCATGTCGGCGATGCGCGAGACCTTGGGGAGATACTCCCCAAGAGGAAATGCCTCGACGTCACGGTCACGTCGCCGCCGTACGGCCCGACCATCGATTACGGTGACAGCGACCAGATCGGCTTCGGACAGGCGTATGAGGCCTACTCGGCCGACATGCGGCGCGTGCTGGAAGTTCTGCATGACCGAACGCGGCTATCAGGATCCCTCTGGCTGATCGTGGACACCTTCAAGCAGCGCGCGAAAGGCGGAGTGAGCCGACTCGTCCCATTGCCCTTCGATTTGGCGGACCTCGCCGAACAAGTCGGTTGGACCCTCCAAGATGTCGTGATCTGGCACAAGGACCACACACTGCCGTGGTCGGGCCAAGGGAGGCTTCGAAACTCCTTCGAGTACGTCTTGATGTTCACCAAAGGACCGCGGTTCAAGTATCGCCTCAACCGCATCCGTGAGATTGCTGACCTCCAAGATTGGTGGCAGCGCTATCCAGAACGATACAGTCCTTCCGGCGCCGCGCCGACGAACGTTTGGAACATTCCGATCCCCCGCCAGGGAAGCTGGGGCAACGGTGTCATCGAGCATCGATGTCCGCTGCCCGACGCGCTCGTCCAACGCATCCTGGAGCTAAGCTCGGATCGCGGCGACACGGTGTGCGATCCATTCGCTGGAGTCGGAACTGTGTTGGCCGTCGCCGAGGCTCTCGATCGGCGATCGGTCGGCGTGGAGCTTGTGGACGCATACGCCGAGCAGTTCTATGCGAGTGTCCTGCCGGACACCGTGGAGAGGGTCCAGGCCCTGCCGCACTCCAACGCGCGACTCCGATTCGCGCGCGACATTGCACGCCTACGTCACGCCAAGCTTGTCCGCATTCTCGTAAAACGGCTCGAGTCGCACGGAACACCGGTGATTGCGGCCTTGGCACGCGCGACCGTGCGGTCGCCATCCCGTGCCGCTCCGCACTCGGTCGGCTCCCAACATATCCAACTCTTCGTTTCGACCGACGGTGATGCAGACCGAGCGCGTACAGCGGCTGCGGAATTATTGCGGCGGCGGCCGCTAAGCAAGTTCGGGATCGAGGCCACGATCGAAATCGCTCCGGTAGGTGCCTGGGGCACTCTTAGCGTAGGGAACTGGTCCCGCGTGTCGCTTACTGGCAACCGATTTGCGCGATTCGATAATCATGTCGAGCCAACGAACGACGACCCCATCGTGCTCATAAATATTCGGGCAGCCGAACTCTCCCGTGCGCTAGAGCCTCTAGGTACGCGCGATGTCACCGACGAACAGTCGGTGAATCGATGAACCGATTCCGAAGCGCTCCTCGGCGATGTACGTCGATATGTCTGTGACCGGGCTTCTCTGAAAGCGAATCTGCAACTTCCCACGTCCATAGGCATCTGAAACCGCTGCCTGAAGGCACTGATCGAGGATTAGCTCGGCGAGAAGCGTTGCGCTCGCCTTGTTCTTCTCTACCGCCTTCGCGGCCTGGTCCGCGTCACTTCCGAAGTACATCTCGTTCGTGGGTTCGGCCAGATTGATCACGACCACTCCCCGACTATCGATCTCCGCCGGGACCTTCCGGCTGAGATGCTGGAACTCGAATCCACGAAAGTGGCCGCCGGTCTTCTGCCGCTCTCGCTTGGAGCCGACCCGAACGTAGGCCTCCGCCCGACTTGACCCAACCTGTGCGGTGAGGATCGCCTCCTCACCCTTTCCTGACCCGTGAACTCGCACGTCCGCGCGCACCACATATGCGCTGAGCGCAAGCCAGTCCGGATTTGAGTCAAGGACCTCGATGCGTGGGTTGTCGCTCCCGACGGACAGAGGGGCGTCTGGATCGATTCTCCGCAGGTCAGCGTAGAGAATGAGCTTGGTCCTCTCGCCATCTGGAACCGTTGCCAGCTCCGGCACGAACGCGAGTCCCGCCGGAAGGTCCGGAACCTCTTCCTCATGCACAGAGCATCCGAGGTCCGCCGATTCATCTCCAATCGACGCCGATACGGTGGCGTCCCCGACGCGAACGCCCTCTATACGGACGCCTACTACCACCGTCGGATGGGCGTCTTGCGGTTCTGGCACGAAGACTTCCGACACCAGTGGGAGCACCGCGCTTGACGCGCTTGAGGTAATCGCAATGCCCGATCCCGGCTCTACCTTCGTCGTGTTGACCAGCAGCTGAGCAACAGCGGGTAACCCGACCTGCAACATGAGGGTGGGCCAGCGAAACTCCAACGCGTCATCCGTTGACAAGGGTTTCTTGTCGCTGCCAGTGCCGGTTCCGGCGGCCTCGCCGAGCAATCTACGGTAGAGGCGATTGAGCTCTTCGAACGCCTGTGCGTGCCGCTTCCGTGTGCCACGCGACAGCTTCGTTGGCTCACCCGAGCGACGAGCCCTCTCCCTTTCGATGTGGGGGGTGAGCCACTTGTAGACCGTGTCTTGGAGAGACCGATAGAAGGCAACCGCCTGGTTGAACCCATCTCGTGTCTCGCTGAGGATCTCCTCGGGTCGATCGGCCGCCAAGCGATCACGAATGAGACGACCGACACCCTCGAGTCTGAGTTCTCCGAAGAACCGGGCCGCAGCGGGATCTCTGTCGTAGCCAAACAGGGTCAGGTCAAGAGCGGTTCTGTCCTCATCCAGTACAAGGAGACCGCCTTCGCGCTCCTCGAGTCCGCGCTCCGCTTGCACCAGTTCGTCTGCGTAGGCCTTCAGCTCGATGCTGACGTCGATTTCATAACCCTCCCATTGCATCTGCCACGTGTCCTCGGCGATCAGGTCAGTGGACGCGATCGCCGGAGGGTGGTACCGCAGGAGTCGGTCTTCTGTAGCCCCTCGAGTGATCACTCGAAGGGCGACTCTTCGATCTGATCGGGACAGTAGCGGGCGAAGCATGTAGAAACGATTGATGTCAGCCTCAAGGCGGTCGGCCTGCGGCAAGGGCATGTCCTTGTTGAGTCTGAACTCGACCCGTGTCCCGTCGCCCGAAATCCCCCACGCCGACCGGAGCTCGTCGGTAACCTGAGGGCCGTTGCTGATGTCGATGACCGGCTTGCTCTCGCCCGAACTCGAGCGAGATCTGAACTTGCAGACGTAGGCCTTGCCACTTCGAATCGACTGGACGACGCCACGCTCTTGGGTGAAGAGGACGTCGCGCAGGCCCTTCCCAAAGAGGCTTCTGGTACGAATGCCGGCCGATCTATCGGAGGATTGCTGACCATAGGTCACGAATCGGTCATGCATCGCGTCCGCGGTCATTCCCTCCGCCTGGTCGATGATGGCAAAGGCTCGCTTGGTCCGGTCGAACTCGATAACTATCTCGCCAAAGCCAGGCTCCGCCTCGGCACCTCGCACCTCCAGCCTCTCATAGCTGTCGTCGCTGTTGGTGACTGGCTCAGTTATGACCTTTACGACACTCCGTCCGACCGCCTTCTCAAACTGACGACGTATGTACTTGCTGTCGAACGTGATGTCGTACTCGGGCATGCGTGGTCTCCCCTACGTCTGCTTAGTCTCGAACCGCTCGCGGAGTGCGTCCAGGAACGCAAGTGCATCAGAATCCCCTGCACCGATTGCGATGGACTTGAGGGCCACGAATCGCTCGCGGATGGCTTCCTTCGGCGTGTATCGAAATGCACCGAGCGAGTGCCAGACATCGTCGATCTTCAACCGACCGATTCCGCCATCACGGAACCGTTGGTAAGAATCAGTTGCCTTCAGATCGTTGAGCTCGCTCGCGGGATCCCAGGTGTAACCCGGCGACCCCCGGCGCTTGGGCGATCGCTCGGCACTTCCACCAGCGACCAGCTGCCGCGCTTCAATCAGTACCTTCTCGCCCAGGGGCGTGAGGTTGTAGCCGGTGCTCGGTGACCCAACGGCCCAGTTCCGATACTTTGGGCCAAGTTGGAGCAGCGCCCGATTGGCGCGATTGCTGTCTGGATGGTCGAACCCACGGAGCGAGAACTTCGATGGAAAGAGGCGAAATGCCGCCACCGACACGTTCTCAAAGCTAGGTGGCAGGCGCTCGTTCCTAAGCCAACCCAGAGTGAAGACTATAAGACGGTTGAGGTCCAAGTCTTCGTACCTTGTGGGCTCGAAGGCTGGCGCGCGATCAGCGGCCTGTGGGCGGGTGCTGGCGCTCACGTAGCTCTCGCCCATGCGTTCCCCATCGGCTCGAAGAATGGAGTGGTGTCAAAGATTGCACGGTTCGTATGTCCGCAAGCTTCACACTTCAAGACGAGTGCGTCGTACCAGCGTCGGTTGATTGGAGCGACCTCCTCAGCGACCAGGTGCCACCGCCCGCCGCATTGGCATTGCCCGAGAAGAATCTCCTCCTCGGCGACCGATCCCACCGGGATTGGAACCAGCATCGCAGTCACCGACCTGACGCCCGTCGCTGTGGACGGGAAGCTCGGCTCGACCGACTCGCCGCTCTAACCGCGGGCCAATCAGACAGCCCATAGACACCTCGGCTTCGTGTTCGACCGAATCGGCCATCGCGGCTCATGTGGGCTAAGAGATTCGCCGCAGGGTCCTGCCCCGGGATGAACACATGGTCTCGCGCTAATAGGTCTGCTAGCTCTCGGTAATGCATCGGCTTCGCAGCGTCTGAGAGCAACCGATGAGCATGCTCGATGAACTTGGAGCCTTCGGGTACGGCATCCGTTGAACCGACGCCGTCCGACTGTACGGGAGCACCTTCCAGAGCCAGCAAGTCATCAAGGTTGCGGAGCTGACTCTCCTTGCTGCCAATGACCGCATTGATCTCGGTCATCTCAGCGCGGAGCTTCCTCACCTCAGCGAGGACATCATCCCGCTTCTTCTGAAGAGTCTGGATGTACGTCGATTGGGCCACGTCTGGTATGTCCTACATTCGTTGCTACAGCGTATGATACATTACCATAGCGAGCGTTGCAACGCCGTAGCGCCGATACTGGTGCGGACGCGCAACAGGTCGGCTAGCCCCGGGGGTGGGACGTCGTCCCGTCTCCGCGCTGTCACGACCGCAGCCGCCGGTACGCCTCCTGCGCCCGCTCGTCGGCGGCGGAGGCGCCGTAGCGGGAGAGCATCTCGCGGCTCTTCCAGCCGGCCAGGCGCATGAGGTCGCCCTCCGTGCCGCCGTCGGAGAGCCACTGGTGGGCGAAGGTGTGGCGGAAGAGGTGCGGGTGCAGTTTGGGCATCCCGGCCAGGGCGCCACGGCGGCGGAGGACCTGGGCCAGGCCGGTATCGGTCAGCCTTCCGCGTTTGCCGACCCACAGCCATGGCGAATCGGCGTCGAAGTGCAGCTTGCGGACGCGGAGGTACCGGTCCAGGGCGCGGCTGGTCTGGCGGTCGAAGGGGCAGGCCCGTGGGCGGCGGCCCTTGCCCAGCACCAGCGCCACCTCGTGGTCGAAGTCGACGTCTTCCACCCGCAGGCCGACGCACTCGCCGCGGCGCATGCCGGTCGAGGCCAGCAGGCGGATGATGGCCGTGTCGCGCCGTTCCTCGAACGACGTGCCGGCGCAGGCGGCCAGCAGGCGCTCGAGCTCCTCGACGCGCAGGACCGGCGGCGGCTCGTCGGGGACGGCGGGTGGGCGCATGCGGGCCATCGGTGAATCGCGGATCTCGTCCTCGCCGGCCAGCCAGCGGAAGACCTGTTGCAGGGACCGATAGCGGTTGGCCACCGTCGCCGGCCGGTTGCCGGAGTCGGACAGCGCTACCAGGAAAGCCTCGATGTGCTCGCGGCGGATGGCCGCCACGTCGGT
>JALZJE010000087.1 GCA_030859955.1 Chloroflexota bacterium | reverse complement strand
GACCTACGAATTCGCCATTCGCGGCAATCTCGCGTTCAGTGACGGCACCGAGCTCGGCGCCGAGGACATTCGTCGCTCATGGTTGCGGTTGCTGGACCCCGACACCTCGGCGACTGCGCCCGATGTGCTCAGTGTCGTACAGGGTGCCTCGGAGAGATTGGCGGGAGAGGTCGGGGAAGAAGAGGTCGGGATCCGGGCCCCGGACGACGAAACGCTGGTCGTGACGTTGCGCCATCCGGCCTCCTACTTCCTGGACATCGTGGCCACGCCGGCGACCTTCGTGGTCCCCGAGCGCGCCGATGCCACGGCCACCTGGCAGACCCCGGACGCATTCGTCGGCAGCGGCCCCTACGTGCTCGACGGCGTCGAGGGCGCTGACCTGGTGCTGCGCGCGAACGATCGGTACGTCGCGGGACCGCCGCCCATCTCGGAGATCCGCTGGGTCGCCGACGCCGAATCGGACTCCGTGACGGCCTTCGCGGACGAGGAGGTCGACCTGGTCCAGGTCGCCGGTTGGGATGCCTCATGGATCGCCTATGACACTGACCTGGGACCTCGCCTGCACGAGGCCGAGCCACTCACGATCAGCTATTTCGGCTTCGACACCACGGCTCCGCCGTTCGACGATGCCCGCGTTCGTCTCGCTTTCGCCCTGGCGCTCGACCGCGAGCGGCTGGTGCCACTTTCGGATGGAGCGGCGTCCCAGGCGGCCGGCAGCCTGGTGCCGCCGGCGATCTGGCCGGATGGCTTCACTCCGGCGCTGGATACGGACCCGGACCGCGCGCGCGCCCTGCTCGACGAGGCCGGATACGGGGACCGATCGGATCTCGGACCGATCGTCGTGAGTGCCAACGGCCTCTTCGTCGACCCGGCGGTCGCGGTGTGGCGAGAGGAGCTCGGTGTCGAGATCCAGGTCGAGACGATGGAGTTCGACAGCTTCCTCGGCGTGCTGGAGACGAGGCCACCGGAGCTCTTCACGATCAGCTGGATCGCGGATTATGCATCGCCGCACGCGCTGTACGGGCTGCTGCTTGAGCCCGGTGCGCAGAGCAACTACGGGGACTGGCGCGACGATGAGTTCCTCGCGCTCCTCGACGATGCCGCGGCCGCGCCGGAGGACGAGGTGGGTGCCGCGTACGACGCGGTCGAAACGTACGTGTCAAGTCAGGCGCCGGTCATTCCGTGGTCGTATGGCGAGACGTGGTGGTTGGTGGCTGATGGGCTTCGCGGGCTCGGTAATCTGACCATCGGCCTTCTCGATTTGGGGCGCGTCTCATGGGACGACTGATTCGGGGCGCGGCGATGGCGTGCGCCGCGCTGGCCATCGGGTTCATGAGCGCTCCGGGGGCGCTCGGCTTCGACGGATTCGGGGACGCCACGGCCGACTCGACCTACGACGCGGAGATGCGCTTCGAGGTGGAGCTTCGCGGCGCGGATCCGGACCGGTTGGAGCTGCTCGTGCGCTCACCGGGCAGTGACGCATCCTTCGTCACCCCGGTGGAGCCAGCCGGTGACGTCGCGACGTATGTGTGGGATACGTCGACCGATCACGTGACGCCGAATACGCTGGTCACCTACCAATGGCGCGCCACCGCCGGCGACGAGGTCGTGCTCGGCCCGGAGGGGACGCTTCGCTACGAGGACGATCGCGAGGGTCTCGACTGGCAGCAGGCGCAGCTCGGCGAGGCGACGGTGCACTGGTATGGCGGTGCCGAGGCGCAGGCGCGGCGCTTCGGCGAGCTCACAGCCGTCGGCGTCGCGCAGGCCGAGGATCTGCTCGGGACGGAGCTGGCGGGGCCTGTTGACGTCTTCGTCTATGAATCGCGAGAGGATTTTTTCGGAGCACTCGGACCAGGGGCGCGCGAGTGGACCGGCGCGGCGGCGTACTCCGAGCTGCGGACGATCTTCATGTGGCTGGGCGGTGGCTCGCCGGCCTACCTGGAGGTTGCCATGGTGCACGAGGTCACCCACATCGTCTTTTTTGACGCCACCGACAACGCATTCCACGATCCGGCGCGATGGCTGAATGAGGGGGTCGCGACGTGGTCCGAAACCGGCGACGCGGGCGATCAGCGAGGCATCGTCGAGTTCGAGGCGTCCGGGGCCGGCCTCTTCTCGTTCGACGCCATCAGCGAGCAGTTTCCGATCGGGGAGCGCGGTGGTCAGCTGTCGTACGCGCAGGGCACCACGATGGTGGACCTCATCATCGACCGCTACGGCCGCGAGGCCATCGCGGAGATTGCGGCGGCCTACCGCGAGGGCGCGTCCGATGCAGAGGCGCTCGAGGCCGGCACGGGCGTGGCTGCAGACGAGCTCTATGCCGCCTTCTACGATGAGTTCGGCGTCGCTCCCCCTGAGCCGGTCCAGCCGGAGCCGATCCCCGCATCGAATGTGGATCGACCAACCGCGGGGTCGATCGACCAGGGCGGCGTCACCGTGGATCCGGCCACACCGCCCGACTCAGTCCCGGAGGAGGCTCCGACCGATCGTGCCGACGGGGCCGCCCTTCCGGTGCTGCCGCTGCTTGCCGTGGCGGGAATTGCCGCCGTCGCTGGAGCGATCTGGGTGGCGCGGCGGGCGGGGGAGCGGGCGGGTTGACTCGTCGTCGCCCGGTCCCGTCGCGCTTCGCCCGCCCGCAATGGACGATCAGCATTGCGGTCGCTCTGGCGGCCATCGGCTTCGTGGGTGCGGCCCAGTGGAACAGCTCGTTCGCGCGCCAGCAGTTCGTCACCTCGGCGCAGCGCGTCCTCATCAGCGAGGCGGAGCAGCTCACCCGTCAGCAGGAGGCGCTTCGCGCCGAGATCGAGGTGGCGGAAGAGCGGGTTCGCAGCTTCCAGGAGCAGGACGCGGGGTCGCGAACGGCGCTCGAGCAGCTCAACCAGGAGCTTGCGGCGACCCGCCTGGCCTCGGGGCTCTCCCCGGTCGTCGGGCCGGGGGTTGTCGTGGAGATCGCCGATTCTCAGCGCCCGGTGCCCGTGGATGAGAGCGCCACCAGCTACATCGTGCTCGTCGACGACCTTCGCGACATCGTCACGGCGCTCTGGGCCTCCGGGGCCGAGGCGATCACCGTTGCCGGCGGCGCGACCGAAGGCGGCCCGCCCGCGGAGCGACTCGTGGCCACCACGTCGATCTACGGCGCGGGCTCGGCCATTGTCATCAACGCCGTCCCGCTGTCTCCGCCGTATCGCATCGAGGCGATCGGTCCGGAAGGTCTCCGTGACCGCTTCCTGACGCACCCCAGCTACATCGGGCGCGTCGAGCCGCGAATCGAGGCCTACGGGCTCCCGTTCGCGAGCGAGGCGCGCGATGAGCTGACGCTGCCGGCATTCATCGGGACCACGGCGCTGCGCTGGGGCGCACCAATTCCGGAGCCCACCTGATGGTCGCCCGCATCGCGCAGCTCAGCCTGTTCGTGGTGGCCGCCATCATCGGCGTCCTGCTCGTCGGCCAGCTCAGGTCGCAGGCCCGGCCCATCGAGCTGTCGACCCTCTCGGCCCAGGAGCTCTCGGCCCTGATCCAGACATTGTCGGCGCGCAACGTCGATCTCACCGACGGGCTGGCCGACCTGCGCGAGCAGATCCGTGATTACGAGCGAGCCGAGCTCCAGGGCCGCTCGGTGCTCGAGTTGACCGCGGAGGACCTCGAGGGACTCAGTGCCTTCGGCGGCCTTCGCGGGGTCGAGGGGCAGGGGATCGTCCTCGAGGTCGATGGCGAATTCAACCCGACCGCCGTGAACGACCTCATCCACGAGCTGCGCAATGCCGCCGCGGAGGCCATCGCCGTCGACCACGTACGCATCACGGCGCGCTCCGTGGCGGTGCCCGGAACCAGCGGCATCGAGATCGATGGGGCCGCCATCGGATCACCCTTCACGATCAGCGCGATCGGGTCGCCAAGCGGACTGCGCTCTGCGATCGAGCGACCCGGCGGCATCCTCACCATCCTCGCTCAATCCATCGATGCGGTGTTCACCGTCACCGAGCGGACGAGCCTCACAATCGCCGGGACGGAGCGCGATCTGACCCCGCAGGTCGCCCGGTCGGTCGAGTAGCCTGTAGCGCCATTCACCCGCCTGTATCGGATCTGCCTGTGAACGACCTCATCCAGCGTGCGCTCGACACCGCCGACCGTCTCGGCGCGCAGTATGCCGATGTCCGCGTGGTCGAGCGTCGCAACGAGGGATTGACCGTCAAGAACGGCGCCCTGGAGGCGGCGACCTCCAACGTGAGCGCCGGCTTCGGCATCCGCGTGCTCGTCAACGGTGCGTGGGGCTTCAGCTCGAGCGCCGTGCTCGAGCCCGCAGAGTCGGATCGGATTGCAGCTGAGGCGGTCGAGATCGCAAACGCCTCCGCGGTGGCCCAGAAGGAACCGATCGAGCTCGACGACACCCCACCGGTGACGGCAACGCATCGAACGCCCTACACCGAGGATCCGTTCGCCGTCAGCCTGGACGACAAGCTCCGGATCCTGATGGAGGCCGATGCGGCCATGGCGCGGGTGCCGGGCGTCGCGATCCGCGAGGGAAACGTCATGGCGGGCCGCGAGACGAAGACGTTCGCATCCACGACGGGAGCGCGGATCGAGCAGGAGATCGTGGAAGCCGGTGGCGGGATCGAGGTGACCGCGGTCAACCAGAGCGAAATGCAGCAGCGCAGCTACCCGAACTCGTTCGGCGGGCAGGCCGTCACGGGAGGCTTCGAGGCCGTGCGCCTCCTCGAGCTCGCGGAGCATGCACAGGAGACCGCTGAGCTGGCCGTGGCCCTGCTCGACGCACCACAATGTCCATCCGGCGAGATGGACCTGATCCTGGATTCGACCCAGGTCGCGCTCCAGATCCACGAGTCGTGCGGCCATCCGACGGAGCTCGACCGCGTCTTCGGGACCGAGGCGAGCTTCGCCGGGACGAGCTTCCTGACCACGGACAAGCTCGGACAGCTCCGGTACGGAAGCGAGCTCGTGAACATCGATGCCGATGCCACGGCACCCGGTGGCCTGGGCACCTTCGGCTACGACGACGAGGGCGTCCCCGCCCAGAACGTGCCGCTCATCGAGAACGGGCTGCTGGTCGGCTACCTCACCAGCCGCGAGACGGCGCCGGTCATCGGTCGCCAGAGCATGGGCAGCGCTCGCGCGTGGACCTGGAGCCACATCCCGCTGATCCGCATGACCAACATCAATCTGCGTCCGGGGGACGCGGGCTCGCTGGACGATCTCATCGCAGATACGCGTGACGGCATCTTCATGAGCATCAACAAGTCGTGGTCGATCGACGACCGACGGCTGAACTTCCAGTTCGGCGACCAGGCTGGCTGGCTCATCAAGAACGGGAAGCGGACCACGCTCGTGAAGAATCCCACCTATACCGGGATCACCCCGCGCTTCTGGGGAAGCTGCGATGCCATCTGTGGCGCGTCCGAGTGGACGCTGTGGGGTCTTCCGAACTGCGGCAAGGGAGAGCCGATGCAGGTCGGCCATGTCGGGCATGGCGCCGCGCCGGCACGATTCCGGCGGGTCCAGGTGGGAGTCGGGCGATGGTAGCGAACGCCGCGCAGATCGACGAGCTCCTCGACCGAGCACTTCGCATGTCAACGGCCGAGAGCACGGAGGCGCTCTACCTCGGGCAGGACTCGGCGCTGACCCGGTTTGCGACGAACCGGATTCACCAGAACGTGCGAGAGCACGACGCGACCCTCCAGATTCGTGTGATCGACGACGACCGCATCGGGGTCGCGAGCACGAACCTGCTCGACGAGGGAGGCATTCGTGACGTGGTGCAGCGGGCCAGCGCCATCGCCGAGCGTTCGGCACCAAACCCGCGTGCGGCCATCCTTCCCGAGCCCGATGGTCGCGAGCATGACCCGGACCTTGGCTACGTGGCCGCAACGGCCGACGCGAGCGCCGAGCGGCGTGCAGAGGGGGCTCGAGCCGTCATCGCCGCCGGCGAGGCGAAAGGGCTCGAATCGTCCGGATCGTTCTCGACATCGGTCATGACCGTGGCCGTAGCAAACTCGCGTGGCATCCGTGCGCGCCATCGCAGCAGCCGCGCCGCGCTGCTGACGGTGATGATGGATGGGTTCGGCTCGGGCGCGGCATCGGGATACGCGCATGCGGGCGCCACCGACATCGGCGAGATCGACGCCGAGGCGCTCGGGATCGAGGCCGCCGACAAGGGGGACGCGATGCGCGGTGCCGTGGAGCTGGAGGCCGGCGAGTACGAGGTCATCCTCCAGGAGTACGCCGTCGCCGGGCTGCTCGAGTACCTGAC
>JALZJE010000086.1 GCA_030859955.1 Chloroflexota bacterium | reverse complement strand
CGCACTACACGACCATGTGTATGCCCTGGCGGCCCCGCCGCCTGGAGGTATCTGCCTGAGCCGAAGTCGCGCATAGCGCACCAACTCAGGACCTGATCGGGGCCGCACCTTTCTCGCAAGAGACATGAGTGCGGTCTTTCTCTATCCCCTTCAAGCGACGCGGATCAGCCGCCGACTCCACACCATCGGGGCCGCGTCGCATCGACCACGACCGTGACCCCTGCCCCACCCATCGTGGTCAACGACTGAAGGACCGATACAACCATGAGCGACACCAACGGCAATGGCGATGCCCCGGAACGCGCTTTCCTGACCGAGACCCTGGCCCTGCACGCCGGCCAGCAGCCCGATCCCACCACCGGCGCGCGCGCGGTCCCCATCTACGCCACCAGCTCCTACAACTTCACCGACGCCGATCATGCCGCGCGGCTCTTCGCGCTCCAGGAGTTCGGCAACATCTACACCCGGATCATGAACCCAACCACCGACGTCTTCGAGCAGCGTATCGCGGCGCTCGAGGGCGGCGTCGCGGCGCTGGGGGTCGCCAGCGGCCAGGCGGCGGAAACGCTGACCATTCTCAACCTGGCGCGCGCGGGCGACAACATCGTCAGCTCCACCAGCCTGTACGGCGGCACCTACAACCTGTTCGCCTACACCCTGCCGCGTTTCGGGATCGAGGTCCGCTGGGTGGAGGGCAACGCGCCCGAGGACTTCGAAGCGCAGACCGATGAGCGCACCAAGGGCTACTTCATCGAGACGATCGGCAATCCGCGCCTCGATGTCCCCGACATTGCCACCATCGCCGATGCGGCGCATCGGCACCAGCTCCCGCTGATCATCGACAACACGTTCGCGGCGATTCTCGCGAAGCCGATCGAGCACGGTGCCGATATCGTCATCCACTCCGCCACCAAGTGGATCGGCGGGCACGGGACCTCCATCGGTGGCGTGGTGATCGATGCCGGGAAGTTCGACTGGGCCGGCAGCCCGCGCTTCGCGGATTTCACCGACCCCGACCCGTCCTACCATGGCGTCAGCTACACCGGGGCATTCGGACCGCTGGCCTTCATCATCAAGCTGCGGGTCCAGCTCCTGCGCGACGTCGGGCCTGCGCTCTCGCCGTTCAACTCGTGGCTCTTTATCCAGGGGCTCGAGACGCTCCCGTTGCGCATCGAACGGCACAGCCAGAATGCGCTGGCGGTGGCGAAGTGGCTCGACGCCGACGAGCGCGTCGAGTGGGTCAGCTACCCAGGCCTGCCGACGCATCCGACGTACGCCAACGCGCAGCGCTACCTGGCCGGCGGCTCCGGCGGGATCATCACCTTCGGAGTCAAGGGCGGCGCCGATGCCGGCCGCACGCTCATCGACAGCGTCAAGCTGTTCAGCCTGCTCGCCAACGTTGGCGATGCGAAGTCGCTGATCATCCATCCGGCCTCCACGACGCACCAGCAGCTGGGCCCAGAAGAGCAGCGCGCTTCGGGCGTAACGGCCGATCTGGTTCGGTTGTCCGTCGGCATCGAGGCCCTCGACGACATCATCGCCGACCTCGACCAGGCCCTGACCGCCGCCGTGCGTGAAGGGGTCACAGCGTGACGCTCCTTCCACTCAGTCCACGGGAGCCATCGCTGCGCCTCGGTCCCTTCCGGACCGAGGCCGGCGTGACGCTCCCCGACCTTCAGGTGGCGTACCGTCGGGACGGACCCTCGCTGTCATCGGCTGTTGTCGTCATCCATGCCCTCACCGGCTCGGCCGATGCGGCCGGTGACTGGTGGGAGCCGCTCATCGGACCCGGCAAAGCCCTCGACACGGCTGAGCGGCAGGTGGTGTGCCTCAACCTGCTCGGCTCCTGCTATGGGACAACCGGACCCCGAGATGTGATCGACTTTCCGCCGATCACGTCGCGCGACATGGCCCGCGCCCAGTGGGTGGCCCTCGATGCCCTGGGGGTGGAGCGCCTCGATTTGGTGACAGGCGGATCCCTGGGCGGCATGGTGGCGCTCGAGGTCGCGCTCGAGCGCCCATCCGCGGTCGATCACGTCATGCCCATCGCCGCACCCGCCGTCATCGGAAATTTGGCGGCGGGCTGGAACCACATTCAGCTCAAGCTGCTGGAGCTGGATCGCGATCGCGGCCTCGAGCTGGCTCGCCAACTGGCGATGACGACCTATCGATCGGAGGTCGACTTCGACACCCGCGACGAGATCGGATCGTACCTTGAGCACCAGGGCCTCAAGCTGCGGCAGCGATTCGATGCCGGGTCGTACGCGGCGCTGGCCGGGGCCATGAACGCGCATGACGTCGGCCGTGACCGGGGCGGCCTTGTCCCCGCATTCGGACTCCTCGCCGCGGAGGGCGTCGCCGTTACCGGGGTGGGGATCGAGGGCGACATCCTGTACGGACC
>JALZJE010000080.1 GCA_030859955.1 Chloroflexota bacterium | reverse complement strand
AGGCCTCGGTCAACTACGCGACCGAAGCCGCAAGTGTCGCGTACGACCCGGCGGCGGTCGATCCCGAGCAGCTGATCGAGGCGGTCGAGGGCGCCGGCTACCACGCCACGCTGCCGACCGCGGAGCCGCCGGCCGCCGACGTTAAGGCTGACCCGCTCGAGCTGTTGCGCCGGCGGCTGCTGTTCGCAGGAGTTCTCGCGTCGCCGGTCTTCCTGATGTCGATGATCCCGGCGCTGCAGTTCGACAACTGGCAGTGGCTGTCGCTGCAGCTGGCGACCCCGGTCGTGCTGTGGGCCGGCTGGCCGTTTCACAAGGCGGCGTGGGAGAACTTCAGGCACGGCGCCGCGACGATGGACACGCTGATCAGCGTCGGCACCCTGGCCGCGTGGGTCTGGTCGCTGTACGCGCTGTTCCTCGGAGCAGCGGGGGAGACCGGAATGACGATGCCCTTCGAACTGCTGCCCGAGCGTGGCGGCGGCAGCGACGAGATCTATCTCGAGGTCGCCGCCGTGGTGACCGCGTTCCTCCTCGCCGGCCGCTACTTCGAAGCTCGCGCCAAGCGGCGCGCGGGCGCCGCGCTCCAGGCGCTTTTGGAGCTGGGCGCCAAGGAGGTGAGCGTCATCGATGACAGTGGCGCCGAGCAGCGCATCGCGGCCGCGGACCTGGCGGTAGGCCAGCGCTTCGTCGTCCGCCCGGGCGAGAAGGTCGCGACCGACGGCGTGGTCGAGGACGGTCACTCGGCGATCGACAACTCGCTGCTGACCGGGGAGAGCGCGCCGGTGGAGGTCGGGCCGGGCTCGGCCGTCGCCGGCGCGACGATCAACGCCGGTGGGCGGCTGATCGTTCGCGCCACCAGGGTCGGCGCCGACACCGTTCTCAGTCAGATCGGGCGCCTGGTGACAGAGGCGCAGTCGGGAAAGGCGCCCGTGCAGCGCCTGGCGGACGCGATCTCGGGCGTGTTCGTTCCGGTCGTGATCCTGATCGCCATCGGCACCTTCGGCTTCTGGGCCGCGGCCGACGAGGGATCAACGTTTGCCTTCACCGCTGCGGTCGCGGTGTTGATCATCGCCTGCCCGTGCGCCCTCGGTCTGGCCACGCCTACCGCGCTGCTGGTCGGGACTGGACGCGGCGCCCAGCTCGGTCTGTTGATCAAGGGCCCGGAGGTGCTGGAGTCGACGCGCAAGGTCGACACGATCGTGCTCGACAAGACCGGGACGGTCACCACCGGTCAGATGAGCCTGACGGGGCTGCACCTCGCCCCCGGCGTCGAGCGGAGCGAGGCGCTGCGCCTGGTCGGCGCGCTCGAAGCGGCGTCCGAGCATCCAATTGCTCGCGCCGTGGCCGGTGCGGCGGAGGCCGAGCTCGGGCGGCTGCCGAATGTCGAAGGCTTTGTCAATCGGGAGGGCCTCGGCGCGGAGGGCACCGTGGATGCCCGCGAGGTGGTGGTGGGACGCCCGAGCCTGCTGGCCCAGGCCGGGCTGGCCGGCACCCACGAGCTGGACGCCGCCCGCCAGGCCGCCGAAGCGGAAGGCCGGACGGCGATCGTCGCGGGCTGGGACGGCGCGGCCCAGGCAGTGTGCGTCATCGCCGACACCCCGAAGCCCAGCTCGGCCCGCGCGATCAGCCGCTTGCGCGAGCTGGGGTTGCGGCCGGTGTTGCTGACCGGCGACAACCGTACAACGGCCGAGGCCGTCGCTGCCGAGGTCGGGATCGACGAGGTCATCGCCGAGGTGCTGCCGGGCGAGAAGGCCGCCGTCGTGCGGCGCCTCCAGGAGGAAGGCCGCGTGGTAGCGATGGTCGGCGACGGAGTCAACGATGCTCCCGCCTTGGCTCAGGCCGACCTGGGCCTGGCGATCGGGACCGGCACCGACGTGGCGATCGAGGCGTCGGATCTGACCCTCGTATCCGGCGATCTCAACGCCGCCGTGGATGCCATCCGGCTGTCGCGTCGGACCCTGGCCACCATCAAGGGCAACTTGTTCTGGGCCTTCGCCTACAACCTGGCCGCCCTTCCTCTGGCCGTCGTCGGCCTGCTCAACCCACTGGTCGCCGGCGCGGCGATGGTGCTGTCGAGCGTCTTTGTCGTCTCCAACTCACTGCGCCTGCGCCGCTTCAAGGCCGACCGGAGGTTGACTTAGCCTCCCGGCGGTGCGGCCCGTTCGAGCCTTCGCCCTCCTCGCGGTGCTTCTTGGCGTGGGGACTGTCGCCGGCATGGTGCTGTTGTGGCCCAGTGACGTAAAGGCCGATCTCGGTCAGGGGATCGGGCAGAAGTCGGAGGCCGCCACAGTCGATCGGGTCGAGGAGCGGCGCTGCTCGGGCTTTCAGACAGACACCTGTCAGGTGGTGTCCGTGACGATCGAGTCGGGCGCCAAGGACGGTGAGCAGGCTCGCCTCCAGCTCGGCACGGGTGGCCTCGATCCCGACCTCGACCCGGGCGACCGTGTGCGCGTGGTCGAGAACGTCGTTCCGCCGGGGGCCGAGCCGATTCCCGGCGGGGAGTTCTCCTTGACCGATTTCGAGCGCCGTCGCCCGATGCTGATCCTGGCATTGGTGTTCGCGGCGCTCGTGGTGCTCTTCGGCCGGGTTCGTGGCGCGCTGTCGCTTGTGGGACTGGCGCTGAGCCTGGCGGTGGTACTGCTGTTCGTGGTTCCGGCGATCCTGGACGGCAAGCGTCCCCTGGCGGTCGCGGTGGTCGGGGCGCTGGCGGTGATGCTCGCCACGATCACCCTGGCGCACGGCACGGGACCCAAGAGCCTGGCGGCGATCCTCGGCACCGCTGCGAGCTTGGTGATCACCGTCGGTCTGGCGGTGCTGTTCACGGACCTGACCCATCTAACGGGCCTGTCGACTGAGCAAGCGACGTTTCTCCAGGCCAACGACTCCGGGGTCTCGCTGGAGGGCCTGCTGCTGGCCGGAATGGTGATCGGTGCGCTCGGGGTCCTCGACGACGTGACGATCAGCCAGGCCTCGACCGTGCTGGCCCTGCGCGGCGCCAACCCTGGCCAGAGCTTCGGTGAGCTGTTCGGCCGTGCCATGAGCGTCGGCCGCGACCACGTCAGCGCGACCGTCAACACGCTGGTGCTGGCATACGTCGGGGCGTCGCTTCCGCTGCTGTTGATCTTCAGCTCCGGGCAGTTGGGCTTCGTGGAGGTCGTCAACCTCGAGCTGATCGCCAAGGAGATCGTCGCCACCCTGGTCGGTTCGATCGGTCTCATCTCAGCGGTGCCGGTGACGACGGCGCTGGCAGCGCTGCTGGCGCGAGGGATGACGGCCGAGGAGCTCGCAGCCTCCGCACCTGGCGGACATATCCACTAGTGCGGGCGGTGGAGGCGGCGAGCTTGCGGTACCCCCGGGGGGTATGCTAGAGTCGCTTCAGCAAACGACAAGAGGAGCCCGATGGAAGCCGCCGCCCATAGCCAGCATCACGATCACGTCCCGTTGCCGACATCGGGAGCGGCGCTGAACAGCGTCGCCTTCTCGGCCACGCTGCACTGCCTGACCGGCTGCGCGATCGGCGAGGTGACGGGAATGGTCATCGGTACCGCGCTCGGCTTCTCGGACTGGGGCACGATCGGTTTGGCCGTGGCGCTGGCGTTCCTGTTCGGCTATACGCTGACCAGCCTGCCGCTGCTGCGCGCGGGCCTGGCGCTGAGCGTCGTCGTTCCGGTCGCGCTCGCCACCGACACCTTCTCGATCGCCGTGATGGAGATCGTCGACAACGGCATCATGCTGGCCATTCCCGGCGCCATGCACGCCGGGGTCGGCAGCCTCTTGTTCTGGGGCGCGCTCTCGGTGGCCCTGGTCGTCGCCGGCGTGATCGCCTACCCCGTGAACCGTTGGCTGATCACCAAGGGCCGCGGTCACGCCGTGCTGCACGAGACCGGCATCCACGGCGGGCCTCCGACGCGCCTGGTGGCCTTCGTGGCGGCCGCGATGGCGGTGTTCGGCACCACTGTTCTGATCGGCGAGGCCGTCGGCAGCGGCAACGACGAGCCCGACCACGGCGGCGAGCACCAGGCGTCCGGCGGCGGCTCTGGCGAGGAAAAGATGCCCGCGGGCGAGCACGAGGCCGGCGGTAAGGAGCCAGACGTCGTTCGCGGCCTAGCGGTGGCTGATAACGGTCTGAAGCTGGAGGTCGACCAGCGCGAGCTGCCGCGTGGACGTCGCGCCAAGCTGAGCTTCACGGTCGTCGACGCCCAGGGCGATCCGGTGCGCGACTTCGAGGTCGAGCACACCAAGAAGGTCCACCTGATCGTTGCCCGCCGAGATCTGAGCGGCTTCCAGCACCTGCACCCCAAGCAGGACAAGGACGGGCGCTGGAGCACCAACATCACGATCAACACCGCCGGCAGCTACCGGGTGTTCGCCGACTTCAAGCGCCGCGGTGAGAACAACACCCTGGCCGCCGATGTCGCGGTCGACGGTCCACTGGATTCACGCCCTCTGGCCTCGGTCCACAACACCGCCGATGCTGATGGCGGCTACCAGGTCAAGCTGACCGGCGGAGCATCAAAGGCCGGCCAGGAAGCCGAGCTCGGGTTCGAGGTGACGCGCAACGGCGAGAAGGTCGTCGTCGACGACTACCTCGGGGCGAAAGGCCACCTGGTGGCCCTGCGCGAGGGCGACATGGCCTACCTCCACGTCCATCCGGCCGACGCCGGCAGCGGGTCCATCAAGTTCGCCACCGAGTTCCCCTCGGACGGTCGCTACGGCCTGTTCCTCCAGTTCAAGCATGAGGGCAAGGTTCGTACCGCCACCTTCACAAGGG
>JALZJE010000020.1 GCA_030859955.1 Chloroflexota bacterium | reverse complement strand
TGTCCACCCTGATCCGTCGACACGGACGGTTGAATCCTGACCAGGCGTTCCCGCTCGGCCGGCAACTGGCCGCGACGCTTCATTACCTTCATGCGGAAGGGATCCTCCACCTGGACGTGAAGCCAAGCAACATCATCATGGGTCCGGTCCCCCGCCTGATCGACCTCTCCGTCGCCAAGGCAATCGAGCGCGCCGCGCAGACGAACGGGTTCGTCGGGACCGATGCCTACATGTCTCCGGAGCAGGCCGACCCCGCTCGATGGGCGAGCATCGGTCCGCGCAGCGACTCGTGGGGCATCGGCGCCACCCTCTACCAGGCCGTCGCGAAGCGCCTGCCATACGGACGCGGTCGCCACGAGGCCATTGGAGGGGACCGTTTCCCACAGCTGGTCGAGGAGCCCGTGCTGCTCGATCCGTCACGTCACTCCCAGGGTCTCTCCGACGTCGTCATGAGCACCCTTCGACGCGATCCCGGCGAGAGGCCGTCGGTCACGGAGCTCTTCGACCGGTTCGACGATCTGGCAGCCGAAGCGGGCGTCGGTAAGGTCCGCTTCCGCTGAGCCGAGCGGTGCTAGGCTGCGCACCATGACTGCACAGGTGGCGCACCGGCCTCGCGTCCTGGCCGATCTCGTTCCGGGGACGCTGGCTCGCGACGTCGCTCTGGTGGTCGGTGCCGCCGGGCTGACCGGGATCGCCGCGCAGATCGCCGTCCCGCTGCCGTTCACGCCCGTGCCGCTCAGCCTCCAGACGCTGACGGTCCTGCTGGCCGGGGCCACTTTGGGGCCGATGCGGGGCGCTGTAGCGATGCTCCTGTACCTCGTGGCCGGCATGGCCGGCATCCCCTGGTTCAGCGAGCAGCGCTCGGGCTTCGACTTTCCGTCGTTCGGTTACATCCTGGGCTTCGTGGCCGCGGCGATCGTGGTCGGAGCCCTGGCGCGGCGCGGCGCAGACCGGACGGTGCCTGGCACCATCGGGCTCATGGTCATCGGCAACCTGGTGATCTATGCGCTGGGCGTGGCCTGGCTGGCCAACTCGCTCGGCGTTGGGGTTCCCAGGGCGCTGGAGCTGGGGGCCGTGCCGTTTCTCATCGGCGACGCCCTGAAGATCGTGCTGGCGGCAGGCCTGCTACCGGGCGCCTGGCGACTGGTCGGCGAGCGGCGACGTTCCTGAGGTCAGGCCAGGCCGAGCGTCGGCGCGAGGGCGATCGGCCGCAGCAGCTCGGGCCCGTCGCTCGCCACTCGATTGACCGCCGTGCTGACCGGCCACATGCGGAGGCTGGACGGCGGCGCCGGAACGAGAAGCGCACGAAGGTGTCCGGGGTCGGCATCCGGGTCCAGCCAGACCGCGATGGCATCGGAGTCGAGGATGGCGGGCATTCGATCGTGGACCGATGCGACGAGTTCGTTCGGCGAGGTGGTCATGATCACCGCAGTCGGCCGCTCTCCGTGGATCGGGCTCCAGATACCGGCCAGCGCCAGCATCTCGCCGTCTCCGGCGGGTCCGATGGCGTACGGCTGCCGGGGCGACGCGGTTCGGTCCCACTCGTAGAAGACGTCGGCCGGAACGACGCAGCGATGCCTGCGCAATGAGGGGCCGAAGGCGGGCGACTCCCAGGCCGTTTCGGCCCGCGCGTTGATCCAGGATTTCGGGGGCTTGCCGTCCTGTTCATCGGCCCAGAACGGTCGGAAGCCCCATCGGGCGGCGATGAGCCTGCGCTGGTCCTCGCGCTGGAGGATCACCCGGATGGCTTCCGTGGGCGGGACGTTGTAGAGGCCGTCGGGCAGGTCCTCGTCCGCGTACGCACCGAAATAGTCGCTGATCAGGTGAGAGGGCTCACCCTGGCTGAATCTGCCGCACATGTGCCAATGGTAATCGTCAACGGGCGCCTCGCCCGACTACGCGGAACGCACCCCCGCGGCACGCCGCAGGAAGCCGGCGACCAGCGCCTCGCCGTCGGCCGTCAGGATCGATTCGGGGTGGAACTGGAATCCTTCCACCGGATGAGAGCGATGCCGCATTCCCATGATCAGCCCATCCTCCGACCATGCCGTCACCTCGAGCTCGTCGGGCAACGCGTCGCGCGCCACCGCCAGTGAGTGATAGCGGGCAGCATCGAAGGGCGAGCGGAGGCCCTCGAACGAGCCTGTACCGCCATGGAAGACAGGCCACGCCTTGCCATGGATGGGAGGGACGCGGATGACCTCGGCTCCATAGGCGACGCCGATCGCCTGGTGCCCCAGGCATACCCCCAGAACGGGGACCGATGGACCCAGTCGCTGCACCAGCTCGACGCTGATCCCCGCATTCTCGGGACGCGACGGCCCCGGCGAGATGACGACCGCCTCCGGCTGCATGGCCTCGATCTCCGCGACCGTGATCTCGTCATTGCGTGCGACGCATGCCTCGGCGCCGATCCGGCCCAGGAGCTGAACCAGGTTGTACGTGAACGAGTCGTAGTTATCGAGCAGGAAGACCCTCATGCATCGCCCCCGATGGCGGCCAGCATGGAGGCTGCCTTGGCCGCCACCTCGGCCGCTTCACGCTCCGGCACCGAGTCGGCCACGATGCCCGCTCCGGCGTGGACGGTGGCGACGCCGTCGCGGATGAGGGCGGATCGGATGGTGATGGCGCACTCGACATCGGTCGGCGAGAAGTAACCCACCGCGCCGCCGTACGGCCCGCGCCGCTCACCCTCCAGCTGCGCGATCGCCTGCATGGCACGCACCTTTGGGGCGCCGCTCACCGTTCCTGCCGGGAAGACGGCGCGCACCGCGTCGAAGGCGTCGAGGCCGTCCGCCAGCCGGCCATGCACCTCGGAGACCAGGTGCATCACGTGGGCGTAGCGCTCGACGTCGCGCAGGGTGGTGACCTCGACCGATGCCGGCGCGGCAACCCGGCCGACGTCATTGCGAGCCAGGTCGACCAGCATGGCGTGCTCAGCGAGCTCCTTCGGGTCGGCGCGCAGCTCTGCCTCCAGCGCCGAGTCCTGGACCGGGTCCTCGTCGCGACGCCGCGTTCCAGCAATTGGCCGCGTGACGACTTCGCCGTCGCGGACCCGGACCAGCAGCTCGGGCGAGGCACCGACCACTGCGGCCCCCGGCGATACGGCCGCGAGGTCCAGGTAATAAAGGTACGGCGACGGGTTGATCCGGCGCAGGGACCGATAGATCTCCAGCGCGCCGCGTGCGGTCGGCACGCTGAATCGGCGGGCGAGCACGGCCTGGAGCATCTCGCCGGCGTGGATCTCATCGACCAGGCGAGCGACCCCCGCCTCGTACCTCGCGCGAGCGTCAGGGTCGAGCTCGGCAGGCACGATGGCGGCGGCGAATGGCGCCGGGACCTCTCCGGCGGCCGGGGTGGAAAGCGCCTGCACCACGTCGGCCAATCGCTCCTGGGCTCCGCGGTCATCCAGCGTGGCAACGCGTGCGATCTGGGCCAGGTGATCGAACACGATCACCGATGACGGCAGGTGGAAGACGGCATTGGGCATGTGAAGCGGGTTGGAGTCTGCGACCGGCACGCGCTCCCACCGAGCAGTCGCCTCGTAGGCGAGGTAGCCGACTCCCGACGCGAGCGGGAAGGCCGGGTCGCCCCCTGCCAGCTCGACGTCGGGAAGAGCCGACCGCAGCACCTCGAGCGGGTCGTCCGCTCCATCGACGACGATCGTCCTGCCGTGCACGCCTGCGATCGAGTAGCGGCCGTATCGGGCCCCTCCCTCGACGCTCTCGAGCAGAAAGGCGCAACGCCCCCCCAGGCGCAGCGCAGCGGCCACGGGTGTGAGGGTATCGGCCGCCAGCTCGGTGCTGGTCACGCTGTTCGGTGTCGCGGTCGTCATCGGTCCTGCTCTCGGGTACAACAAAGCCTCCATCTCAGGGACGGAGGCTTGGTTCCGCGGTGCCACCCTTGGTTCGAACCCGCTGCGGGTCCGCGCTCATGGTTGGCCGTTAACGTGTGCCATCCGAGGCTCGCGAAGTCCATTCACCGATGCCGTGCCACGCCGGCTCCCACGCTCCCGGCTCGCTGTGGTGGCCGTGCGACCGACTACTCGTTCCGGTCGACGCCGTCTTCAGTTGGAGCCGCATGCTAGGTTCGCAGCTGAGATTTCGTCAAGGTCACCGATTCCATGGCCGATGCGCCAAAGACCGCGATCATCACCGGGGCCGCCGCCGGCATCGGCCGCGCGACGGCTGAACGCCTTGCGGCCGATGGCTGGCGGGTCGTCGGGATCGACCGGACCGATGCGTTCTTCGACGGGGTCGAGCTCCTGGTTGGCGATGCCGGCGACGGATCGCTGTTGACGGAGGCCGTCGAACGCAGCGGCGGAACACTGGATGCGTTGGTCTGCTCGGCGGGCATTCCGCCCACCGGACCGTGGGACAGCCGCAAACATTGGGACGAGGTCATGGCGATCGACTTGACCGCACCCTATGAGGCGCTCCGCGTCTGCATGCCCGCTCTTGTCGCCGCACGGGGTTCAGCCGTCCTGGTTGGCAGCATCGTGGGAGCGGTCGAGGGGTCGATGCGCTCTCCCGCCTACGCCGCGGCCAAGGCGGGCCTCGAAGGGTTGGCACGCTCTATGGCGGTCATCGGCGCCCCTGGTGGCGTACGCGTCAACGTGGTCGCGCCGGGCGCCATCGCCACTGATTTCGACGAGCGGCTCCTTCCCGCCGACCGTCGCACCGATGTGCCACTGGGCCGAATGGGGACTGCAGAGGAAGTCGCGGCGATCGTCGCGTTCCTCATCGGCACCGAAGGGGCTTACGTCACCGGTGCTGTCTGGACGGTGGACGGCGGACGAACCGTCCTGGCAAACGCCGATGCCAATCGTCTGAAACGAGGATGACCGGGGTTGCGTTACCGGCGTCCCTTCCCGGTGACTCTGCGGATCGTCTGATCTACGCCCTGGTAACGCGTCGCCTCAATGCGGACGGCGGGACTGCCGGGCTAGGACCGCGGCTTCGGTGAAGGCGTCGGCCAGGAGCTGCTGTCTTCGGCTCCGGCCAGCCAGCGAATCGCGTCTCCGAAGGCGTCGAGCTCCATCGGCTTGAGCAGGACTCGCACATGCGGATGGCCGCTCCATCGCGCTTCGATGTCCCGGTAGTCACGGGCGGTACAGATCACGAGCCGGGGAATCCCTGAAAGCATTTCGTCCGCCTGGATTCCCGTCAGCAGTGAGCCGTCGAGCATCGCCCCATCGGGCATCTCGCCACCACGGCGCTCGATTAACTGGTCCGCGCTCAGGTTGACGACCTCGATATGGGCATCAAGCGCAACCGCAGCCGACAACTCCCTGAAGGCGGGGTCGTCGTCTACCATCCATACGACCCGGGTCGGGTCTACCGGTGCCACCGACCGAGAGTAACAGACACCCAGCTCGTGCTCAATCCGATGCACTGCCAGCCGATCCAGGTGGATCAATGTGACCGTTGACAGGGACGCCGCAACCCGGCTACGCTCCGCGGTCCAATGACACAGCAGTGGTTTTATGGCTAGCGGGTACGAGGCAGGCGAGTAGATCTCGCCGGCAGAGGCACTCGTGCCCGCAGACGCAGGAAGCTAAAGCTCCTGCGTTTTTTGTTTCCCGCGAGCGGCGGGTCGAGCGGAAAGGCAACGAGCGATGATCGTGGTGATGCGGCCGACGGCAACGTCGGACGAGGTGGACGGAGTCAGGCGGACCGTCGAGGAGCACGGCCTCGAGGCGTTCATCAGCGTAGGCGAGGAACGGACCGTGATCGGCGTCGTCGGCGACGTCGAGAAGATCAGCCATCTCGGCACGCTTCCGGGCGTCGACCAGGTGATCCGGGTCAGCTCCCCGTACAAGCTTGCGAGCATCCAGGAGCCGGGCGAGCGGACACGCGTCAGGGT
>JALZJE010000017.1 GCA_030859955.1 Chloroflexota bacterium | reverse complement strand
GCAGGAACGTTGACGATGAACAGGTTCGCCGGCCCGTAGATGTAGGGCAGCCCGTTCTTCCACTCCGGCTGAGCGTTGTTGATATCGGCTGCGGTGCCGATCGTGATCTCGGCTCCCAGCCCTTCGGTCAGGTTCGGCCACAGAAAGGCGAGCGTGGCACCGACGAACTCGAGCGACAGGATGCCGACCCCCACGCCGAGCATGCGACGCATGAAGCCGCGGCGGCTGATCTCTCCGGCGCGCGGTCCGCGCACCTCTCCGTAGGAAGCATGCTCGGTCATAGGTTGAAGAAGAGTCCTTCCCAGGGCCAGACCCAGTTCCATCCCGGGCCCCTGAAGAATGAGCCGATGAGGGTCACGAACAGGCCACCCAGCATCAGGCACATGAAGAAGACCCACATCAGCTTGCGGTCCCGAGCCGCCTTGAAGGGGGTCCGATCGATGAACGGGATGGCCGCCAGGCCGACGAGGTAGAAGGTCGGCACGATGACGCCGGCGACGGTCGCGTTGAAGTAGCTCAGGATCTCCTGCAGGCCCAGGAAGTACCACGGCGCCTTGGCGACGTGAGGCGTGACGGCCGGGTTCGCCATCTCCTCGAGCGGAGCCTGGATCCAGAGCGAGGTGACCACCAGCAGACCGCTGATGAGCATCGCCATCAGGAACTCGGCACGCAGCAGGTGAGGCCAGGTGAGGACCGTCTCGTCCGGCCGCTTGTCGACCCGAACCATGGATTCCTGTTTGACGTAGGCGAGCAGGCGGAAGCGCTCGGTGCCCGGGACGCCCGGCGGCCCGGGGAGCTTTGGCCCGGTGCCGGGCGTCAGGATCGGCGCACGGGTGGGCGCCTGGGTCGGCGCGTTCTTGTCGGCGGTCGCGTTGGGTCGCTTTTCGATCGTCATCGGTCCATTCCTAGCCTACACCGGTCCGGAGATGCCGCCGTCCTTCCGGATCCTCCAGAAGTGGACGATCAGGAAGATCGCTGCGAGCAGCGGCAGTGCGATCACGTGGAGAACATAGAAGCGCAGGAGCGTCTCCTGGCCGACCTGGATTCCGCCGAGCAGGAAGAAGCTCGACTCCTGGCCGAGGAGCGGAGCGTAGAGCGCCATCTGCGTACCGACGGTGATGGCCCAGAAGGCGATCTGGTCCCAAGGCAGCAGGTAGCCCGTGAAGCTGAGCATGAGGGTCAGGAAGAGGAGAATCACGCCGACCACCCAGTTGAACTCCCGCGGCGGCTTGTAGGCGCCGTGGTAGAAGACGCGGATCATGTGCAGGAAAACGGTGAGCACCATGAGGTGAGCGGCCCACCTGTGCATGTTGCGCACGAGGGTGCCGAATGCGACCGATGCCTCGATCGCCTGGATGTCCTGGTAGGCGCGGCTGACCGATGGAACGTAGAAGAACATCAGGTAGAGGCCGGTGACCGTCAGCGACAGGAACAGAAAGAAGCTGATGCCGCCCAGGCAGAACGTGTACGTGTAGCGCACCGCATGGCGCTTGACGCGCACCGGATGCAGGTGCAGGAACACGTTGTTCATCACCGCCAGGGCGCGTGTCCGGCTCGTATTCGGATAGGGCTGCCGGAAGAGGCTGCGCCAGACGGCAGACTCCTTGATGTAGCGGCCGAAGCCGCCGCGTTCGCCGTTGCTCATCGGTCCACCGCGGCGCCGGCCTGCTGACCGACCTGTCCGAGCACGTTGTCCTTGTAGCTCTCCAACAGTACCTTCCCGTCAGGCGTGAACCGCTCGAGCTCGAGGCGGTCCATGGTGATGCAGTTGGTTGGGCAGCGCTCGACGCAGAGGTTGCATCGGATGCACCGTTCCTCGTCGATGATCATCGCGATCCCGCGCGGCCACGACTGGAAGAAGCCCTGCTCCGGGTCGTCGCCGCCGACCTGCGCCTTGTCGATCATGTAGATGACGCCCTCGGGGCACACGTCGGCGCAGAGCCCGCACAGGATACAGCGCGGCCCGTCGATGTTGATGTTGTGGTTGCACTGGAGGCAGCGGGTCCCCTCGGTGATGGCCCCGCGCGTGTCGTAGCCGACCTCGACCAGGCTGGTGAAGTCGCGCCGCAGCTCCGGCGGCGCCATCGGGATCTCCTGGCGCTCCGTTGCCTCGTAGAAGCGCGGCATGTCGTGCTCCAGGCTCTGGGTGATCACGGCGCGGTTGATCACCGGCAGCTCCTCCAGCTCCTCGCCCCGCAGGCCGGCCAGCCAGCGGTCGACCGATCGTGCCGCGCGGCGACCGAGTCCGGCCGCCTCGATGATGGTGGCGGGACCGGTCACGAAGTCGCCGACCGCGAAGATGCCACCCACGTTGGTGCCGAACGTGTCGGCGTTGATCGTCACGTTGCCGCGGTTGAACTCGAACTCCAGGTCGTTGAGCGAGTTGCCGTGGGCGTCGGTCGGAGTGGTGCCGTTCAGCGGCGCCGTGCGCCACGAGCTCAGCGACCCGCCCTCGACGACGGAGCGCGTATCGGTGACCCCCACGTGGCGGTTGAGCTTCGCGCCGAACTCGCCCAGGACGTTGTTGTCCGAGGCCTGGCTGGTGCACGGGATGACCATGTCGCAGGGCACCGTGTATTCGCTCCCCGGAATCGTCTCCGCGCTGCGACGGCCGGACTGATCCGGAGGTCCCAGGCGGGTCCGCACGAACGTGATGCCGCTGACCTTGCCCGCCTCGTCACCGAGCACCTCGACCGGTGAGCTGAAGTACTCGAATTTGACACCCTCGAAGCGGGTCTCGTGCTGTTCCTCCTCGTCCACCACCATCTCGTCCGGGCCGCGGCGGTACACGATGGTGGAGGTCTTGGCACCCAGCCTGAGCGCGGTTCGGGAAGAGTCCATGGCGGTATAGCCGCCGCCGATGATGACGACGTGCTCCCCGACGGGCTGCGGCTGCCCCAGGTTGGCGCGCTTGAGGAAGTCGACGCCATAGATGACGCCGTCGAGCTCCTCGCCGGGCGTATTCATGGCGACCGGATACATGCACCCGGCGGCAACGACCACTGCATCGTGCCTCTCGCGGAGCTGTTCCAGGGTGATGTCACGGCCGATCTCGACGTTGTAGTGGAACTGCACCCCGTGCTTGGCGACCCAGTTCACGTCCAGCTCGATGACGTCCCGCGGGAGCCGGAAGGCGGGCACGCCGATGAGGGTCGTCCCGCCACCGGAGGGAAGCGCCTCGTACACGTGGACCTCGTGTCCCCAGCCACCGAGTTCCTTGGCGGCCGCGAGCCCCGCCGGACCCGCGCCGACGACGGCCACGCTCCGGCCGGTCGGCGGCTGCACCACGATGTTGTCCGGCATGTTGTTGGCGTAATGCCAGTCGACCAGGAAGCGCTTCATGGCGCGGATGGCGAGCGGCTTGTCGATATCGGCGCGACGGCACGCTTTCTCGCACGGCGCCGAGCAGACGTATCCGCAGATGGCGGCGACCGGGTTCGGGTCGCGGGCCAGGATGTAGCCCTCCTCGAAGCGACCCTCGGCGGCCAGCATCAGGTAGCCCCGACAGTTCGTGTTGACCGGGCAGCCTTCCTGGCACTCGATGTTGCACTGAAGCCAGTCGACGCCGACCTCGGCAGTCTGGAACCTCAGCGGAATTGCGGTATCGCTGATCACGGCGTCGTTGTCGCTCTCCGGGCGGCTTTTACCCAAGGGCTATCAAAGGAGCGGCAGGACCGATGCTACCCGTTCAGCCGCGTACGGTGCAAGGCGGCATGCCGCGAAGGATCCCCGCCCGCCGGTGCCACGCGCCGATCTTGCCTATTGGGACCATCGCTCGCGCTGGGATTTGCCGATATACCAGTGCACCGGCGTCCTGAACGCCCGGCTCGCGCGGCGTACACGCGGACGATGCACCGATATTTCGGTCGAAGCGGGCACTGGTCAGCGGTGAGGCCGGGAAAGGAGGAAATATCGAAACCCAGCGGGCGTGGGGCCTGCGCAGGTGGCCGCCCCGTGCCACCGACGAGCTGAGATTTCGGTTGAACCGGGCGCGGCACGTACCTCGCGACCCCGGACCCGCGGTCAATTCGCGAAGTGGGCGGCCATCACGCGGCGGACGAGTGGCGCTGCATCCGTTCCCCCGGTGCCGAGCGCGATGTTCGGCAGGATGGTCGCGACGCTGATGGTGGGGGCATCCGCCGGCGCGTAGGCCGGAAACCAGGCGTGCGGATCGGGTGATCCGGTCTCGGCGGTCCCCGACTTGCCGGCCACGGGGATCTCGAAGCCGACAAAGGCGGCGGTTCCCGTGCCGAACGACAGGGTGGTGACCGCCTCGAGCGTATCGGTCACATAGGCGAGATCCGCGGGGGAAACCGAGATCTCCTGCGCGACGGTGGGCTCGATTTCCTCGACCAGGGTCCCGTCGGGCAACGCGGCCGTCACCAGGATCCGCGGCGTCCAGAGCGTCCCCCCGTTGCCGATGGCGGCGTACGCGTTCGCGAGCTGGAGCGGCGTACCGAGGAACGCGCCCTGCCCGATGCTCAGCTGTACCTGCTCGAACCCCGAGTAAGCACCGCGTCCATTGGCTGACAGCCAGGCGTCGTCGGGAACAATTCCCGTCTCTTCGACCAGGTATGTGATGCCGGTCGGGGCGCCGAATCCAAACTCGTGGAGAAGCTCCGTCAGCGCGGTCTCGTCCTCCTCGTAGACCTCCAGCGAGAGCGGCATGTAGGTGGTGTTACAGCTGAACGCCATCGCCTCGGCCAACGAGACCCGCCCTGGCAGGGTGTGCTCGAGATAGTTGCGGAACGTGAACTCGCCGTAATCCCAGGTCGGTGGACAGGTGACCTGGGTGGCCGGCGTCGCGACCCCGGTCTGGAGCGCCGCGACGAGGGTGAATGGCTTGAACGACGAGCCGGCCGGATAGGCACCCAGGACCGCCTTGTTGAAGATCTGCCCGGCGCCAGCGGGCGTGAGGGCCTCGCCGGCAAACGTGGTGCCCAGGGTCATCGAGTTCGGGTTGAAAACGGGCTCGCTGGCGAGGGCCCACACGTCGCCGCTGCTCGGATCGACGACCGCCGTGGCAGCCACGTCGTACGGTTCCAGCACCTCCTGCGCCGCCACCTGGATGTCGGGTCGCAGGGTGATCGAGATATCGGCTCCCGGCACCATCATCGTCTCGGCCAGGATCGAATCGCCCGCGTCGGGCGATTCGGCGACCAGGGTCCACCCCGGGCTTCCTCGCAGCAGCGCCTCGGCTCCGTACTCCAGCCCGCTACGTCCGACCAGGTCTTCGGGCCGATACCCGGCGACCGCCAGCGTGTCGAGATCCTCCGCGGTGACGGTCCCCACATAGCCGATCACCTGGCCACCGATGGCCTCCTGTGGGTAGACCCGCACGCCGTCGTCCCGCGTCTCGGCCCAGACCGTGCCATCCGTCCCCACGATTCGGCCACGCGCGCCAAGGGACCGGTCGAGCCGCAGCGTTCCCTCGTCCCCGAGCTCCGAGAACATCACCGATGGGCTCCAGCGAATCAGCCAACCGTCGCGACCGCGAACCATAGTCAGGGCGCGCTCGAGATCCAGGTCGCCGAATCGCTCGGACAGCACCGAGATCTGGAGCGGCACGGCCATCGCGGGAACCGGGCCGGCCAGGATGGCATCCGGATCGGGTGCAGGATTCGGCTCCGAGCTGGAGTCGGCCGATGAAGCCGCACTCGCCGATGGATCGGCCGACGGCCGGGCGGTCGGCGTGGGAGCCGGGAAATCGGCGGGCCGTGCCTCCGGCAGCAGCGCCACGAGGCGAGCCTCGCCCGTCGTGCCACGCAGCTCCTCGACGCGTGCCATATCGGCGAAGGCGGCGTGGAGCTCGGTGAAGCGCTCCATGGTGTAACGCTCGTGCAGGATCGGATCGAGCGTGGCGTACATGGCCGCGTAATCGCCGGCGGCCCACGCGTCGACATACTCGGTGGCCAGGTCGACCGCTGCTTCGGGAGGAGCCGTCGGGAACGTGGTCGGCACGGTGGTCGGCTCAGGCGTCGACTCGACGCCGCAGGCCGTGATGATGATGAGCAGGGCGCCGACTGCGAGACACTGGATGAGGCGTGAGCGGCTCATCTGGCCAGCGTCACGCGGCGAAAGCCCTCGGCCGCCCGGTAGCCGGCGCGCTCCCCCAGCTCCTCGCTGCGACGACGCACCCAGCGCGCGATCTCCTCGAAGGACCGGAACTGGCTGGCGTGATGCCCGAGCGATTCGATCTTGCGCTCGATGGTGCCGCCGATATCGACGAGCTGGTTCGCCTCGTTCGTGCTCCACAGGAAGAGCTCGGCCACCTTCCAGGCCCCCAGGCCGGCGTCGAGATGCTCGCGAAAGTTGAGCGGGTCGCGGGCGGTGGGGAACACTGCGTCGACGGTCACCTGTCCGACCGCGCGATGGTCGGGATGGTTCACCCATTCGTTGTTCACGAACAGGACGGTGGGATCGTGGGTCATCACGATCTCCGGCCGAAAGGAGCGGATGGCGTGCGTGATGCGCTCACGCAGCCGCAGTGACGCCTCGACCAGACCGTCCGGCTCATCGAGGAACTCGACTCCGTCGACACCGATCTCGGCGGCCGCCGCACGCTGCTCGCGCTCCCGCAGCTCGGCCAGCGCGACGACATCGGTCGCCGGATCGTCGCTCCCCTTGTCGCCGCGCGTCACGAGGAGATAGCGAACGGTCGCTCCCTCGGTGACCCAGCGCGCGACGGTGCCGGCGGCCCCAAATTCGATGTCGTCGGGATGCGCCGCGACGACCAGGACGCGCTCAGGAGTCGGCAGCTTATCGTCAGGCATCGGTTCCGACCTGATGCTAGCAGTCAGGCCAGGGCGACGGTCCGCGCCCCCTCGGGATCGAGCAGCTCCGCCGTCCAGGCGTGGCAGGTGAAGTAGATCACCTGGTGGCGCGTTGCGAGATCCCGGATGGTGCCGGCCGCACGCGACGCGCGATCGACGTCGAAGTTGACGAGGATGTCGTCCATCACCACCGGCAGCGGCTCGGCGTGGCGCGCGAACTCCTCGATCAGGCCGAACCGCAGGGCGAGATAGAGCTGCTCGGCGGTACCGCGGGAGAGCTCGTCGGTCACGCGCCCCTCACCACCCTCGGTCTCGACCCGAACGCTCGAGTCCCCAGGTGGAGCAACGATGCGGGCGTAGCGCCCGGCGGTGAAACGCGAGAAGTGGGCCTCGGCGGCACGCACCACGTCGGGCTGCCGCTCCCGCTCATAGCGCTGGCGCGTCTCCTCGAGCAGGTGGAGAGTCACGGCGCGAACGGCCCAATCGCGGGCCAGGGCCGCTGCGGTGCCCTCCGCGACGGCGAGCTCCTGGCGTTTGGTCCCGAGCTCCTCGGCGGCCTCGAGCTGCCGAATGCGCGCGGAGAGCTCGCCGATTCGGGCGCGAACTTCCGCCTGCTCGGCTTCGATCCGATCCACCTCGGCCGCGGCCTCACCGAGCTGCGCCTCGACCGCCGCACCGTCGGTCTGCCTCGACTCGGTGGCGAGGTCATCGATCGCCTCCGGGCTGCCGGCGATTCCCGCGAGCTCGGACCGCAGCTCCCTGGAACGCACCCGCTGAGCACGGCGCTCGACTGCGGAGATATCGCGCTGCCGCAGCGCATCGGGCGTCAGGCTGCCGTTCGCGCTGAGATGCTGCTCGACCGCCTCTCCGCGCGCCACGACGTCTTCAGCGGCGGGCGTGCGGCGCTCTTCCAGGTTGCGGATCCGGATCTCGAGCTCGCGGGCGTGCCGCTCATCCGTCCTGGCGCGCTCGAGCCGGTCCGCGAGCGCCAGTACCGCTGCCGCCCGCTCGTCATCCCCACGGACCGGGCCAACGCCGAGGCCGGCGAAGAGCGCGTCGGTTCGCGCAGCGTGCTCCGCCTCCTCGCGATCGGCGACCACCATCAACGCCGAGAGCCGCTCCCGCTCCTTCGCTGCACCGCGAGCAATCCCGGCCGCACCGAGCATCTCGCGCGCCGCCGCCGGAGCGAGCCCGTCTCCCATGCCCCGCTCGGCAAGCCACGCGCCCCACGCCTCCTCGGCGGCGTGCAGTCCATTCACCGCGTCGTCGCGCTCGCGCTCGAAACGACGCACCCCGTCTCGGCGATGCTCGACGGCCAGCGCCCTCTCCTGCGCGAGATCCGACCGGGCGCGAGCCGTCGCAAGCTCGTCCGCGAGCGTGGCAATCTCCGCGTCGGTCGCACCCGGCGCAAGCCCGGCCCGCTCGAGCAGCTCGCGGCGCAGCGCGGTGAGGTCCGGCGGCGAGTCACCGCTCGGGCGAGGCGCGAAGACCGTGACGAGTGCGATCAGGGCGACACCGAGGGCGGCTCCCCCGACCGCACCGGCGAGCGGCTGGCCCACCGACAGCCCGACCACGAAGCCCGCCATCGCGAGCAGCGCGGCCACCACCACAAGCATTCGGCTGTTGAACCCGCGGGCCGCGGGCGACGTCGCCGGCGCGCGTGCCGCTTCCTCGCGACCGCGGAGCACATCGATCTCCCTGAGAGCGGCCCGGCGTGCATCGACGTCGCCGAGAGAGGATGCTGCGACCACCTCACGCTCTCGACTCAGCAGATCCTGGGCGGCGGCCCGCCACCGAGCCTCGGACCCGCCCGCCTCCGCCCGCGTGCGTGCCAGGCGTTCCTCGGCATCACGTGTCGCCTGGATGCTGGGGATCGAATCGTCGAGAGCCAGCAGGCGCGCCTCCTCCCAGCCACCGACCTTCGCCACCTGCTCCGCGACGATCGCCGCCTGACGGACTTCATCGGCGGATAGATCTCGGCGCCGATCTCGTGCTGCGGAGCGAGCAAGGGACGCGTCACGCGCGGCCGCGATCGCATCGGCGGCGTCGAGCACGGCACGGTCGACCCGGACCGTCTCACACTCACGCCGCGCGTCATCGAGCTCCTCGTCGATGGTCCGCAGCGCACGGTTTGCGGCGTCGAGGTCCACGAGTCGCCGGTCGAGAATCACCGCGACGTCGTGCGAAAGAAGGTCGAGGGTCGAGTCACCGGCGACCAGCTCTCGCTCGATCTCGCCAAGCTCGGCGAGGATGGGAGCCGCCTGTCGCAGGTGACCGAGCCGGGCCATCCGCTCGCGCGCGCCACGGACCTCGTCCCGCAGACCCGCGGACCGGGCCTCCAGTCCATCGCGCTCGCGATGCGCGACCTCGTAGTCCGCTGGCTGAGAGGAGAGCTCGGCGATCTCGCCACGCAGCCTCTCGATCCGCACGAGCAGCGTGTTGAGCGGCGGCTTGGTTCCGCTCGGCACGAACGTCTCGCGCAGCTCCCCGCGCAGGTCGCGTTCGAGATCCACCGCACTGGTGCCGCCGAGTCCCGCACCCGCGCCGTAGATCCGGCCCCGGACCCCGGTGGTGGACAGGGTGTGCAGATCCTGGAGTTCGCCGAGCCCGAATGCGAAGATGTTCGTGAAGAGATCCCGGTCCGCACCCCGAAGCAGCCGGTCGAGCGTCTCCTGACCACCCTGGTTGCCATTCGGAGCTCGAACCGCGAGTGCCCCGCCGCCGCCCCGCTCCCCGTGCCGCTCGACCACCCAGCGCTCCTCCGCGGCCGTGGTGAGGACCAAGCGGCCACCCCGCCTTCCCCCGGCAAAGGCCGGGTACCAGGTGCGACCCTCACGCGTCGCCTCGAACCCGAAGAGCAGAGCGCGCAGGCCATTGAGGAATGTCGTCTTGCCGGCCTCGTTATCGCCGAGGATGACCGTCAGGCCCGGACCAAGCGACCAATGCGCGTCATGGAAGCGGCCGAATCCGTCGAGCTCGATGCGGTCGATCCGCATCAGGCATCCTCCTCGACGGCGAGCAGGAGGTCGATCCCCAGCGCTTCCGCCTCGTCGAGGATGGCACCCACGAGCACGGCGTCATCAGGGGTGGCCGCGTGCAGATAGCGTCTCCCGCGCGGAGACTCCTCGAAGAGCGGGGCGACCGAGGAGCGCAGGACCTCCTGCCAGCGTGCGTGCTCTTCCGGATCGGTACTGTGCGAGCTCCGCCTCGCGGCCGCGACGGTCCGCAGGAAGTCACCGACGAAGTCGGGGATGTCACGTCGGGCATCGAGATCGATCTCCGGCCGCGTCCCATCCCGCACGGACTCGACCCAGGTGAAGGGCGGGGCGCCGGCCAGCTCCTCGTTCAGGATCAACCGCAGATGATCGAGATAGCCCGGACGAGAGACCGTACCGTGCAACGCCCCTCGGCCGACGAGCCGGAGCCGGATGACCAGAGAGCGACCATCGGCCGCGTCGGCCGCCTCCGCGATCAGGGTCCGCGACGACCGCATGACAGCCTCGTCATCCGCCAGCTCCGAGATCGGCAGCTCGATCGGGTGCCAGCGCACGACATCGGTGGCCACGAATCTCGAGGTCACGCGGCGGCCGGCGTCCACGTCGACCAGCCAGCAGCCGCGGGCGCCGAGCTCACCCGGATCGCGTCCCTGGGGTATGCCGCAGTAGTACGCGGGCGGGTCGGCCAGGACCTGCCCAGGCTGGTGGATATGACCGAGCGCCCAGTAGTCCATGCCCGAGCTGCGCAGGTCATCCAACGAGCATGGCGCATAATTGGCGTGGCCCGGCCGATCACCCACGTTGGTGTGGAGCAGCCCGACCGAGAACGGCGAGGCGGGATCCGCGTGCATGGCTGCCGCGAAGTTGTCGCTCACGGCCGGCCGCGGATAGGACCGGCCGTGGATGCGGGCGATCTCGCGTCCCTCGCGCACGACCGGCACCGACTCGCCGGCCCCGGTGCCGAAGCGGTGCACGGCAGCCGGGAAATCGATGGACGGCGCCCAGCTCCGCCCGTCGAGCGGGTCATGATTGCCGTGGACGACGTAGCTGGGAATGCCGGCATCGGCCAGGCTGGCGAGGCCGTCCCTGAAGCGCGTCTGGCCCAGGAGGGTGGGGCTCGATACCTCGAACACGTCGCCGGCGATCACAACGAAATCAACCGCATGCGTGATCGCCTCGGCGACGACTCGCTTCCACGCTTCGCTGGTGGCCCCGCGCAGAACGGCGAGAACGTCGGGCGGTGCCTCGGCGCTCAGGCCCTCGACAGGGCTGTCGAGATGAAGGTCACCGGTATGAAGAAAGCGAAACGGTGAGGGAGACGACACGGCCCGCCAAGCGTAGCCGATGGGCATGACAGCTCATCGGTCGCAAGGCGGG
>JALZJE010000354.1 GCA_030859955.1 Chloroflexota bacterium | reverse complement strand
GCTGGATCGAGGATCGTGAGTCTCCGATGCCGATAGAAGAGGCACCGCTGCGCATGACAACCAACCTGCGCGCCGGAGTGCCCGATCCATCGGTCAGTGGCGCACGCCACTCCACTTCCACGCGCCTCAGTGCCTCATAGATCGGCATTGGAGGGGGAAGCGGCCGATGCGCAGCGCAGGATGGCGTCGGTGGCGACGTCCGCATCGGCCTCGGTGGTGGACCAGTTGCTGACGCTGATGCGCATGGCGGCCATCCCGTGCCAGGTGGTGCCCGAGAGCCAGATGGTGCCGTCCTGCTGGACGCGCCGAATCACCTCGCGCGTGAAGGCATCCGGATCCCCGCCGTCGGGCGGTGTGAAGCGGACGAGCACCTGGTTCAGCACGACCTCGTTGATGATCTCGACGCCCGGTGCTGCCTCCAGCCGCTCTGCCATCCGTCGTGCGAGCGCGCAGCAACGCTCGATGAGGTCCCGCACCCCGACACGCCCCATGGTTCGCAGCGCGGCGTAGATCGGGAAGCCGCGGGCTCGGCGCGAGAACTCCGGAACCCACGACACCTCATCGCGCTCCTGCTCGGGACCGTACTCGAGATACGCGGCAAACGGCGGCGCCATGGCAGCGGCGTGGGCGCGCGGGTCGGCGACGAAGGCCAGCCCTGAGTCATAGGGCACGTTCAGCCACTTGTGCGCATCGGTCGCCCACGAGTCGGCCAGGCCGATTCCGTCCACCAGGTGCGCCAGCTCGGGGCTGACGGCGGCCCACAGTCCGAACGCCCCGTCGACGTGGACCCACGCGCCTTCGCGCTGCCGCACGAGGCCGATCGCCTCGCGGATCGGGTCGAACGAGCCCGTGTTCACGTTCCCGGCCTGGAGGTTGACGATCAGCGGCGTGCCCACGGGCACCCCGGAGAGCACGTCGGCCAGGCTGGCTGTGATGAGACGCCCCTGGCCATCGGCCTCCACGGTGTGGACCCGTTCACGCCCCATGCCCAGGTACTGGAGCGCGGTGAGAACGGTGCTGTGCGTCTCCGCGCTGACGATCACTTCGATCTCCGGCGCGCCGAACAGGCCGCGGCCGGTCACATTCCAGCCGGCGCGCTCCAGAACGGCATGTCGCGCGGCGGCGAGGCAGGTGAAGTGCGCCATCTGGCATCCGGTGACGAGGCCGTAGCTCGCCGTCGGCGGCAGCCCGAACAGGTCGATGAGCCATGGCCCGACCGCCTCCTCGACCACCGAAGCGGCAGGGCCTGCCACGTAGAGTCCGGCGTTCTGGTCCCAGGTCGAGGTCAGCCAGTCGGCGGCCAGGGCGGACGGCAGTGAGCCGCCGATGACGAAGCCGAAGTAGCGCGGCCCGGCGATGCCGATAGCGCCCTCGCCGCCGACGCGCGCCAGCTCCTCGACCACCGCCCGCCCGTCTTCGCCCTCTTCGGGCAGGTCGCGGACGAGCCGTCGGCGGAGCTCGTGGACGTCGTGATGGACCGCGACGGGACGATCGGGGAGGCTGTCGAGGTACTCGATCGCAAGCTCGGCGGTGCGGCGAAGAAGCTCGGGATGCTCATTCATGGCGAGCATCCTACATGCCTGCGATCAGCCCTCCGTCGACGGCGATCAGCTGTCCGGTCAGGTACGAGGCGCGTTCGGATGCGAGGAACGCCACGAGCGCGGCGAACTCCTCCGGTTGGCCGTAACGACGTGCCGGGATGGTCGCGATGTGGGCCGCCCGGACGGCCTCCTCCGTGCTGCCCTCTCGGTCGGCTCGTCCGGAATCCAGCTCGTGGATGCGCGGGGTCGCGATGCGGCCGGGCAGCACGCCATTGAGCGTCACGCCCTCGGCTGCGATCGCGCGCGCCGTGGTCTTCAACCAGGCGGCGAGCACAGAGCGGCCGGCGTTCGAGTACACCAGGTCGCCGATGGGCTGGCGGATCCCGCTCGACAGGATCGAGACGACGCGCCCCCATCCACGTTCCCGCATCCCGGGCAGCAGCCGGGTCACCAGATCGATCGGCGTGGTCGCCAGCAGCTGGAGGGAGCGCTGCCAGGCCGCCGGGTCGGTCGCGGTCGGATCCACGGTCGGTGGCCCGCCCGCGTTCGTGATGACGATGTCGACCTGCCCGAAGGCTTCAGCGGCCGATGCGATTGTGGCCGCGGCCTCTGGGGATGTCGCATTGGCGGCCACGAAGGCAACGTCGACGCCATGCACGGCGCGAAGGTCCTGTGCAGTTGCCGACAGGCGAGCCTCGTCGCGCGACCAGATCAGGAGGCGACAGCCCTCGGCCCCCAGCGCGTTCGCCGAGGCCCGGCCCAATCCGGAGGTGGCGCCACCGACGACGGCGGTTCGTCCGCGAAGCTCGAGATCCATCGGCTCAGATTGGCACCGGCGCGTCGCGGGCGCCGCGTCGTTGCAGCACATGCACCGCCAGACCAGCCACGATTGCGGCCAGGCCACCGGCCACGAATAGCGGGTCCGTATAAAGCAGGGCGAGCGCTCCGCCAGCCATGAGCGTCCGCTCGGGCCATTTCGCCGGACCCAGGAGCCATCCTCCGGTCGCGACGGCCAAGGCCCCGACGGCAATCACCGCGACCGGAATCACCCACAGCATGGTGAGGATCGGCCCGCGCAGCAGGAGAGCCTCGCCGGCGGGAGCCAGCACGAAGACGAAGGGCACCAGGAAGGCGGGAAGGGTATAGCGCCAGGCCATCATCATGGTCCGAGTGGGGCTGCCTCCGGTGATTGCCGCCGCGGCATAGGCCGACAGCGCGGTCGGCGGCGAGACCTCCGAGAGCACCGCGTAGTAGAAGATGAACATCAGCGAGGCGTAGCTGGGGACGTCGAAGGCATCGAATGCTGGCTTGATGATGACCGCGGCGATGATGAACGAGGCCGTCACCGGCACGGCAAGTCCAAGCAGCATGACCGCCATGCCGGAGAAGAGCGCCGTCAGCGCCAGGTTGCCGGCTGCCAGGGCGACGATGATCCCGGCCAGCTTCAGCCCCAGCCCGGTCAACGTCACCACCCCGACGATGATCCCGGATGCAGCGCACACCGCAACCACCGGAAGGACCCCGATGGCTCCCGCCGCGAGCGAATCCCATAGCCGGCGCGGCGTCAGCCAGTGGCTGCGATCCAGGAAGCTGAGGGCGAAGGCCAGGCCGGTCGACAGGACGACCGCGCGGAAGGGGGTCATGCCGAGGACCATGAAAATCACGATGGCGAACAGCGAGCTGAAGTGGTATCCGTATCGCAGCAGCTGTCGTCCGAGGGGCGGAGCCTCGACCGCCACCGCATGCGTTCGGTAGCGCCGAGCGTCCAGCTCCACCGCCAGGATGATGCCCAGGTAGTAGAGCAGCGTCGGCACGGTTGCCAGGAGCAGCACGACCAGGTACGACTCCCGCAGGAACTCGGCGATGATGAAGGCCGCGGCTCCCAGCGTCGGCGGGGACAGGATGGCCCCGATGCCGGCCGCGGCGAGCACGCCACCGCCCTGGGCCTGCGGGTATCCTGCCCGTTTGAGCAGCGGCCATGACACGCTACCCAGCGTCACCGTGGTTGCCACGCCGGAACCAGACACGGTTCCCAGCAGGAATCCTGCGAGGGCCACGGTCCGCCCCGGCCCCGCACTGGATTGGCCGAACGCCGCGAAGCTGACGTCCAGGAAGAACCTGCTCGCGCCCGAGTACTCGAGGACGGCGCCGTAGATCGTGAACAGGATGATGTACGTGGCGGCCACCTGGAGTGGTGTGCTGAAGATGCCCGCCGAGGTCAGGTACTCGTGGCCGATGAAGCGTGGGAGCGCGTAGCCACGATGCGCGATGACGTCGGGCAGGATCGGTCCGAAATAGGCGTATGCGATGAACAGGGCGACGACGATCACCATGATCCAGCCCACCGTGCGGCGAGTGGCCTCCAGGATCAAGATGATGGCGAGCAGGCCCATGGCGACATCGAGGTCGGTCGGCACGACCGCGCGCCGGCTGAACTCCTCGTAGAAGACGATTGCGTAGACCATCGGCACCGCGGCAAGGACGGCCAATATCCAGTCCACCGGATGCGGATTGTCCGGTCGGTCTTCCTCCACGGCCTCCCTGTGGCGTGCCCAGCCACGGTAGACGAGGAAGGTCATGGCGAGCGCAACTGCCGCGAAGGCGGGGATATAGATGTTCGCGGTGATGGTGCCGAACCACGCGAGAACCCAGTAGATGGCGTAGAGCGAAAGACCGACGCCGAGCGCCCACACGACCCTTCTCGGCCAGCCGGACAATGTCCGCGCCGGCTTCTCCGCGTCGTACTCGGCGATGAGGGCGGCATCGCGCGCTGCCTGGTCGCTCACGGCGGCGGTTCGATCGAGAGGACGACAAGCGTGTCATCCCGATCGGCGACCAGTCGCCAGAGGGAGATCTCTCCGTCCGACGTCAACAGCACGCGCTCCCCGAGCGCAGTTGCCTGGATTCGCAGGGGAAGCTCGATGGGAGGACGCTCCACCGCGACCCTCCACATTCGTCGGCCGGAAACGTCCCGGACGCCGCCTACTGCGGTGGAGTACTCCTCCAGAACCGCGAGTTCCTGCGCGCGCAGCTCGACGAGGTCCAGGTGATCCCCTTCGACCCGGAAATGCTCCTCGGCGATTGACATGTATATCGAGTTGCGGTAGCGGAGGGCGATGGCGCCCGACGGCGGAAGCGCGGTGCGTGCCAGCTCCATACCAGCGTCGTCGCGGATCACCACCCACCTCGTCGTATCGCCCCGGGCCATGGCGACGGCCGCTGCCGTGGCGCTGACCATGAGAACGACCACGGCGAGACCGGCCAGATGCCGGCCCCGCCATCGGCCCATGCGATCAGGAGCCGTAGAAGGTCTGCGCCCCCGGGCAGACATCCATGAAGGCGACGTCGCCCGCCGTCTCCTGGTCGAGCTCCTCGGCCGCCGGGTGAACGGCCACCAGGTCGTCCTTGTGCTCGAACAGCAGGGCGGTCAGTTGCTCCTGGAGTCCCTCGTCCATGCTCGTGTTCACGACCAGGACGTTGGGGACCCCAAGGACCCCGACGGCCTCGCTCTGCCCTTCGTACGTGTCGGCCGGAATCTCCGACTCGAAGTAGTACTCGCCGTAGGTGCCCTGCAGATCGGCGGCGAACTCAGCCGTCGGAATGAGGACCATGTCGCCCGTGCTGGCGTAATCGACCAGGGCACCGGTGGGGAGGCCTCCGGACCAGAAGCCGGCATCCAGCGTGCCATCACGCAGCGCGTCGACGGTCTCCGCAATACCGAGCTGCGCGCGCTCGATATCGGCGTCGGGATCAAGGCCCGCGCCTTCCAGGACTCGCAGGCCGATGACCTCCGTGCCGGACCCGGCCTCGCCCAGAGAGACTCGCTTGCCTTCGAGGTCGGCGACGCTGGTGATCCCGCTCTCGGCCGACGCCACCAGCTGCGTGAAGTTCGTGTACAGGATGCCGATGGCGCACGCCTCGATGGCGCCACCCTCGAACTCGCCAGCGCCCGCCACCGCGTCAGACGCAGTATCACCGAGGACGAAGGCGATGTCGGAGTCACCGGCACCGATCAGGTTCATGTTGTCGACCGACGCGTTCGTCTCCTCGGCTGAAGCCGTGTAGCCCTCCAGGTTCTCGCTGATCAGGTCTGCGAGACCACCGCCAAGCGGGAAGTAGACACCACCGGTTCCGCCTGTGGCGATCGAAAGGCGACCCGTGCCGCCGTCGCCTCCTGATGTGGCCGAGTTACTGCCCTCGGGTTCGCCCTCTCCGAGCGGCTGGCAGGCGGCCAGTGCCAGGATCATGACCATGAGCGCACCGCCGAGTGCGCGTCCGCGCGGCCGTAAGGCGTGATGTAATCCAGACATTCGGCGCTCCTCACTCTTGGCGACGGCTCCCTCCGCCTGCCGCCGCGAATGATTCGCTCGGGTGATTGTCGTTGGTGCCAATAGTCTAGCCACGGCGTCGAGGCCCGCGGCTACTCGTGCTGCAGCTCGAGCGGGCGCAGGTCGCCCAAGCCCTCCGCCACGACCACGGCATCGTCACCCGCCTGGAGCCGGAAGTTTGCCTGGGGGTTTGTCATCGAACGTCCATCTCGCGTTACCGCCAGCAACGTCGCCCGATGCTCCCCGCGCAGCTTGGTCGAAAGCTCATCGACGGACAGCCCGACGTAGTCGCCGTGGAGTGCCACGCGATAGAGCTCCGAACCGTCCCCGCCGGACACGATGTCGGTCACCAGCTCCGAGAGCCCAGGATAGAGCGCGGAACGGGCGAGCAGGCGCGAGGCGAGGCGGGATGTCACGAGGATCTCGTCGGCCTCGGCGCGCCGGAAGTGGTCGACGTGCATCGGGTTGTTTGCTTCGACCACGGTTCGTACGTTCGGCGCGATCGACTCGATCGCCATGACCGCCAGGATGGACCGCATGTCCGCCTCGTTCGAACGGTTCGCCGGGAAGATGATGGCCGAGCTCGCCTCCCGGATTCCAGTGCGCTCGAGGTCGTCGGTGTTCGTGATGTCGCCGCGCACGTAATACACGCCGTCACCGGCGGGATTGCGCTCCGTGTCATGGAGCACGACGACCTTCGTGGTGAACTCGTCTCCCTTCAGCTCCTGGATCAGGTCGCGGGCGGTCTCGTTCCAGCCGCAGACGACGATGTGGTCGGTGTAGCCCGCGGCGCCCATGCCCTGTCCCTCCTTGAGCAGATAATCGATGACGAATCCGACGACCGCGCCGGTCATGGCGGCCACGATGGCTACGCCGAAGAAGGCGAGCAGCCAGCCGATGATGAATCCGCCGGGCGAGGTCACATAGCTGGCATCGCCCGAGCCGATGACGGATCACGAAGCCGGTGATTGCGGTCAGGAGCGATGCAAAGAAGTGGCGGTCCATCTGGCCACCGATCCGCTTCGCGTGAAAGCCGATTCGGCGCAGGAATGGTGCGGCGAAGAGCGCCTGCAGCGGATTCAGCACTGGTAGTCCTCGGGTCGGCTTCTCGATCCAGCGTGACCACGCCGGCCGTGGCATTTTCCCATCGGCTGGCGCCGCTTGAGAAGCGACATTTGGCCGATACGCTCCGGGAACCGTCCGCGCTCCGTTCGGCCAGATCCACACACCCGGAGTTGCCATTCATCAACCACATCGGTGTTAGGCGACCAGTGGCACACCAGAGTGGAGTTTCATTCGTTCTGCTGAGCGTGGGAGAGGCCGGTGGCGGCGCAGTGGCGGGACGCGGAGCTGCCTAGCATCGACGCCATCGGTGTATGGCAGCTTCGCGCGCAGCCGACATCTGGAACTAGACGCACCGACAGTTCGCAGGCCAGCCTACAGGCAGGCGCCGGTGTCAACGGCCGCGGTCGAACCGATGAATGGACCGATGCTGGCGGATGCCTGGTCGGCGCCGATGGCGTAGCCGACCTCGGCGTTCAGCCTGGACGCGCCGAAGATGACCCCGCCCACCGTCCCGGGCGCCACGATGAGCGGCCCGCCGCTGTTTCCGCGTCGGATCCCCGAACGGAGCTCCACCACGCTGCGCTGTGAAGCCCCACTGCCGTAGATGTCGGGGCCGCTGATCTCGTACGCGGCGGTGACGGCGGCAGCGGTCACGGTCAGGTCGCCGCCGCCCGGATAGCCGAGTGTCACGCCCGCCGTGCCTCGCTGCGGCGCTTGGGCGTTGAGCGTGAGGGCGGGTGCCTGGGCTCCGGCAACGTGGAGCAGGGCAAGGTCGCTCTCGTCATCGAAGGCCACCACCACGGCCGGGTGCTCGGCTCCGTCGATGGTGACCGTTGTGCTGGTGCTGCCGGCCACGACATGAGCGTTGGTGACCGCGTGTGTCGTCGATACGAAGAACCCGCTGCCCACCGAGAGCCCGGCGCCACAGCCGCCGCTGCTGATGCGTGCCGTGCTGGCGAGCGCCGACTCCGCAAGCGCCCGCGTCTGGGCGTCGGCCGGCAGCGCCACAGGTTCGGCGGGTCGCGGCTCGATGCCGGCGAACAGCTGGGGCAGGTCGGTCGTATCGAGCAGGGTGAGCAGCTCTCCGGCGACCATCGTGGGTGCCGGCAGCCGCTCCCTCGCGATGCGCAGCGCCACCGAATCGCGCGCCGCCTCGCCCAGGCCTGGAGCCATCCCGACCGCCAGCATGCCTCCGACCAGCCACACCAGCAGGAGGACGTGTGCGACGCCCACGACCGCCCCGCCCAGCGCGTCGAGCGGCCGCAGCCCGGACCGGCGGATGCCGAGCGTCATTGAGGCACCGACGGCGGCGCCTGTGGCTTCGCCGACAACCACGAAGGCGCCGAGGATCAGCAGGGTGGCGACGACACGGATCGGCTGCTCGATCGATGCAAGCTGCTCTCGAAAGATGGTGGCCAGCAGGATGGCCAGGCCGAAGCCGACGGCGGCGCCCACCAGCCCGAGGACCGGTCCGAGGAATCCGGCGCGCGCGCCGGTGATCAGGCCGATCAGGACCAGGACGAGCACGCCCGCATCGAGGAGGTTCATGGGTCGCGCAGCCTACCGGCAATGCCGTTCGCCCGCGAAAGCCGGTGTAGAGTATCGGCTTCCTATCAGGCATCAGTGCGAGCCGATCCGGCTCTGCGGAGGGTGAACTTCATGGCGCGAAACGTCCGGGCGGCGCTGCTCCAGGCGGAATGGACCGGCGACAAGAAGTCGATGATCGAGAAGCACATCGAGTACGCCCGGAAGGCGGCGGCCGATGGCGCGAAGGTCATGTGCTTCCAGGAGCTCTTCTACGGGCCCTACTTCTGCCAGGTCCAGGATCCGCAGTACTTCAGCTACACCGAGCACATCCCCGATGGTCCGACCACGAAGCGTATGCAGGAGCTGGCGAAAGAGACGGGCATGGTGCTGATCGTCCCGATGTACGAGGAGGACGAGCACGCGCAGGGCATCTACTACAACACCGCTGCCGTGATCGACGCCGACGGCACGTACCTCGGCAAGTACCGCAAGACCCACATCCCGCAGGTCAAGGGTTTCTGGGAGAAGTTTTACTTCCGCCCCGGCAACATGGGCTACCCGGTCTTCGATACCGCGGTGGGCAAGGTCGGCGTCTACATCTGCTACGACCGCCACTTTCCCGAGGGTGCCCGTGCCCTGGGGTTGAATGGCGCGGAGATGGTCTTCATTCCCTCCGCCACGTCACGCGGACTGTCCGAGTACCTCTGGCGAATCGAGCAGGTCAGTCATGCCGTCGCAAACGGGTATTACGTCGGCACCATCAACAGAGTCGGCATCGAGCCACTCGGCGACAACGATTTCTACGGCCAGTCCTACTTCGCGGATCCGCGCGGCCAGTTCGTCGGTGACGTCGGGGATGCGCACGACGAGGAGCTGATCGTCCGCGACCTTGACCTCGACAAGGTAACCGAGGTGCGCCAGCTGTGGCAGTTTTACCGCGACCGACGCCCCGACGCCTATGACGACCTCGTCCGACCGTAGCGGTTGCTCGATGAGCCGATCCGCCGCCTGCTCGATTGGCGCCCGCGGCTCCAATCACCGAATATACCGTTAGTGATATATCCTGTGACAGTGTCGTGGCACCTTGAGGAGAGCGGCTCTCGTGGCTGACCGAACGGAGCCGAGCGTCGTCCGCGCCGATCAGCGCCAGGCCGCCACAGGCCTGCCGGCTGGCGTCGGCGGCGAGCAGGCGTTTCACCTCAAAGGTGTCTGGGTCGGGTTCCTGCGTCTCGAGCCGGGAGCCGCGTCCGGCTGGCACCACCACGGCGAGTGGGACAGCTACGCCTGCGTGCTGTCCGGCGTTCTGCGCTGGGAGTTCGGCCAGGATGGCTCGAATGCCAACGAGGTGGGAGCCGGCGACGTGGGCCACATGCCGGCGTGGATCGTCCACCGCGACGTAAGTGCTGGCGAAGAGGCACTCGACATGATCCTGTTCCGTGCCGGCGAGGGCGACCTCACGATCGACGTCCCAGGCCCGGATGCCGCGGCGCGGCCGGCATGACGTTGCCAGATTTGCGTGTGGTCCACGATAGGCGGGCATCAGCGTGGCGGGAGTCAAGAATGACAACACGGTGCACCCGAATCAGCGGAGGATGAGCAACGTATGAAGTTCGGGTTCACGCTCAAGCCGGATCACCGCTTTGATCGCAGCGTCGACCTGGCCAAGCGCGCCGAAGCGAACGGTTTCACGTACGGCTGGATGTTCGATTCGCACGTCCTGTGGCGCGATCCCTACCCGCTGCTGACGCTGATGGGTGCCGCCACGACCGACATGCGCCTCGGCACCTGCGTCACGAACCCGGCCACGCGCGACATCACCGTCACGGCCTCCGCGCTGGCGACGCTCAATGAGATCACCGGCGGCCGGATGGATCTGGGGATCGGCCGCGGAGACTCCGCGCGACGCGTGATGGGCAAGAAACCCACGACCGTCGCCTACCTCGAGGAATGCTGTCGCACCGTGCGCGCGCTGACCGCCGGCGAGCAGATCAGCCTGGACGGCACGGAGATCCAGATGCCGTGGGCTCAGCACGGGCCGGTGCCGATCTGGGTGGCCGGATATGGGCCGATGGCGCTCGCGGCCGCCGGCCGTGTCGCGGACGGGATCATCCTCCAGCTCGCCGACCCCGACATCATCCGCTGGTGCATGTCGTTCGTTCGTGCCTCAGCTGAAGCGGCCGGCCGAGACCCGGATGCGATCGAGGTCATGGCCGCAGCCCCGGCCTACGTCAGCGACGACGTCGCGACCGCCCGCGACAAGGTCCGATGGTTTCCGGCACTCGTCAGCAACCACGTCGTCGATCTGATCAACAAGTACCCCCAGGACGAACTGCCTGAGGCGCTGTGGAAGTACGTCGAGAACCGCGAGGGCTACAACTACCTCCACCACGCCGAGGTCGGCAGCGACAACGCGCGGTTCGTGTCGGACGAGATCACGGACCGGTTTGCGATCGTCGGACCTGCGGAAGCTCACCGAGAGCGGTTGGACCAGCTGCGCGAGGCCGGCGTCACGCAGTTCAACACCTACCTCATGAACGGTAACGAGGAGGAGCAGCTCGACCTCTACGGACCCATCATCGAGCACGAATCGGTCTACCTGCGCACCTGACGAGCGAATGCGGTGCTCAGCCCGCGTTCCCGAAGGTCGCGCGGCCGGCTGGCCGGTAGGTCTGGATCGTCACGCCTGACGGCGTCGATCGCGACTCGACCAGCGCCAGGTCGTGCGTCTGGCCCTGCTCCGGGAACAGCCGCAGCCCGTCGCCCACGACGACGGGGTAGAGCTGCAGGTTGAGCTCGTCCACGAGGTCGCGCTCGAGAAGCCACCGGAGCAGGTCTCCGCTGCCATGGACCTGGAGCTCGCGCCCGGGCATCGCTTTGAGCTCGCGCACCGCCGCCTCGACGTCGCCCTCGATGACGTGGGTGTTCCAGTCGGGATCCTTGAGCGTGGTTGAGGGCACGTACTTGGGCAGGACATTGATGCCGTGCGAGACCGGGTCGCCCTCGTCGTGGTGCGGCCAATACCCCGCGAAGATATCCCAGGTCTTGCGTCCGAGCAGCAACGCATCCGCGCGCTCGAACACCGAGGTCACGAACCACCCGGTCTCTTCGTCGAAGAACGGCGCGACCCATCCCCCGCGGTCAAAATCGCCGCGTCGGTCCTCATCGGGGCCTCCGGGGCCCAGGGTACACGCCGTCCACGGTCAGCATCATCGTTGCGGTCAGCTTCATCGGCCGTTGGCCGGGGAAGGTGACGGCGCCGCGCGCGCTATGAGTCGGCTCCGCGCTCGGCATCGTGCCTGCCAACCCAGAGTGGCGGGCATCGTGAACGGCGAGGAAGAGGAATGTCTCGACGCCTGCGGACGCGAGGTCGTCGGCGATGTTGCGGCCGCGAACGCCTGAGCCCGGTCAGTCCGCGCGGCGCGCGCGCAGGGCGGCGCCGATCATCGCCACGGCCCACGTGACCACCAGGAACCCGATGAGGATGGCGACGGCGTAGAGCGCGACCGTGCCATATCCACCATTCTCCGGATCAAGGAATGGATACGGATACCAACCGTCCACCGCGCCACGGATCAATGTGAATCCAATCCATACGAGGGGATACGCCAGCCAGATCAGCGCCGGGCGGAAGGCGATCGACCGTCGCGGCGGATCGATCAACCAATCGGCCAGGACCACCACCGGCATGAGCCGATGCAGGACGGTGTCGACCCACACAACGTTGGTCTGCAGCTGCTCCTGGAGGTCTGACAGCAGGACGGCGAACACGAGGTAGGTGACCGTCATGTACACGACTGATGCGCCGCGCACCATGTCCGGGACTGGTGCAGCCCCGATGAGCTGGCGCCGGCCACCTTCCAGCAGCACGACGGCCGCGAACAGGTTCGAGAGCACCGTGAAGAACGCGAAGAAGCGCGTCGGGTTGAACACGCCCTGGTCGGCGAGCACGCTGATCTGCGCGACCAGCGCGACGAGCACCAGGAGCCCGAAGCCGATGCGCACAAAGGCGAGCAACCGATTGTCCACGGCCGCAATCTACCATGCGGCTATTCCTGACAGACCCTGTCATGTGGCAGGCTCAAGCCGCCGTGGCCGTCAGTGGTTCCGCATCATGGCGATGTCGTTTCGGACACCTCCCTGGCTCGGGCCAGGGCTTCTTCCTCGAGCTCCTGGAGTGCCAGCAGATCGGCCTCGAGGTTGGGGAGCACGGCGTTAGTCGCGGCCAAAAAGCCAGCCTGCACCGCGCGGTCGAGGCCCGACTCCACCTTGCAAACGGCATCGGCGCTCGCGATGAGGCGCTCCTGGGCATGGTCGCTCGCCTGCGCGAACTTCAGAGCCCCGCTGAAGGCCTGCTCCGGGTCCGCGTAGTAGACCTCCCGCTCCGCCACGCAATCCCTCCACCAGTCCAACGCCTCGACGACGGCCTGGTCCTCAAGGGTCGTTACCCAGATGTCGGATTCGGCGGTGCCCCTGGCATCGCGCAGCCACATCTCCCGCTCGATGTCACCGTAGAGCGCTCGGTCTGCCTCCGCCATGCATCCGCCACCCGCGCGCCCGGCACCGGAGCCGTCTCGCTCGACGATCTCGACGCGCTCCTCCTCCGTCCCGAAGAAGTCCACGTAGAAACGGGCGGCGTCGTCCGGCTTCAGGGTGTCGGGATCGAGGGTGCGAGCCTCACCCTCGGCCTCGTCCAATCCCCGCAACCACACCGCGTGCTCCGCCAGGTATGACTCGAAGCCGTATCCCACAATTTCGGTCGATGACACGTCGGCGAAGGTCCACTGCTCGAGGCGCGACGGAAAGCTCGGTCCGCCGCTTTCGGTCTCGGGCGTGGCCGTCCCGACCTCGTAGTCCCAGCCGAGCTCCTGCATGCAGGCTTCCACGACTGCCCCATGCGCGTTGACGAGCATCGCGGACTCCTCTGCGGTCAGGGTCGTGTTGATGATCCGGTCGGCCTCCTCGACGGACCGCATCTCGTCCGGGGCGAGGCTCGCGATGGCGGCGGGCTCCCGGGGCGCGCCGATGAACGGCACGGAGAGCTCGCCGCGGAGGGCGGCGATCCCTGTCAGGGTCACGACGGCCGTCGCCCCCACGACGGCGGCGACGGCGAGCGAGCGCATGAGAGGAGCCGCCAGGCCGGAGCGGATCCATGAGCCGGGGACGCGCAGCAGACCGGGGGGTAGCGGAGCGGCGTCGGCGATCGGTGCCAGCGCATCGGTGAGTGATCTGTCAAAGGCGTTCCTGCCGGTCATGGCGCCGTCTCCTCGAGCTGGTTGCGCAGGGCTCGGCGCCCGCGAAATGCGAGCGTCCGGACATTGATCTCTGAAAGGCCGAGCAGGGTAGCCACCTCGCCGAGGCGGTAGCCGTAGGCGTAGTGGAGGACGATGACCGCTCGCTGCCGTGGCGAGAGCAGCTCCACGAGCTCGCGGAGCGCGGCGTCTGGACCTGGCGCCACCTCCGCCCGGTGGACGCCGGACAACCGGTCTCGCTCTCGCCGCGCTCGGCGGGTGAGGCCCTTTGCCTCGTTCATGGCGATCCTCACCACCCACGCTTCGAACAGCGACGGATCGCGGAGCTGGTGGAGCCGATCGCTCGCGCGGAGGTATGTCTCCTGGACGAGATCCGGCGCGTCGTCCGCGCCGGCGAGGGCGATGCAGACTGCCGTCAGGCGGCCGCGGACGCTCTGGAACCGATCATCGAACTCGCCACGCACCTCCCGCGTGACGTCCGTCGTCCGTGCCGCCGCGATTTCCATGCCGGTAGATCCTGCTGCTTCAGTCATGGCTTCGATGTCACCACGTGGCCGATCGTTGCACGGCACGACGCTTGCTCGACCGTCGTTCATGACCACCACTCCGACCACCACCAAGCTTGGGCCCGACCAGGCCCGACTTAAGGACCTGATGCGCCGGCTCGCCGAGGCCACGTCCACCGAGGCGCCGATCCTCAGCGTCTACATCGATGTCCGGCCCGAGGCCCACGGGGAGCGGCCGGGCGAACGCAACGAGTTGACCGTCGTCCGTGATCGGCTCAATGCCATCGCCGATACCCTCGACCCGCACACGGGCGCGCGCGAGTCGTTCGACGCCGATCGAGTCCGCATCGAACACCTCCTGGAGAACGAGGATCTCAACGAGTTCGATGGCGTGGCCGTCTTCGCATCCAGCCGGATCGGCCTGTGGGAGGCGATCGGCTCTCATGTGCAGTTCGATACGCAGGTCGCCGCCGGCCCGACGGCCGAGCTGTTCCAGCTGGCACGCATGGTGGACGAGAGCGTCAGCGCGGTGGTGGCGGTGGTAGATACGAACACCTGCCGCCTGTTCGTTACCC
>JALZJE010000348.1 GCA_030859955.1 Chloroflexota bacterium | reverse complement strand
CTGCCGGCCGCCGGGATGGGCTGGGTCTACCTGGTGGCCGCTGTGCTGCTCGGCGGGGTCTTCCTGGTCCAGGCATTGCGCCTGCGGTCCGATGCGGCGAGCGGACGCGCCGCGATCACGCTCTTCCGCTACTCGATCACGTACCTGACCCTGCTCTTCGCGGCCGTGGCGGCCGACGCCCTGGTTCGAATCCCCCTCGCCTGAGGACATTTCTCCCGGAGCCGATATATCGGGTCCTGACGCGCAGGAAGCACCTGCCCGGAGTCATCCTGCCGGATATATCGGGCGCGCTGGCACGCAACCGCATCGTGATGTGCGTGCGTGCCTCATAAATCGGCATCCATGCCCGAAATTGCATGGCTGTGTCGGGCCCGCGACGCGCGTTCCGCGGCCAGACGCCTGTCGAGCCGCGCGGTGCGGCGATCCTCGTGCCGGACCCACAGCGCGACGACCGCGGCCATGCCGGCGAGGAAGGCGAGATCGCCGACGACCCACATGATCACGCCACCCAGTGCCTGGTCGTCGAGGGGGCTCATGCCCCAGGTTCGGCCGTTGGTCAGGTAGTGCTTGTAGAGCACCGTCGGGGCGGACATGAGCGCCACCCCGAGGAACGAGTTCTGGGGCATGGCCAGGAAGAGGTAGAGCAGCCGGACCGGATGTGGAAGTCGCCACGGCGATGGATCGGCGCCGATGACGGGCCACCAGAACAGGAGCGCCGCGCCCAAAAAGGTGGCGTGCTGGAGGTAGTGGAGGGCCCGGATCTCGAGCGCCTGGTCGTAGAGGACGCTGAAATGCCAGCCCCAGTTGACGGCCGCGAACACGATCCAGGCGATCACCGGGAACGAGAGGACGCGCACGAGCCGGCTGTGGAGCACCACCAGCAGGGCCTTTCGGACCGATGGACTCGCCGTGCGCAGCGTCAGCGTGATGGGTGCTCCGGCAAGCAGGAGCGGTGCAGCCACCAGCTCCAGGAGCATGTGCTGGACCATGTGCACGCTGAACAGGCTCCCCTCGTACGCCTCGATGGGTGAGAGGAGCGCTACCGCGATCGCCGCCAGGCCGGCCAGGAACACCCACGTCCGGTAGGGGCGCTGCCGATTCCCCGGATGCGCCGTGTTGACGCGGCGGACCGCCCACAGGTAGCCGACCGCCGCGGCGACGATGGTGAAGAGCGCCACCGGGTCGAAGTTCCAATCGAGGAGTACGCCAGGAAGCGTGGGCGGCGGCGCCTCCGCGCCGTGTCCCAGGACGGGGCGCGGAAACACCAGCGAACCGGCGAACGGTGCGAGGAGCAGGGCACGGCGCATCTGCCATATTCTGGCGCGAAATCGATGGAACCGCGTCGCGCGCTCCGGCGTCATTGCGGCCATGAAACGCATCATGCCGGGCCTGTTCGGGCTGTCCTTCGCTCTCGTCGCATGCGCCGCACCGGGCGGGTCATCCGGAGGATCGTCCGGCCAATCGCCGGGCGCTTCGGTTCCACCCGCGAGCGGTGGGGCCAGTAGCGAGGAGCCTGGAGCGATCGATCATCCGACCGGAGACGAGCCGATCCTGGTGGTGGACTTCGCCGGTGGCATGGTCCCCGTCCAGTTCCAGGTCACGAATCTGCCAGCGTTCGTCATGCTCGGTGACGGGCGCGTCATCATGCAGGGCGCCCAGACCATGGAGTTCCCCGGACCGGCATATCCGCCGCTCATCGAGCGGACCCTGACCGAATCAGGCATCCAGGCCATCCTGAGCGGCGTCGAGGATACGAACCTGTTCACGGCCGACCTGGACCTCCGCGGGGCACAGAGCATCGTGGCTGACGCGAGCGACACGCGCTTCACGCTGCATGCCGGTGGACAGGACGTCACGGTCAGCGTCTACGGATTGGGCGCGGTCATGGCCGATATGGACCCGCCGCCCGGAATGAGCTCGGCCGAGATCGACGCCCACCGTGTCCTCGGCCAGCTCAACGACGGACTGATGACCCTGGACGCCTGGCTTCCGGCCGACGCCTGGGAGGCCGAGGGATGGCAGCCATACGAGCCCGAGGCGTTCCGGCTGTATGTCCGCGACGTGACAGGCGAGCCCGTCGAGGGTGGCGACCTGGCCGAGCAGGTCCGCGACTGGCCCACCGGCGATGACCCCTCAGCGTTCGGCGAAGTGGAAGCGAACTTTGCCGACGGCACTCGCTGCGGTGTGGCCGACGGCGGGCTCGGTACCACGTGGCTCGAGGAGCTGGCGGCCGCGAACCAGGCGACGCTGTGGACCGATGACGGTGACCGTCGGTTCAGCATCAGGGCGCGGCCGGTGCTGCCGCACGAAGATCCTGCCTGCCCGGAGCTCGTGGGCGCGGGTTGAGCGTCGCGTCCCTCGCGCACCGACGGGGCGGTCGATACCGGTGGCGCCGCGGCGACGGCCTTCGCTACAATGTGCCGGTGCCGCCGTCAGCCCTCTGAGCGTGCGTGCCTGATCCCACCGCGCTCACGACGTGTCGGTTGAACCAGGAGCCTCGAAACCATCTGATGCAAAGACTGGTGGCCAATCCTCGGCTGCGGAACATGATCCGCGTGAGCGCACCCCTGCTCGTCATCGGTCTGCTCGCCGGCTGTCTCCTGCCGCCCGAGCCGAAGACCGAGGTCGGCAGGGACGTCTTCAACCTGTACATCATCGTCCTCATCCTGGCGGGGATCGTCTTCGTGGCGGTCGAGGGCTTCATCCTCTATGCGATCGTTCGCTATCGGCGCAGGCCGGGCGACGAGACGCTTCCGGAGCAGCTTCACGGCAACACGAAGGTCGAGATCGTCTGGACCGTGATCCCGACCGTAATCGTCTTCATCCTGTTCGGCTTCAGCATGGTGACGCTCGGCAAGATCGACGCGCGCTCGGAGAACCCGGGCGTGGTCATCCAGGTCGACGGCTTCCAGTGGAACTGGGTATTCCGCTATGAGGACGGACCGGACGTCGAGCCGAGCGGCAATGAGCCGCCGGTGCTCGCCGTCCCCGTGGGCGAGCCGGTACGGCTGGTGCTCAATGCGATCGACGTGAACCACGCGTTCTACGTCCCGCAGTTCCTCATCAAGCGCGACCTCATCGATCTCGGGGCGAACGGCCGCGACAACGAGCTCGAGTTCACCATCACCGAGGCCGGTACCTACGCCGGCCAATGTGCGGAGTTCTGCGGACTGCGGCATGCCGACATGAAGTTCGTCGTGGAGGCCATGGAGCGCCCGGCCTATGACGAGTACATTGCGGCGTTGGCCAGCGGCGAGACGCCCCCACCGACCGGTGGCGGCGAGTGCACGACCATCGTCGAGATCAAGGCGAACAACACGCAGTTCGACATCGGCGAGTTCGACGTGCCGGCCGATACGGAATTCTGCATCGCTTTCGAGAACCAGGAGGCCGTCCCGCACAACGTCGCCATCTATGACGGCGGTGAGGCGCTCTTCACGGGCGAGTTCCTGAATGAGCCCGGCACCATCACCTACAACGTTCCGGCGCTTCCGGCCGGCGAGTTCCGGTTCATCTGCGACGCTCATCCACAGGCGATGGTGGGCGACGTGACGGTCACCGAGTAGCGGAGCCCAGCGAAGACATGGCAACCACCACGCTCGAGCCACGCGCCGGCACCTACGGGCGCTCCTGGGTCCTTGACTGGCTGACGACGGTCGACCACAAGAAAATCGGGATCCTCTACATCGTCAACAGCTTCCTGTTCTTCTTCGCCGCCGGCATCTTGGCGCTGCTCATCCGCAGCGAGCTCGCCATTCCTGGGATCCAGTTCCTCGACCAGGCCACCTACAACCAGGCCTTCACGATGCACGGAACGATCATGCTGTTCCTGTTCATCATCCCGGCGCTTTCGGGCTTCGGCAACTACATCGTGCCGCTCCAGCTCGGTGCCCCGGACATGGCCTTCCCCCGCATCAATGCCCTGAGCTTCTGGCTCCTGCCGCTCGGCGGCCTCCTCATCTTCAGCGGCTACCTGTTCGGTGGCGCCGCGGCGGAGGGCTGGACGGGGTATGCGCCACTTACGAATCGCGCCGAGGGTGTCGGCACCGACCTGTGGATCATCGGCCTCACGCTGGTCGGCACCGCATCCATCCTTGGCGCCGTCAACTTCATCGCGACCATCTTCAAGATGCGCGCGCCGGGGATGACGCTGTTCCGGATGCCGATCTTCGTGTGGACGGTGCTCGTAACCGCGGTCCTCATCCTCCTGGCGACCCCGGTTCTGACCGCTGGGCTGATCGCGCTCTTCATCGATCGCAATTACGGCGGATCCTTCTTCGATCCGAGCGTCGGCGGCAACCCGGTCCTGTGGCAGCACATCTTCTGGTTCTTCGGC
>JALZJE010000308.1 GCA_030859955.1 Chloroflexota bacterium | reverse complement strand
GTCGAGTCCAGGTGGGCGAAGGTGGTCGCAGGGGCCGGATCGGTATAGTCGTCCGCGGGAACGAAGATGGCCTGGAGCGAAGTGATCGACCCATTCTTGGTCGAGGTGATGCGCTCCTGGAGGTCGCCCATCTCGGTCGCCAGCGTCGGCTGGTAGCCGACGGCCGAGGGCATGCGGCCCAGGAGCGCGGACACCTCCGAGCCTGCCTGCGTGAAGCGGAAGATGTTGTCGATAAACAGGAGGATGTCGCGCCCCTCCTCATCACGGAAGTACTCGGCCATGGCGAGCGCGGTCAGGCCCACGCGCTGCCGGGCACCGGGCGGCTCGTTCATCTGGCCGAAGACCATGACCGTCTTGTCGATGACGCCCGATTCGGTCATCTCGCCGAGCAGGTCGTTTCCCTCGCGGGACCGCTCTCCGACGCCGGCGAAGACGGAGTAGCCACCGTGCTCCGCGGCGATGTTGCGGATCAGCTCCTGGATGATGACCGTCTTACCGGTGCCGGCACCGCCGAAGACGCCGACCTTGCCGCCGCGCCGGAAGGGGGCGATGAGGTCGATGACCTTGATGCCGGTCTCGAAGACCTGCGCCTCGGTCTCCATCTGGTCGAAGGCCGGTGGCTCGCGGTGGATGGGCAGGAACTTCTCCGCCTTGACGTCGCCCTTGCCGTCGATCGGGTGGCCGAGCACGTCGAACACGCGACCCAGGGTTGCCTCACCCACCGGAACCGTGATGGCGGCGCCGGTGTCGACCGCGTCGAGCCCGCGTGCCAGACCGTCGGTCGTCGACATGGCGACAGCGCGCACCCAGTTGTTGCCGAGGTGCTGCTGGACCTCGACCACGAGCGTCTCATCGGCGCCCGTTGAATCCGCCTTCTTCGGACGCGTGATCTCCAGCGCGTTGTAGATATCGGGGAGCTCGCCGGGCGGAAACTCGACGTCGATCACGGGGCCCGTGATCTGGATCACCTTACCGGTCGCCATCGGTCTGTTCTTCTCCTCTGCCTACCCGAGCGCTTCCGCGCCGGAGGCGATCTCGATCATTTCGCGGGTGATGGTCGCCTGGCGAGTCTTGTTGTAGACCAGCGTCAGGTCGCCGATGAGCTCGTTTGCGTTCTCGGTTGAATTGCGCATGGCGATCATGCGCGCGGACTGCTCCGATGCGTTGTTCTCGAGCACGGCCCGATAGATGTTGATGGCCACGTAATGCGGCAGCAGCCGCCGCAGAACCGCCTCCGGCGACGGCTCGAACAGGTACTCGTCGTTCGTGCGCTCGTGCTCGTCGGCCATCTCGGGCCGGACGACCGGCAGGATCGTGTCGATCTCCGGCTTCTGCGCGAGGGTGGACACGAAGGTGCTGTAGGCGATGTCGATCTCATCGAACTTCTCGGCCAGGAAATCCTCCGTCACCAGGCGAGCGATGGGCGTGATGTCCGAGAACGACGGCCGGTCGCCGAGCTGCGCGAAGTGTGCCGCGATTGGAACACCCGATCTGCGCAGCGCGTCGCGGCCCTTGCGGCCGACGGTGATCGCCTCGATCTCGATCGGCGCATCACCATTCGTCGTCGATGCCCGCCGGGCCACCCAGCGCAGGACCGATCGCGTGGCGTTGGCGTTCAGCGAGCCCGCGAGCCCGCGGTCCGTGGTGATCACGATGATCGCTACCCGCCGGATGGGCCGAGCCGCCAGCAGAGGATCGATCTCCTCCGTCAATCCCGCGGCTCCGGCGACGCGGCTCAGCGCCCCTTCGAGCTCATCCGCGTATGGACGCGCGGCGAGGATGGCGTCCTGGGCGCGCTTCATGCGCGAGGCAGCCACCATCTCCATCGCCCGGGTGATCTGGGCGATGTTACGCACCGATCCGATCCGGCCGCGAATGTCCTTGAGGCTCGGCATCTAACTAACCCCGTGCCGCGTTCCGGTGCTCCGAGCCGTCGCGTATATACGTATATATTTCGCGACTGCTGTCGGCTCTGATGATGGTCATCACGACTTCTCGACGGGCTTGCCCGCGATATCGGCGGCGGCTTCCTCGGCCAGGTCCGTGTCGCGCTCGATTGCGGCCTCGGCCGGCCCGGGCTCATCGGCCTTCGGCGCATCGGCCTTGGGCCCATCCTGGTCCTCCGGCGCGGCGGCGCTGTCCTCGGTCTTGCCGTAGCCGCCCTGGCGCTTGAACTCGGCAACCGCCTTTTCCAGCGTGGCGACCGTCTCGTCCGACAGGACCTTGTCCTTGACGATGGTGGGCAGCACGTCCTCGTAGCCGGACTCGAGGTGGCGATACAGGCCGGACTCGAACTCCGCGATCTTGTTGGTCGCCACGTCGTCGAGCAGGCCGTTCGTGGCGGCCCAGATGATCACGATCTGCTTCTCGACGGGGAGCGGCTCGTACTGTGGCTGCTTGAGGATCTCGGTCGTCTTCTCGCCTCGCGTCAGCTGGTCTCGCGTCGCCTTGTCGAGATCGGAGCTGAACTGGGCGAAGGCCGCGAGCTCGCGGTACTGCGCGAGGTCGATGCGCAGCTTGCCGGCCACCTGCCGCATGGCCTTGATCTGGGCCGCGCCACCCACCCGCGACACGCTGATGCCCGCGTTGACAGCGGGACGCTGTCCCTGGTTGAACAGGTCGGCCTGGAGGAAAATCTGGCCGTCGGTGATCGAGATCACGTTGGTCGGGATGTAGGCCGATACGTCCCCTGCCTGCGTCTCGATGATCGGCAGCGCGGTCAACGATCCGCCGCCGTTCTCCTCGTTCAGCCGGGCCGCACGCTCGAGAAGGCGGGAGTGGGAGTAGAAGATGTCGCCAGGGAACGCCTCGCGGCCGGGCGGGCGTCGCATCAGCAGCGACACCTGGCGATAGGCCCAGGAGTGCTTTGACAGGTCGTCGTACACGCACAGGGCGTCGCGTCCGGAGTCCATGAACTCCTCGCCCATGGCCACGCCCGCGTACGGGGCAAGGTACTGGAGTGGTGCAGGGTCGGATGCGCCCGCGAACACGACGATCGTGTGCTCCATGGCGCCCGACTCCTCCAGCTGCGCCACCACCTGTGCGACCGTCGACTGCTTCTGGCCGATGGCGACGTAGATGCAGATGAGGTCCTGCCCCTTCTGGTTGATGATGGTGTCGATGGCGATGGCCGTCTTGCCGGTCTGCCGGTCGCCGATGATCAGCTCGCGCTGGCCGCGGCCGATCGGGATCATCGAGTCGATGGCCTTGATGCCGGTCTGCACGGGCGTGTCGACCGGCTGGCGCACGATGACGCCCGGCGCGATGCGCTCGATCGGTCGGGTTTTGGTGGTATCGATTGACCCCTTGCCGTCGATCGGCTCGCCGAGCGGGTTCACGACCCGACCGATGAGGGCATCGCCAACCGGCACCTCGACGATGCGGCCGGTCGTCTTGACCTGGTCGCCCTCCGCGAGCTGCGTGTAATCGCCCAGGACGAGGGCGCCGACCGTCTCCTCCTCGAGGTTGAACGCCATGCCCATGATCCCGTTCGGGAACTCGAGCAGCTCCTGCGCCAGCGCGCCGGAGAGTCCGTATACCTGGGCAATCCCGTCGCCCACCTCGACGATGGTCCCGACGCCACTGACGTCGGCTCCCTCGTCGAATCCCTTGATCTCGCTACGGATGATCGAGGTGATCTCGTCCGATCGAATCGCCATGGAGTTCCTTCCTACCTGGATGCGGTCAGCCGGGCGCGCAGGCGCTCGAGTCGGCTGCGCACGCTTGCGTCATAGAGCTGGTCACCGATGCGGACGGACAGGCCGCCGATCAGCGATTCGTCGACCACTTCGTTGATCTCGATGCGATCGCCGGTCAGCGTTCGCAGCCGCTCGGTGATCGCGGTTCGCTGCCCGTCGTCGAGCGGGAGCGCGGTGCGCACCTCCGCCAGCGAGATGCCGCGCTCCCTGCGCACCAGCTCGCCGAAGTGCTCGACCATCGCGTCGATGGCGCCGGGACGGCCGCGTCGGACCATCAACAGCGCCAGGCTGAGCGGTTCCGGCGAGACGCCCGAGGCCACTCGCCGAAGCACCTGCTCCTTCTCGGCGAAGGGAACGGCGGGGTGCTCGACCAGCCGCCGCAGCCGCTCGTCGCTCAGCGCCGCCTGGAGGGTCGCAAGGTCCCGCTCCCACGTCTCGAGCGTTCCGTCGTCACGGCCGATCTGGAAGGCCGCATCGGCGTAGCGACGGGCGGCCGTCTCGCGTCGTGCCATCAGCTCAGCTGCGTGACGTGTCTGTCGGGCGGACCTCGGCGAGGAACTCCTCGACGAGGCGTCGCTGCGTCGGGTCGTCCATCTCGCGGCGGATGAGCTTGCCCGCGGCCGCGAGCGCGAGCTCCGCCACCTGTCCACGGATGTCGGCCATCGCACGGTCCCTCTCCGCCACGATCTCCTCGCGCGCTCGGAGCGACACCTTCTCCGCTTCCGTCCGCGCGCTGGTCAGGATCTCGTTGCGCGTGTCCTCCGCGATCTTGTTGGCACGCGCGATCATCTCGTTCGCCTCCTTGCGCGCTTCGGCCACGGCGGCCTCGCGCTCGGCGTGAGCGAGCTCGCGGTCGCGTGCTGCGACCTCGGCGTCCTCCAGGCCCTTGCTGATCTTCGCGCTGCGATCGTCCAGTCGAGCCAGGATCGGCTTGAACAGGAATCGATTCAGCAGGAACAGGAGAATCAGGAAGTTGATGACCTGGAAGGCAAGCTTCAGGAAATCGACGCTGAATGCCTCGAAGAATGCGCCCATGCGCTGTCTCCTTCTCTCGGCGCCTGGCTAGGCTGCGCCGGGAGCGACGAAGATGAGCAGCAGGCTGACCACGAGGGCGTAGATTCCGATGGCCTCTGCCAGCGCGATGCCGAGAATGTACGGCACGAAGATCGCGCCCGACGCCTCGGGATTGCGGCCGAGCGCCTCCATCGCCTTGCTGACGGCGATGCCCAGGCCGATGCCGGGGCCGATGGCACCGAGGCCCATGGCAAGCCCGGCGGCGAGATTTGAGTCCACTTGGTTCGTTCCTCCTGTCATGACGCCTGCCGGATCTGGCAGGCGATGGATCATGCCTTAAGCGTGCGCGGGCTCGGCCGCGGTCGGTTGATCGGGATGGGCCGCATCGGCCTCTCCATGGTCGCTGGTGTGATGCTCCGCGATGGCCGTCGCGATGTAGGTCATGGCCAGCAGCGCGAAGACGAGGGCCTGGACGAAGCCGAACAGGACCTCGAGGCCCAGGAAGACGGCCGGAATGAGGATGGGCGCGAGTGCAATCATGGTGGCCAACAGCACCTCGCCGGCGAAGACATTGCCGAAGAGCCGCATCGAGAGGCTGATGAGCCGGCTGAGCTCACTGATCAGGTTGATCGGAAACATGAGCGGCGCCATGTACAGCGGCTCGCCGAGAAGCTCCTTGAGGTAGCCGCCCGGTCCGTTGGCCCTGATCCCCCAGTACACGAACATGATGAACGCGACGATCGCCAGGCCAAGGGTGAAGTTCAGATCAGCCGATGCGGGCCGCACGATCGGGATGACCGCCTCGTGGCCGGCAGCGTCGATGTGGGTGATGCCGATGGTCCCGACGCCCGGCAGCAGGCCGATCCAGTTCGCGACCAGGATGGTCAGGAAGAAGCCGAGGATGAGCCCGACGTAGCCGCGCCACCGGCTGCTGGATGCGCTGACGATGCCGGTCATGAGCTCGACCGGGAGCTCCAGCGCGCTCTGGAGGCGGCCGGGGACCAGTGAGGAGCGGCGCGTGATGTACCACGCCGCGAGTCCCAGCAGGAGTGAGGTCAGCAATGCCCCAACCATCGAGTTCGTGAACGACAGCGGACCGAGCTGAAACAGCTCTTCCGCCTCGATCGCCACGTGAATCAGGCTCTCGCCCTCTTCCTCAGGCATCTATCTCCTCATGGCATCGCGGGCGACGGACCAGATGGTCACCATCGCCGCGCCGATGCCCAGCACCATGCCGATCAGCGTGAAGATCGGGCTCGTTTGAAGCCAGTTGTCCAGCAGCAGTCCGCCACCAAGGCCGATTGCCACCGATACGCCCAGTCGAATCCCGAGGTCCATGCCCAGCGCCCAATTCGGCGGGCGCGTGGACGACGGACCTTTGCCCGGGGAGCTGTCAGCCACCGCGATTGTCATCCCCGTCGCGAACTGCCGTCGTGTACCCCTTCCGCACGCCCGCGCGGATCAGCAGCCAGATGCCGATGGCGGAAATCAGCGATCCGATCCCCATCCCGAGCAGCACGTACAGTGGCGAGGTTCCCAGCAGCCCATCGGTGATGAGCCCGGCAACAGCGCCCCCCACCATCGGAACAACCATGATCCCGGTCACCTGGGCCAGGATTTTGAGAAGCTCCAGCGGCGTAAGTTGTTTCATTCTTGAGTTCGACTCACAGCGGTCGGACGCCGGGAGTATACCGGAGCCCCTCATTTTCTGCCGCCATTGGCGTCCCGCGACCCACGTGTTGCGCCCCAGCGCAACTAACTACGAGGCAGGTTGCCCGATGAGGCTCATTCTGTGCTGATTCGAGCCCGGCACGGCCATCGTTTGCGCTCCGGCGCAAACCACCGACGAGATGCACCTCAGCTTCGTAGTTACTTGCGCCCCGAGGCAAACGTCCCACGACCGCGGTGAGCCGCCCGCAAGCGCCAAAGTGTCAGGCGGGGATGCCCGCCACGGCGCGCGTGCCGGGGAGGCCGGGAACCGGGAAACGGTCCGTGATGGACGCAACGCGGCGACGAATGTCGGCCTGGGCGTCTTCGTCGCCGCGGGCGGCGATGCCGTCCACGATCAGCCGCGCGACATCGCGCATCTCGACCTCGCGCATACCGCGGGATGTGACGGCGGGAGTGCCGACACGGATGCCGCTGCCGACCATCGGCTTCTCGGGGTCGTAGGGAATCGTGTTCTTGTTCACGGTGATGCGGACCTCGCCGAGGGCTGCATCGGCCTCTTTGCCATTGACGCCCAGGGGACGGACGTCGACCAGCATGAGGTGGTTGTCGGTACCGCCGGAGATGATGGATGCTCCGGCGTCGGCGAGTGAGGCTGCCAGGACCCGAGCGTTGGAGACCGTCGCCTCCTGATCCGCCTTGAATTCGGGGGACATGGCCTCGCGGAAGGCGACCGCCTTGGCGGCGATGATGTGCATCAGCGGGCCGCCCTGGATACCGGGAAACACGCTCTTGTCGATCGCCCTGGCGTGCGCCGCCCGGCACAGGATCATGCCGCCACGCGGTCCGCGCAGGGTCTTGTGTGTCGTCGTGGTGACGACGTCCGAATGGGGAATCGGCGAGGGGTGAACGCCAGCGGCCACCAACCCGGCGATATGCGCCATATCGGTCACGAGGAGGGCGCCGACCTCGTCAGCGATGTCACGGAACGCGGCAAAGTCCCACAGCCGTGGGTAGGCGGTGGCCCCCGTCAGGATCATCCTGGGCCGATGCTCCCGCGCGATCGCGCGCACCTCGTCCATGTCGATCAGATGACTCTCGCGGTCCACGTTGTACGGCACGAAATCGTAATACTGGCCGCTGAAGTTGACCGGGGAGCCATGAGTGAGGTGACCGCCCTGGTCGAGGCTGAGGCCCAGGACGGTATCTCCACGCTCGAGCAGCGCGTGGAAGACGGCCATGTTGGCCTGCGCGCCGGCATGCGGCTGCACGTTCGCGTGCTCGGCGCCGAACAGTTCCTTGGCCCTGTCGCGGGCGAGGTCTTCGGCGACGTCCACAACCTCGCAGCCGCCGTAGTAGCGCCGTCCGGGATACCCCTCCGCATACTTGCCGGTGAGGACCGATCCCATCGCCTGGAGGACAGCCAGGCTCGGATAGTTCTCCGATGCGATCAGCTCGAGGTGCGCGCGCGTGCGCTCCTCCTCGTCACGGACGACCTGCGCGATCTCCGGATCCTCGGTCTCGAGCGGCGCCCACGGGTCCATCGGGTCAGTGTAGTGCGGGCCCAGCAGCCGCGCCGCCTCCCACGTCTGCCGCGGGCGCCGATAGATGAGGCAGCCCGGCACCTGAATGGGCCGCTGGGTGCGTTGGTGCCCGGTATGTCGGGCCACGCGGCACAGGAGGCGGTGTCGGCGTGCGCGGCTGCCCGATAGATCGGCGCTTTGGCGGCGAGCATGCGCGGGGCCGATAGATGAGGCAGTCCGGCACCCGGATTGGCCGCTGGGTGCGCGGCTGCCCGA
>JALZJE010000276.1 GCA_030859955.1 Chloroflexota bacterium | reverse complement strand
GTTCACGCGGCTAGCACGGTGCTGGCCGTCGCGTCGATGCGGTCGCGTCGGAATCTCCTCGACGAAATCGATGCTTCCATTCTTCGATTCTTAAGGTCGCGCACCCGACGATCGGATGCTCGCCGTCTTGGCTCGTGCGATTGGCCGCCGGTCGGCGCGGAGCCTTCCGGTCGACGCCCGTGCAACTGAACTGTCACGGCGTCAGCGATGTACCCGCTGACCGATGGGCGCCACGTGCGTCGCGCGCAGCGGTCAGAAGATGAATCAATTGGGCTTGTCACAACGACGCGAGGAGGACCGGCGTTGGTGTCCCCGCGAGAGCCGAATCACTGTAGCATCCCCGCCTGTGCCGGTCAACAGCGATCACGGCGCATCATCGGTGCAGATTCGTGGTGGAGATGAGGGGACTCGAACCCCTGACCCCCTCCTTGCAAAGGAGGTGCTCTCCCAGCTGAGCTACATCCCCACGGCCGGCATCGTATCCGTCGCCGCGGTACCGGTCAAAGGCGCCTTAGCGGAAGACCACCGTGCGGTCACCGTGCAGCAGCACGCGATTGCTCGAGATGCCATCGGACCGACCTGGCCAGTGCAACGCACTCGACATCGCGTCCCACCCGTGCCAGCTCGGCAACGCCGTGCAGTCGCCGCGGGCGATCGCATATACGATTCCGCCCCGGTCGGGACAGGAGAGCGTGAGGATGAGCTCTCGGGCGTCCACCTTCTCGCCTAGGGCGGAGTCAGGCGTCGCTTCGGCTCGGGAGGAAGCTCATCGCCGGCCGGCCAGCTGGCCTCCCGGACGACACAGATGGGCGTTTGCTCGGCCGCCTGACCGAGTGGATTATCGGCGAACAGGCGCTGCACGAAGCGCCGATCAACCCCGGGACTGGCGCCCAGCACGGCGCAGCCAGCATCATTGGCATCAATGATCGCGACCGGCGCGTCGAGGGCCGCCGCGACCGTCCGTGCCGCGCGATCCGGATCGCTCGGTCCCAGCGTTGCCGAACGGTTATACGGCGCGATCGTGTAGCTGGTCGGCCCGTCGATGGCCGCCGCCTGGCGGCCTGCGAGCCGATAGAAGACACCGTGAATGCCAAACGGCTTGGTGAGCGCGGAAGCCGCGGCGGCGAACAGGATCCTTGGCGCACCCACCTCGTCGATCGCCAGCTGCATCGTCTGCGGAGTGCCCAGGCCGATCCCGTATCCGGGTCGCGTGACGAACCGAACGAGCAGCCGCGCGAGTGAGCCGGCGCGAATCTGATCCATGGGATACGACCGGCCCTGCGTGATGGCCACCATGCGCTCGCTGATCGCAACCAGGCGAACACTCCCATCGAGCGGGCCAACGTACCGCTGGACGACCTCGACGGCGTCATCGGCCGCGGTCACGAGATGAGTCCGCACCGGATGGCGGGCATACACGATGCCCCCGAGCGAAGCGTGCAGCGCACGATCCTCGTTCGGCGTCTTGAGAATTCCCATCGGGCGGTCGTCGGTCATCGGCGCAGAAACGGCCGGATCTGAGGACACGCGCTCTCCATCCGTCGAGGGGAGGTGGTGGGCGTTTCTGGACTCGAACCAGAGACCTCTGCCTTATCAGGGCAGTGCTCTAACCAGCTGAGCTAAACGCCCCTCGGGAGGCGGCATGGTACCAGCCGCCTCCGCCGTTCCGCAAGCAGACGGGTCGGACGCGGCGGGTATGCTGACCCCCTGCAGCGAGGAGATGAAGGTGGGCTTCGACAGTCCGGGCTTCGATCCAGGTCCGAGTCTCGACGATTGGGCTGGCCTCGAGGCAAGGCGTGCTGAGCGTACGCAGCGCGCCGAAAGGCCGGACGGCCATGAGATCAGCCCGCGATCGCGCCGGTTCACCGGTTGGATCCTCGGGCTCCTGGCGTTGGGAATGATTCTGTACGCTGCCCTCGGCTGGCTCGGCATCATCAGCGTTCCGGCCGTCAACGTCTGAGGCTCGACCGCCACCACCCACCAATCGGGCACGAAGAAGCCGCCCCGTGAGGAGCGGCTTCGCTATGGCTTGCGCGGCTGAAGAGTGACAGGAATCTTTTGACTCAGCGGGAATCAGGTCGTTCGAGTTCGAGGGCGGTTCAGCTCATTCACCGATGCTCCCTCGAGCATCGGTCCTTACGGTGAGCTGACCGATCGACCTGGGATCGTGGATCCGGCGAACCGGCTCCACATATCTCCCTAGAAAGGAGGTGATCCAGCCGCACCTTCCGGTACGGCTACCTTGTTACGACTTCGTCCCAATCACCAATCCCACCTTCGACGGCTGCC
>JALZJE010000242.1 GCA_030859955.1 Chloroflexota bacterium | reverse complement strand
GACGCGGTCGCCGAGCGCATCCCGGGCGGTGAGCATCAGGATCGGCGTTCGGTCACCCGCGGCCCGCAGCCGGCGGCAGACCTGAAGGCCGTCCACCTCCGGCATCAACACGTCGAGCACGAGGGCGTCCGGGCGTCCGGCCTGAATCCGTTCGAGCGCCTCACGACCGTCTGCGGCCAGATCAACGGCGTGACCGTCGAGCCGCAGCGCCCGCTCCACGGCCTCGCGCACGGCCGGCTCATCGTCCACCACCAGGATGCGCACGCGTCACATCTTCCCTGTCGAAGCTGAAGATTTCCTTATCGATCATGCCGTCCGCAAGGCCTCGGTCGGGGCCAGCCGCGCGGCCCGGACGGCGGGATACAGCCCGGCGACCGCGCCGATGGCCATCGCCGCTCCCAGCCCACCCACGATGGCCGCCGGCGGAACGACGGCGCTCCACCCCTGGCTCGAGGCATACGCGGCCGTGACGATCGCGCCCAGCGCGGTGCCGGCCGCCCCGCCCATGCCGGCGAGCAGCAGCGACTCGGACAGGAACTGGGCCCAGATGTGGCGACGGGTAGCGCCAAGGGCGCGCCGCAGGCCGATCTCGGAACGGCGCTCGAGCACCGAGATGACCATCACGTTCGCGATTCCGACACCGCCGACCAGCAGCGCCACCGCGCCGAGCCCCAGAAACAGCGAGGTGAACGCCGACTTGGCGGCCGCGCGGGCGGCCAGCGCGTCGGAGGGACGGCTGACCTCCGTCTCCTCGGGGTGCTCGGGATTCGCGGTGGCGCCGAGCAGACGGCGGGCCTGGGCGACCTGATCCGTCTTTGCGCGTACGTAGATCGTGGACGGCGAGCGCGTCGTGCCGAATAGCCGCTTGGCAATCGGGAAGCCGATCAGCGCAGCGCGATCGAGGTCCGGGTCGAGGGTGACCGGCCCAAGGATCCCGATGACGGTGAACCAGCGCTCGCCGAGGTAGACATTCACGCCTGGACGGGTGATCCCGAGCCGGCGCGCGGCGATCGAGCCGAGCACCACGGCGGGGTAGCGTGCCGTGGCGCGGTTGAGGAAGACGCCGCTGCGCATCCCGGCGCCGAGGGTCCGCCGCAGGTTCGGATCCGCGGCCAGCACCGAGATTCCGCCGGTCTCCTCCTCCGGTATCCGGTCGGTGCGGCGCACCGTCTCGTCCGTCGTCTTGGTGGCCGAGGCCGTCTCGACCGAGGCGAGGCGCGCGATCATGGATGTCGCCGCCGCGGGCAGCTCGGCGTCCTCCCCGGTGAAGGTCTGGCCGGGTGCGACCGTCAGCATGTTGGTGCCCAGCCTGTCGAGCGTGGAGAGCAGGTCCGCCTTGCTCGATTCCGAGATGCCGAGCACGGCAACCATCGAGGCGATCCCGATGGCGATCCCGAGCGCCGACAGCGCGGCCCTCAGGCGCCGCGTGCGCAGGCCGACGCTGGCCACCCGGAAGGTGTCCGCCGCCGACAGCCTCGTCGCCGTCGGCTCAGCCACCGTCATCTCCCTCGATCAGGCCATCACGAATATGCACCCGGCGCGGCAGCGCCGCCGCCAGCTCGAGGTCATGGGTGATGACCACCACCGTTGTGCCGTCGGCGTTCAGCTCGCGCAGCAGCGACAGGATCTGCGTGCCGGTGTGGGTATCGAGGTTGCCCGTCGGCTCGTCGGCGAAGACGAGCGCCGGCCGCGACAGCAGCGCCCGTGCAATCGCCACCCGCTGGCGCTCGCCCCCCGAGAGCTGGCCCGGATGATGGCCGAGGCGGTGTCCGAGCCCGATGCGCTCCAGGACCTCGCGCGCCCGGTCACGCCGCCCGGCCGAGGGCTCGCCGGCGTAGAGCAACCCCTGGGCCACGTTGTCGAGCGCCGTCATCCCGTCGATGAGGAAGAACTGCTGGAACACGAAGCCGATCGACGTCGCGCGCAGCCCCGCCAGCTGGCGGTCGGTGAGGTCCGCTATGTCGTGGCCGGCGATGTGGACCGCGCCGGCGCTCTGGCGGTCGAGCGTCCCCATGATGTGGAGCAACGTGGACTTGCCGGAGCCCGATGGGCCGACGATCGCCACGAGCTCACCGGCGGCGATCGACAGGTCGACGCCGCGCAGCACCTCGACCGGCCCGGGATACGTCTTGCGAACGCCGACGAGCTGCGCTACCGGGCTATTCATCGGGCAGCGCCACCTTCACGCCCTCGCGGATTCCACGGCCCGAGATCTCGACCAGGCCGCCCGCGAACAGCCCGGTTCGGACCGGCACCACGCGGCGGCGCCCGCCGGCGACCACCTCGCCCCCGTACCCACCGCCTGGACGGGCGAGCAGGGCCGCTACCGGCACCGCG
>JALZJE010000237.1 GCA_030859955.1 Chloroflexota bacterium | reverse complement strand
GTCTCGCTGGCGCCGGCCACCGTGGCCGTGGTCAGCCGGTTGGCCTGGTCGAAGGCGAAGGTATCGGCGCCCTTGGCGGTCAGGTTGCCGTTGGCATCGACGGTGATCGACGTCGATCCGGCGGAGGTCATCCGGTCGGCACGGTCGTAGGCAGAGGTGGTGGCGCCGGCCGTCAGCCGGTTGCCGACCGGGTCGTAGGTGTAGCTGCGCGTGCCGGACGCATCCTGCGCGCCGGTCAGGCGGTACAGCCGGTCGTAGCTGTAGGTGACGAGGGTGCTCGGGTCGCCCGAGCTCGGCAACTCGACCTCCGCCCAGCTGATCTGGGCCTTGCGCGACTGGCCGCCGCCGCTGCTGGACGGCACGAAGCGCAGCCGCAGGTCGGCGAAGTCGGTGATGGCGTTGGCCTGTGCCGTGGTCAGCGTGAAGCTGCCCGCCTGCCAACCCGATCCATCGACGCCCGGGATATTGGGGTGGGCCTTGGAGGCGATGACCGTCGCGCCCTGGCGCAGCTCGACGGTGAGGTTGGTGGTCTTGCCCGAGTTGTTGCCGCTCTTGGCGTAGCGGTAGCGGACCACGATACCGGTGCGGGTATGGGGTGCCTCGACGTTGCCGAGGCTGACCTCGTAGATGTTGGCGCTGGTCGGGCCGGCCGGCGAGACCAGGAAGGTGGCGTCGTCGGCCGGCGTCTCGCCGATGTCGGCGAAGGTGCCGGTCCATGTCCCATTGGAGGTCGACAGGCCGTCGGGACGGGCGAACTGCGCGGCGAGGCTGCCGTTGGCGAGAGCGGTGACGTTGCCGGCCGGGTCGAGGGTGTAGGCCAGTCGGTCGAGGACCTGCGCGCTGGGGCCGGCGTGGAGGATGTCCACCAGCCGCCTGGCGTTGTCGTAGGTGTGGGTCGCCACCGAGGCGTCCGGGTTGGTGGCGGTCCGCAGCAGGCCGTCGGCGGTGTAGGCGTAGGCCACCGAGCGCGAGGCCCAGTCGGCCAGCGAGCTCAGTTGGCCGCCCTTGTTCCAGGTGTAGTTGACCGCGGTGGCGTCGGGGTAGATGAGCTTGGTACGGTTGCCGTCGAGGTCATAGCGGTAGCCGACGGTGGTCGCGCCCGGGCTGGTGACGGTGATGGGCCGGTCGGCTTCGTCGTAGGCGTAGGTCGTCGTGCCGGTGCCGTCGCTCATCGACGTCCGGTTGGCGTGCGCGTCGTACGCGTACGTGGCGTCCGCCGTGGCCGGATTGGAATAGTCGATCCCGGTGAGCCGGTTGAGCGCGTCGTAGCCGAAGGTCGTGGTCTGGCCGAGTGGATCGACCGCGGTCAGGCGGTTGCCGTTGGCGTCGTAGGTGGAGGCGCTGATCAGCGGTCCAGCGGTCGATGGCCAGGCCGGGTACTGCGTCTCGCGCCGCATCAGACCGCGGCCGTCGTAGGCGTAGTCGACGACACGCTCGTTCTGGGCATCGCCCTTGGCGCGGGTGATGCGGGTCACGCTGCCGCCGGCGTCGTAGGCGTACTCGGTGGTGATGACCGAGGCCGGCGGAGCGGCCGGGTCCGACCATAGCTGGGTGCTCTCGGTGACGCTGGCCAGGCTGTTGCGTGCGTCGTAGCCGAAGGTGGTGACCTGGCCGTTGGCGTCGATGCGGACGGTCGGGTTGCCGACCGCGTCGTAGCGGGTCTCAGTGACCAGCCCGCTGCCGCCGGGCGCCGGCGCGGGCAGCGTCTGCAAGCGGAGCCGATCCTCCTTGTCGTACGACAGTTGCGTGGTGTGCTGCGCCGGGACGCCGCCGGCGGCGTTGCCGAGCGGATCGACGATTGAGGTCAGGCGTCCGACGGCGTCGTACGTGTACGAGGTCTTGTTACCGAGCGCATCGGTCGCGTCCTTGAGAAGGCCGGCACTCGAACCGGTTGTGTAGTAGGTGAAGGATGTGGCGTAGGTGTAGTCGGGCGACGGGCCGGTGTTGCCGCGGGGCGATGTGACGCGCGTGACGAGGCCCGGATTGGCGGCATCGGCGTACTCGTACTTGGTGACCGCGGTGCGTACGCCGCTGTCCGGATCGGTGAAGCGAGTGGTGGCGGCGGTGAGGGCCGCGCCGGCTGCATCGTAGGCGAAGTCGACCACGTAGGTGGCGGTCACGCCCGACAGGGCGGTCGAGCAGATCGCCGTGCTGCCGGATGGCACGCCCTTGGGTGCCACCGTCTGGATGACGTTGTGCTTGGCGTCGTATGCGATGAGGGTCACCGGTCGGTTGGCACCCACCGTCGGGGCGGGTTCGATCCGGCGCGTCAGGTCGGCGCTGTTGCCTGCAATCGGGTTGCCGGCGTAGTCGACGTCGTAGCAGAAGTCGGTGCGGTTGCCGCGTGCGTCGGTGACCGAGGTCCGGTTGCCGGCCGTGTCGTAGGTAAACGACTGCGTCAGCGTCTGGGTCGAGCTGGGACGCGTCACCCGCTGCACGAGCCAGCCATTGGCGTCGTACGAGTCAGCCAGCGTCGGGCTGAAGGACGGCTCGATTGAGGTCGGTGGCGCGGTGATGGTGGTGACCCGCGTGCCGTCTGGATTGACGACGTAGCCGAAGGTACTGACGTCACCGGTGACCAGGCCGCGCGCATCCTTCTGGGTCGCAACGCGACCGTCGGCACCGTAGGTGTTGGTGAGGACCACGTTGCCGCGCGCATCGGTGACGGTGGCGAGGCGGTGGCTTATGCCGTCGTAGGTGTAGGTGGTGGTCTTGCCCTCACGATCGGTCACCTTCCACAGACGGCCACTGGCGTCGTACTGGTAGGTGACGACGCGAGCGGGTGACGCCCAGTCAGTCACCGAGGTGAGCTTGCCGCTGGTGTACGCGAGGGTCAGCGAGCCGCGCCCGGCTGGGTCGGAGATCGCATTCAGTTGGCCGCTGGCGTCATACAACAGGTTCGAGACGTTGCCGAAGCGGTCCCGGATCTGCGTCAGGCGGCCCGATCCATCGAAGGACCAGGCGCGTTGAGACTTATCCGTGGCGGTGTACGTGTCGTCAGCGTTTCGCACCAGACCGCGATGAACGCCCGACGGGGCTGTGAAGCTGCCGCCCGAATAGACATAGCGGTCGCTCCGCCCCTGGGGACCGACAAGAATGACGTCTTCACTGCCTGCGCCCGGCGAGGTCAGGCGGATGTTATAGGCGTGGGTCCAGCCGGTCCCAAATGGGCTGACCCGCGTATCGTTACTGTTGTATGACCGCGCGAACGCGATGCTCGGACCGCGGCCCGGGATGGATAGGTCAACGTCCGTGTCGCTGAAGGCGCCCGTGTAGGTGCTGACCGGATCGCCGGCACTCTCCTGGTTGTCGTACGGCGGATTGTCCTCGGTGCCCGGTGGCGCCGGGAGGTCGGGCAGGATGGGGGCGGCCCCGAATGAGAAGTTGTCGAAGTACGACGACGTCGCGCCAGAGTTCGAGTTGTAGAACACGCCGAAAGACCCGTCATCAAGGTACCCGGTGTTCTCCCCTGCGAGGCTGTGCGTGAGCAGCCAGCCGCTGGGTTCTGCGGCAGCCGACGGCCAGACCTTCAGGCGTTGCTGGTTTCCCCATGCCTGCACCCACTTCAGCGAGTACCAGGTATTCGACGCGAAGGAGAACGGCGTGGAACTGAAGCCTCCCGGCGCGTCAGCCAGCATGCTCACGGTTCCGGCCGGGGACATCGTCATCGCTATGTACTTCGGGAAGCGGGCCGTGAAATTCTCGAGGAACCCGAACCGGATCCGGCTATTGTCGGCGGCACTGATCTTGAATTCTGCCGTGAAGGACCAACTCGGCCCTTTCCAGACCGCCGGGTTGCCGACGCCGGGACGATGGGTCTGAAGCAGTGAGCCCCAGATGGCGCAGCTGGCGCCGGCCGCGCCGGTCATGACCCCGAGCTGCCCATCGACCGACGACGTGTATCCCGTGCATTGATTGCTGACGTTGTTGGTGCCCCAGCTGAAGCCGGACGAACTGAAGCCCCAATACGGGTTGACCGAAGTTCGATTGAAGTTGTCGTATCCCGCGTCGGCTGACAACGGCTCGACGGTCTCCTCAGCGCCCGGTGGCAGCTGCGCCGAGCCTAGCTTGCTGACATCGGCCTCGCCCGAAGATTGTTCAGGATCAATGGAGAGGACTGCTGGCGGGACAAGCGCATTGCCCTGGTACAGAAGGATTGCGCTCAGAACCGCGACGAAAATGCGCCGCGACGGACTGCCCACAAGAATCGCCTCCGCGAGTAGGCCCGGACCGGTGCCTTGCCGGACTCTAGCAGGCTGCGAGCTTCGTCAAGCCAGAAAGTCTCCCAAGGCCGGTAAGAATCATGTCAAATTTGATGCTACCCCGGTCCGGGGTAAGTTTCAGAGGCAGTGGCCCTGAGCCGGACCGAGCGCGCTCGTCGGTCAAACAATAGCGCGCCACGCCCGTTGGTCGTCGACCTCGCGTGGCTGGCTCACGCCCCGCAACATATTGGCGCGTGACCCGACTTCCGTGCAGAGAGAGACCGACTCCCGGCCGTTTGCCGTTCCTAGGAGCCGAGGCTGGGCCACTCGACTGGATGCCGAACGATACCAACCAAGAGGCAGCCGTCGCAGGTGGTGTACTGGTTCCGCGGTCGCGACTCGCCCGCCTGCGCGCTGGCTCGCAAGACGCGGCCAGCGAGCGGCCGGCGACGTAGACCCCGCACCATCTGTCGCCATGGGCAGCATTCGTTCGTCGAACCTGCCACGAACCCCTGTGCAGCGGTCCCAGCTATTTCGATGGGCTGCCGCTGTCCACCTCGCCCTCCATCGCTTCTTGCACGCAGTCGCGCTCATCGTGACCGAGGGTTTCCCCAGCAACCCGATGACACGGATCACCATCTGGGAGCGGCTGAAGGCTCGCGGTCTCCTGACGGATCCGCGGATCGGTCCACTCCACATCCTCGATCGCGCGGCCGTAGCGGAGTGAGCGCATGGCCAGGCTGAACTCGGTGACGTGTTGGACCTCCAGGTTCGCGATCGCATCTGCCAGCCGTGGCCGTGTCAAGCAGACGGTCACGGGTGTCGATCACGGAGTCGAGCTCGTGCATTCGGAGCCGGTCTTCCTTCGCGCGCTGCGGACTACTCTGTATGTGACGTAGCCCCGAACGAAGCGCCAACGATGGCACCGAATGCGAGGAGCAGGGCAGCGTAATCCATCACGCAACTTTCGCCAGCAAGAATTGCGAGTCGGGCACGCGCCATCCAGCTCGGACTGGCGGAGCGTTTGGCCCATGCTCAACGAGTTTCCACTCTCCTTGGCGGACGGGGTTCACAGTCGGTCCCCGGGGCTGTGGCGCGCATACGCCGCTCGTGCGCGCTCATCAGCCGCTGAGGCGCCGTAGCGGGCCAGCATCTGCCGTGAGCGCCAGCCGGCCAGCCGCATGAGATCGCCCTCCTGCATGCCGTCGGCGAGCATCGTGTGGGCGTAGGTATGGCGGAACAGGTGCGGGTGCAGGTTCGGCATCCCGGCCTCCCGACCTCGGCGGCGCACGAGCTGCCCGACGCCTGTTGACGTGAGCTTGCCCTGCTTGCCGAGCCACAGCCATTCGTCGCCCGCGTGGGGATGGTGTGCCCGTGCTCGGAGGTAACGGTCGAGCGCCTTGGCGGTGCGTTTGCCGAACGGGACGGCGCGCGGACGGCTGCCCTTTCCCATGACCACCGCGATGTTGTGATCGAAGTCGATCTCGGTCACGCGCAACCCCGCCATTTCGGCCAGCCGGATCCCCGAATCGAGGAACAGCCGCAGGATGGCGTGGTCACGCCGGTCCTCGAAGTCGGTCCCAACGCAGGATGCAAGCAACGCTTGGAGCTCCTCCGGGCGCAGCACGTCGGGCGGTTCCTCGGGGACGTGCGGCGGGCGCATGTGGGCCATCGGCGAGACCTTGATCTCGCCCTCCTCGAGCAGCCATTTGTAGAACTGCTGGAGCGAGCGGTAGCGGTTGGCAAGGGTCGCCGGTCGCTGCCCGCGTCGACCTAGGTCGACCAGGAAGGCTTCGATGTGCTCGCGTCGCAGCTCGGTCAGGTCCGGCATGCCGGCCGCAGCCGTGAAGGCGGCCAGCAGGTCGATGGCCGCGGCGTAGGTGACGCGCGTGGAGGGTGAGCGATTCTCGGCGGCCAGGTGGCGCAGGAACGAGTCGCGCAGTGGACCGACCACGGTCGCCGCGCTAGACTCGACCTCTGGGATAGGGATTCTGGCCACGGCGTGGAGCCTCAACTGCGGATCTCAACTACCCACAGTTATACGCTCGACAAGCGCTGTGGTCAAACCCTTTCCCGGACCGAAACACAGTCACTCGCTGAATGTGAGCGTGAATCGGTCCAAATCGAGCGGGCGCCTAGCTCAACGGCAGAGCAAGTGACTCTTAATCACTAGGTTCAGGGTTCGAATCCCTGGGCGCTCACCATTTCACGCTCGACCTCATCCTTCGGCCGCCCTCGGGCGGCCGCGTCGGTCCTTCCCGGAGGTGCTCTTGCCCCAGGTTCCGATCCAGAGACACCTGCTCGACAACGGGCTGCGCGTCGTCCTGTCGCGCGACCAGAGTGCCCCGCTGGTGGCCGTCAACCTGTGGTACGACGTGGGCAGCAAGCACGAGAAGGCCGGCAAGACCGGGTTCGCCCACCTGTTCGAGCACATGATGTTCCAGGGATCGGCGAACGTGGAGAAGGGCCAGCATTTCAGCCTGGTGCAGGCCGCCGGCGGGACGCTGAACGCGAGCACCTGGCTCGACCGCACGAACTACTTCGAGACTCTCCCCGGCCACGAGCTGGAGCTGGCGCTCTGGCTCGAGGCGGACCGCATGGCGAGCCTCCTGCCAGCCATGACCCAGGAGAAGCTCGACAACCAGCGCGACGTCGTCAAGAACGAGCGTCGCTGGAGCGTCGACAACCAACCGTACGGATCGTGGGACGAGAAGATGCAGGCGCTCGTCTACCCGGTCGGGCACCCGTACCACCACTCGACGATCGGCTCCATGGAGGATCTGTCGGCCGCGTCGCTGGAGGACGTGCAGGAGTTCTTCGCGACCTGGTACGCGCCGAACAACGCCGTCCTGACCGTCGCCGGAGACTTCGAGACCGATGAGGCGCTGGCCATGATCGAGCGCCACTTCGGTCCGATCCCGGCAAACGCCAGCCTGCCGCCTGGACCCGACATGACGGTCGACGCGCTCATCGGTGAGGAGGTGCGCGAGACGGTCGCCGACCAGGTGCCGCTTCCCCGCATCTACCTCGCGCATCGCATCCCCGTCTTTGGGACCGATGCCTTCGACGCCCTCGACGTGGCAGCCGACATCCTGGGCGCCGGGCGCGCCTCTCGGCTGTACGCCAGCCTGGTGAGAGAGCAGCAGGTCGCCCAGGACGCGAGCGTCTTCGTCTTTCCCATCGTCGGCGGCGCCGCCATGTTCGCGCTGTGGGTCACCGCCCGTCCCGGCGTCAGCACCGAGGCCCTGGAGGCCGCGACCATCGCCGAGCTGGACCGGCTGGCCAGCGACGGTCCGACCGACGCGGATCTCGAGCGCGTGAACAACCTGCACGCGGCGCACGTCGCTGGCATGCTCGAGCGGATCGGCGAGCGGGCGGACCGGCTCAGCATGTACACGTGCCTGTTCGACCAGCCCGAACGAATCAACGAGGAAACGAGCCGCTGGACGGCGGTCGACGCGGACCGCGTCACGGAGGCCTTGCGAGCTTCCCTGCGCCCCGAGAACCGGGTAACGCTGACCTACATGCCCGCGGAGGCGGCGCCATGATCGCCCGTCCGATTGCCGGTGCGCCGCGGCCGTATCGGTTCCCCGATTTCGATCATCAGCGCCTGGACAACGGGCTCGGCGTCTGGCTCGTGCCGCTCCCCGACCGCGAGCTCGTCAGCATCCACCTGCTGACCGATGCGGGTGCCGCTGCAGAGGACGAGGAGCACGCCGGTATCGCGGCCCTGACCGCACAGCTGCTGGTGACCGGCACGCAGCGTCTCGATGCCTCCGCCTTCGCCGAGACGACGGAGCGCCTGGGCATCGAGGTCGGCAGCGAATCCTCATGGGACAGCGCGCGGGCCGGCTTCACGGCCCTCGGCAGCAAGCTGGACGACGGATTGGCGCTGCTGGCTGAGATGCTGCGGACCCCACGCCTCGATCCCGGCGAGTTCGATCGGCTCAAGTCGGAGCGCCTGAACGACATTCTCCAGGCACGGGCCGATGCCGGACGTCTGGCGGACGAGAGCTTCCTGCGGGAGGTCTTTGCCGACGGCGTCCCGTACGGACGCATCAGCGCCGGACGTCCGGAGACGGTCGAGGCCCTCACCGTCGATGATGCTCGAGCCTTCCATGCCACCCATTACGCGCCGAACGTCGCCGACATCATCATCGCCGGCGCGATCGATCCTGGCGTCACCCGTGACGCGATCGAACGCCACCTCGGCGATTGGGCGGGCACGGCGCCGACGCATCGGACGTTCGAGCCGATGCAGCGCGGCGGGCGTCGTGTGGTGCTCATCGATCGCCCCGGGTCGGTCCAGAGCGAGCTGCGCGTCGGTCACCTGGGAATCGACCGCCACGATCCTCGCTACTTCCCGGCAATGGTGATGGCGGCACTCCTTGGCGGGGTCTTCGGCAGCCGCTTGAACCTTCGGCTGCGCGAGGAGCTCGGCTACACGTACGGCGCGCGATCGAGCTTCGACCCTCGTCGAGCCACGGGAACGTTCATCGCCAGCGCCGCGGTGCAGACCGACGTCACGATCGACGCCATTCGGGAGCTGATCGGTCAGCTGGAGCGAATCCGCGAGAGCCAGCCGGAGGACGTGGAGCTGGCCGAGGTCCGCGACTTCCTGGTGGGCGTCTTTCCGCTGCGCTTCGAGACCACCAGCGGCATCGCATCGGCGATCGAGCCGCTCGCCGTGTACGACCTGCCGCAAGACTGGTGGCAGCGATACCGCGCCAACCTCGAGACCGTCGGGGCGAGCGACGTGCATCGCGTGGCCCGCGAGCTCATCCGTCCCGACGAGGCTCTCATTCTCGTGGTCGGTGACGCCTCGGCGCTGCGTGCCGACCTGGAGGCCGCTGAGCTTGGTCCGCTCGAGGTGATCGCCGCGGCGACCTGGACCGACTGACCGGCCCGCTGCGGCTGGGGCGGCTCGGCACCCGGACGCCCGGGCGCTTAATCCTGCCGACGGCCCCGTACCACGGGGCTATCGACCAAGCGAGAGCAGCACTATGCCGATATTCCCGCACCGCGGGTCGAATGGCGACGGAGCGGGCCTCCGAGCCGCATTCGATTGCCGTTAACCCCGCACCACGGGTCAACTGGCGAAGGAGCCACCCTCCCAGTGCTTTCGATCGCTGTTAACCCCGCACCACGGGTCGCGAGCGATGCGGCACACCTCACATGGCTCGACCACGTCAGGTGTCCGACGCCTCCGACCAGGTGCGCAGCCGGCTCTCGCTCACTGGCCCCGATGGCGGCGGGCGAGCTCATCCTCTACTGCCGCGAGGGATAGCCCACGCGACTCGAGCAGCACGAGCGCGTGGTAGAAGAGGTCGGCCGCCTCTTCCACGACTTCCTCATCCCTCCCGACGAGCGCAGCCGCCGATAGCTCCCCGGCCTCCTCGGTCACCTTCTCGGCGGGTCGGCGCGGCCCACCGGAGAGGAGGCGTGCGGTGTATGAAGCCTCAGGATCGGCGTTGCGACGCTCACCAACCACGTGCGCCAGCGCCACCAGGTCGAAGCGCGGCTCGCCGTCGAAGCACGAGCGGGAGCCGGTGTGACAGGCGGGGCCTGACGGCTCGACGCGATATGAGATGGCATCGGCGTCGCAGTCAACCGCCATATCGACCACGTTCATGACATGTCCGCTGGTGGCACCTTTGCGCCACAGTTCGTTCCGCGAACGAGACCAGAAATGCGCCTCGCCGGTTCGCTCCGTGGCCTCCACGGCCTGGCCGTTGGCCCAGGCCAGCATGAGGAGGTCGCCACGCGCCGCATCGGTCACGACCACCGGCAGCAGGTCGCCGCGCGACCAGTCCGGCCGGCGGGCACTCACCCAAGCCACGCTGCCACCTCTCGCGCCGATGGAGCCGGCACCGACATCCGGATGCTCAGGCCCCGGGAGGCCAGCGCCTCCTTGAGGGACCCGATTCGCAGGATGTCGAAATGGAGCGTCGAGGCCAGCAGGGCCGCCGAAGCGCCTGCCTCGAGCACGTCAGCCACGTCAGCGGCACTGCCCGCGCCACCGGATGCGATGACCGGGACACGGACACAACCCGCGATGGCGGCGGTGAGATCCAGGTCGTAGCCGGACCGCGTGCCGTCGCGGTCGATGCTCGTCACAAGCAGCTCACCGGCACCTCGGTCGACCGCCTCCCTCGCCCAGGCCACGGCCTCGCGGCCGGTCTCCTCGGTGGCCGCGACGGCTCGCACACGCCAGGTTTGCGGGGTGGAGCGTGCGGCATCGATGGCGACGACCACCGACTGGGAGCCGAGCCGATCGGCGAGACGCTCGATGAGCGCCGGATCACGCAACGCGGCGCTGTTGACGGCCACCTTGTCAGCGCCGGCGTCGAGAAACGCCGCAGCGTCCTCAAGGCTCCGCACGCCACCGCCGACCGACAACGGCACGTCGAGCGCCGTCGCCGCGCGGCTGATGAGATCGAGCAGGGTGGGGCGAGCGTCGCGCGTCGCGCCGATATCGAGGATGGTGATCTCGTCGGCTCCTTCGGCGGCATAGCGCGCAGCCAGCTCCACCGGGTCGCCGGCATCGACCAGGTCGACGAAACGGGTTCCCTTCACCACGCGACCGTCGGTCACGTCGAGACAGGCGATGATCCGCTTGCGCAGCGTCACGCCAGCGTCGCCATGGCGGCGGCGGGGTCGATCGCCCCGGTGAGCAGCGCGAGCCCGACGACCGCGCCATCGCAGCCGACGGCTGCCACCGCCCGCAGGTCTTCAACGGAGCCGATACCGCCGGCCGCCACGAGGACGGCATCCGGGACGGCCGACCGAAGTCGCCCGAGGAGTTCCAGATTTGGTCCGGCAAGGGTGCCGTCCCGACCGGTGTCGGTCACGATCAGCCGCGACGCACCGTCGCCGACCAGGCGGCGCGCCAGTGTCGCCGCACCACCCAATTCGCCGGTACGCAGCCAGCCATCCAGCGCCGGCCGCCCGTCGCGCAGGTCGAGCGACACCGCGATCCGGCCCGGGTGCGCGGCCACGCATGCGCGCAGGAACGCCGCGTCCTCGATCGCGGCCGTCCCCAGGAGCGCCTCATCGGCCCGCTCCAGCAGGGCGTTGACGTCGGTCGCGGTTCTCAGGCCACCGCCTGCCTCCACGATCACCTCGGGAGCCGCCGTCCGCGCGGCGGCCACGATCTGGTCGAGCAGCTCGAGCTGCATCGGCCGTCCCGCACGCGCGCCGGCCAGGTCGACGACATGAAGTCGTCGGCAACCGGCCGCGACAAAACGCCGGGCGAGCTCCGGAGGGTCGGCCTCCGCGCCGATACGGCGCTCATAGTCGCCCTGCACCAGGCGCACCGCTCCGCCATCCAGCAGATCGATCGCGCAGATCAGCTCCATGTCGTCGCCTCGACCCGCGCATCGAGGGCGCCGGCCGCGAAGGCCGCCAGCAGCGCTCGACCCGTGGGCCCGCTCTTCTCCGGATGGAACTGCGTGCCCGTCAGCGATCCGGAGCGCACGAGCGAGGGGAAACGGAATCCGTCGACATCGGTCCAGCCGGTGACGGTGGCGACGTCGGCATCGAGCCAGAATCCGTGCACGAAGTACGCGTCGAACGCGCCGGCATCGGTTCGCACCTCGTTCCAGCCGATGTGCGGCACCTGCCGGGGTCCGCCATCCGCAACGGTCGGGAATGCGCGGCAGCGGCCGCCGATCAGGCCCAGGCCCGGAGCGTCGCCCTCGTCGGAGCCATCGAGCAGCAGTTGGGCACCCAGGCACAGTCCGAGCAGCGACCCCCCTTCGAGTCCCCACTGCCGGACCGGCTCCCACAGGCCACGCGCCATGAGCTCCTCGACCGCCGACGGCGCTGCACCGACGCCGGGCAGCACCAGGCGATCGGCGGCGTCGATCCCTTCGGCGGTGGCCACCAGCCGCGCGTCTGCGCCCACCGCCTCGAACGCGCGGAGGACGGACCGCGTGTTGCCTGACCCGAAATCCACGATGCCGATCACCGCAGCGTGCCCTTGCTGCTCGGCACGGCGTCGGTCCCGGCCAGGCGCGGATCCAGCTCCCACGCCTGTCGCAGCGCCCGGGCCAGCGACTTGACGCCGCCCTCGACGAGGTGATGAGCGCTGCGGGCACGACGAACCTCAAGGTGGACCGATGCGCGCGCCTCGCGCGCCAGCGTCTCGACGAAGTGCGGCCACAGCTCGAGCCAGACGCTGAAGCCGGTCAGTGGATCCGGCCGTGGCTCGATGTCGGCGTAGGAGCGTCCACCCAGGTCGACGGCGCAGAGCGCCAGGGCCTCGTCCATCGGCAGACGAATATCGCCGTAGCGGCGGATCCCGGCACGCTCGCCGAGCGCGGTGTCGATCGCGCGACCGAGCACGAGCGCCGTGTCCTCGACGGTGTGGTGCTCGTCGATATGCACGTCGCCGGTCGCGCGTACCTCGAGGTCGACGAGCGCGTGGCGCCCGAGCAGGGTCAGCAGATGGTCGAGGAACCCGATCGGCGTGTGGACGTCCACCTGGCCGGTTCCGTCGAGCTCTATCCGGACGTTGATGCTCGTCTCGGCCGTTGTCCGCTCCGCGGTGCCCGATCGGCTCATGTGAGGACCTCCTTCAGCGCGCGCAATAGACGGCCCTCCTCGGGCTCCAGCCGTGCCGTGGCGCGCAGCCAGCCGGCCATGGGACCGGTCTCGAAGCGACGAACGGCGACACCGCGCGAGAGCAGGGCGGCATCGACCGCGGCGGCCTCGATGGGAGGCCTGAAAGCCACCGAGTTGGTCACCGATAGGAGCACCTCACAACCGGTCTCGCTCAGCAAGCTGGACAGCCGGTCGCGAGCGGCGATGACGGCCCGGCGCCGATCGCGCGCTCCCGCCTCATCCGCCAGCGCGGCCAGGGCGATCGCCTCCGACGGAGCGGCCACCGAGAGCGGCAGGCGAACGCCGTCAAACCGCTCGGCAAGCTGGTCGGGCACGAGGAGGTAGCCGACCCTCGCGCCGGCCATGCCGTGCGACTTCGACAGCGAGCGCAGCACGAGGACGTTGGCGAGCTCATCCTGGAGTTGGTTCGCGGACGTCGAACCCGGTGCTGCGCCGATGCTGTCCTCGCCGAACTCGAGGTAGACCTCGTCGACGCACACGAGCGCCGGCAGGCCGGCGGCCAGCGCCCGGATCTCGTCGAGCGGATACGCGTCGCCGGTCGGGTTGTTCGGGGTGCAGATCCAGACGAGCCGCGCCGCCTCCCGTTCGGCGAGGTCGCGAATCTCGGCAACGGACTGGCGGCAGGCAGGGACCGATCTCGGCATATCAACCACGCGGGCACCGGCCAACCGGGCTTCTACGGCGAACATCGCGAAGGTCGGGGTCGGGATGACGACGGCGTCCCCGGCGCCGAGCGCCTGCGTCGTCACGAGCCGGATCAGCTCATCGGCGCCTGCTCCCGGCACGATCCGGCGTGGATCGACGCCGAGCCTCTCGCCGAGCGCGGCCCGCAATCGGACGTACGCCAGGTCGCCGTATTCGGTGCTGCGGCGTGCGTCGAAACCATCCAGCGCACCGGCGACGGCCGGCAGCGGTCCGCCACCGAGCGTGTTCATGTCGGCGCGCACCACCGACGTGACGGCGACGCCCGAACGCGCGGCGAGCTCCTCGTCGGAGGGTTCGGCCGGATACGGGATCACGGGCTCCGGGCGACGGAACAGGTCTGTCGCGTCATCGGCCTCGGCTGCGTCGAACGCTCGCTCGGCGCGGGCACGAACGCTGGCGGCATGCGCCGGCAGGCCCTCGGCCGCCGCGATGGCCTGGACGGTGGGTGAGATGCCCCGCACGCCGGACGGCGAGAGCCGCTGCACTTCGATCCAGCGTCCGAACGACTCGACGCCGACCCCGCTCCACGCTCGTGCCGATGCGCCGGTCGGAAGCACATGGTTCGTGCCCGTGGCGTAGTCGCCGGCGGCGATGGGCGACCACGGGCCGATGAACACCGCTCCGGCATTGCGGACGGTGGCGGCGAGCGCATCGGCCCCGTCACATTGCAGGCTGACATGCTCGGCCGCGACCGCGTTGACAACCTCGATGCCCGTCCGCATATCCGCGACCTGGACGCTCGCGCCGTGGCGCCGCAGCGTTTCGAGCGCGCGCCCACCGGTCGCGAGATCAGCCGCAAGTCGCGGAAGCGCGGCGTCCACCGCGGCGAGGAGGCGACCATCATCACTCACCACGATCGCCACCGAGTCAGGGCCGTGCTCCGACTGCGCGAGCAGGTCCAGGGCCACCAGCTCGGCGTCCGCCGTGCGATCGGCCAGAACGATGCACTCGGACGGACCCGCCGGCAGGTCGATCGCCACGCGGGTGCTCACCGCCCGCTTTGCCGCCGTGACCCATGCGTTGCCCGCGCCGAAGATCTTGTCAACAGCCGGCACAGTCTCGGTGCCGTATGCCAGGGCAGCGATGGCCTGGGCGCCCCCGGCCTTGAGGATGCGATCGACGCCACCGATCCGAGCCGCCACCAGCACCGAGGCGGCGATCGTGCCGTCTGCCCCGGGCGGCGTGGCGATGATCAGCTCGTCGACCCCGGCCAGCTGCGCCGGGATCGCGAGCATCAGGACGCTGCTTGCGTACGCCGCGCGCCCACCCGGCACGTACCCGCCGGCGCGCGAGATCGGCTGCCAGCGCCGCCAGGCGGTGACGCCCGGCGCGGTACGGACGCGGCGCTCCTGGCGCAGGGCGTTTCTCTGTTCGGCGTGGTAGCGGCCAATCGAAGCTGCCGCGCGGTTCAGGGCCATCTCCAGATGCGGCTCGACGGACGCGGCGTCCCATTCCTCCCGCGACACCCACGGATCGGGGAGAGTGACGCCGTCGTGCCGCGCGGTGAGCTCGCGCAGCACTCGGTCGCCGCCATCACGGACCGCGGCGAGGATCCGCGAGACGTCGGTACCGGGCTCGGGCGGCCGCAGCCCGTCGACCCAGGAGTGGCGCGCATGATCGTCGAGCGAACCCCATCCAACCCGCCGCAGCACACTCATCGAACCACCTTCTCAATGGGGACAACCAGGATGTCCCGAGCCCCGACGGCCTTGAGGGCTGGCACGATGCGCCACAGCTGACTACGCTCGACCACCGAGTGGACCGCGATGAATGCCGGATCGGCGAGCGGCATGACGGTCGGGCCCGAGAGACCGGGGATCAGCTGGCGGATCCGATCGAGCGCCTCGACCGGGGCGTTCATCATCATGTACTCGCGGCCGCGTGCGTCGAGGACGCTGCGGAGCATGTCTATGAGCCCGCTGACGCGATCGTCGGCATCCACCGCGCCATTTCGCGCCACGAGGACCGCCTCCGAGGCGAGAAGCGTCGCGATGGGGCGCAGGCCGTTCATGCGCAGCGTGCTGCCGGATGCGACGAGATCGACGACGGCGTCGGCGACTCCGAGCTGTGGGGTGACCTCGACGGCGCCTCGCACCTCGACGACCTGTGCCTCGACGCCCTCCGACGCGAGATAGCTGGCCGTCACCCGCGGAAAGGATGTGGCGATCCGGCAGCCGCGCAGGTCGGTGGGGTTCGTGAGGTCACCGTCGCGCGGGACGGCGAGGACCAGCGAGCAGGCGCCGAACCCCAGAGGCAGCACGGTGTGCAGCTCGCCGCCGTGCTCGGCCACGAGGTCGGCTCCGGTCAGGCCCAGCTCGACGAGCCCATCGGCGACGTACTCCGCGATGTCGTCGGTCCGGACAAAGAGCAGCTCGATGTCGGCGTTGCGGACGGCCGCGCTCAATCGACGCTCGGACAGCTCGAACTCCAGTCCGGCACCGTGCAGGAGCTCGATGGCCGGCTCGGCGAGCCGACCCTTGTTCGGAACGGCCAGCCGCAGAGACGTAGTCATCGGCTGCGCCGGCGAGAACGCGCAAGCCGGTCGAGCACGAGCCGATACCCGTCTCGCCCGTAACGCAGCCATTGGTTGACGCGGCTGATGGTGGCGCTAGACGCGCCGGTTCGCTCGCTGATCTCGTGATAGCTCGTGCCGCTGTCGAGCAGTCGTGCCACCTCCCAGCGGGCCGCAAACTCCCGTAGCTCGTTCACGGTGCAGAGGTCGCGCAGGAAGCGAAGGGCCTCGTCCGCATCGCGCAGGGTCGCCATCGCCGTGGCGAGCTCACGGGTCGTATCGCTCATCCAGCGATCCTCCCCGGTCGGCATCATATCGATCGTCCGCTGCTCTGTCATTACTTTACTACGCTAAAGCATCAGCGCACGGCGTGTCAACCAGCCTCGACGGGCGCACGCTCCCAGCGAAGCGCGAAAACCGCGGCAGGCGCCTTCTGCTCGAGCTGGACCGAGCCGCCCATTGCCTCCATCGTGGCATGCACCAGGTAAAGGCCCAGCCCCAGGCCGCGGCCGGCGGCGACTCGGTCATGGAAGAGTCGGCGCGCCAGGTCCTCCTCGATCCCGGGACCCTGATCGCGAACCCGGAGCGTCACCTGCTCGCCGCCTCGGACTTCCACGTCGATGGCACCGCCCTGGGTCGAATAGCGGTCCGCGTTGATGAGGAGATTGGTGATCGCCTGCTCGCTGAGGTGACGGTCGCCGAGCGCCTTCTGGCCCTCGGGCATGTCGACGCGCACCGGTCGGTCCGACCCGCGCGCACGCAGTCGCTCGATCGCCGCGCCGAGGGCCGGCCCCAGGTCGAAGAGCTCGCGCCGAGCCTCGACGTGTCCGCTATCGGCGCGGGAGTAGAGCTCCAGGCGCTCGAGGATGCTGATCGCCGCGTCGACCGATTCGAGCGCCCGCTTCCCGTGGCCGGCGGCACGGGTCGAGACGGCCGGATCCCGCTGCGCGAGTTCGATCCGCGCCTTCGCGACGGCGAGCGGGTTGCGCAGCTCATGGGCCACGAAGCTGGCAAAGCGGGACAGGCGCAGGCGCTCGTCCTCCTCCTTGCCGATGTCGCGCAGGAGCAGGACCGCTCCCCCGCCGGGGATCGGCGTGCCCTCGACATCGACGATGACGTCGCGCCCCGACATGGGGATGCGGAGCGTGAGACGGCGCCGGAAGGCCTCGCGCTGGGCGCGGACCTGTGGCCAATCCTCGCGGTCCAGTGGGGTCCCCTGCTGGTCACGAGGCTCCGTCGCGCGCCCCCACTCGTCCAGCGGCCGCTCCACGAAGCTGCGCCCGAACAGACGAAATGCGGCGCGGTTGCCGTAGGTTCCGCGCGGCGCGTCGTCATACACGATCAACGGCTCCGGGATCGCCTCCGCCACCTCCTCGAGCCTGGCCCGCTCCCGCTCGGCATTGTCCAGCGCGATATCGAGCTCGCGGCGCGCGGCCTCCATGCGTTCGCCTTCGGCGTCAGCCAGAAGGCGCGCCTCGTGGCTGGAGGCCAGGGCAGCGTCGGCCATTCGCCGGTTCGCCTCGACCCGATGAACGAGGTACACGATGCCCGGCGAGCCGACCAGGACGGTCACCAGTCTCACGGAGTCGGCCGGGCCCCAGTCGCTGGCGTGCGGCGGCAGGGCCTCCCCGATGAAGACGACCGATCCCGCGACGTAGGCCCAGGCGGCCGCATTGGCGCCCATGACGAGGCCGATGAGCGCGATCGCGAGCACGAGCAGCACGGAGAAGGGCAGATTCTCGAGCAATGACGTGGCGACCCACCCGCCGACCAGCGCGGTCGTTCCCCCGACGAGCGCGCCGATCACGGCGGCGCGATCCAGCCTCAGCGACCTCATCGTCGCGTCTCGCTCCGGACGGCCGCTCGACGCGCTCGAACGAGGCGCTCGCGCGCCGCGGCGATGCGTCTCCACGGACCGTGCACTCGCTTCGGGTCGAGCGACTCCGGATGCTCACCGCGGGCGATCTCGGCGAGCAGGTTCGATGCCCGATCCAGCTGCCCGGCCTCGGTGAGCAGCTGGGTCAGGCTGAACCAGCGGCCCGGCTCGACCACGGGAGCCGCCATGACGCGCTCGACCAGCTCGGCCGCGCGGCCCCCGTGACCGGCTCGGCGGTGCGCGACGATCGCCGCCCGATAGTCCGTGAAGCTCGGTTCGATCTCCAGCGACTCCAGGAAGTTGAGGAGGAATTCGGCGTTCTCCGCCCGACGGTCAGCGGGGCCTCGGCGAACGTGCGCGTCGCGATACTCGCGGAGCAGCACGCGCAGCTCGCGCTCCGCCCAGCGTCGCTGTGATGATCCGGGCGGCTCCCGCTCCGCGATCTGTCGCAGCTGAATGGCGCCGCGCAGCTCCTCGCCGGCCGACAGGTACGCCTCTCGCAGGTTCGCGTCGACGATCTCGGCGAACGGCGGATGCTGCGCCACGATGCGCTCGAGAATGCCGAGCAGATCGTCGATCCGCCCACGCTCGGCGTAATGCCGCGCGGCGAACCGGAGCCAGTAGCGCTCGCTGTGATCACGCCAGTCCTCGCCGGCAATGTGGTTCTCGACGATCCAGTGGTCCTGCGCACTCGGTCCGGCCAGGAACACCTCGGCCGGCACCCGAAAACCTCCCGCCGAGCGCACGTGGGGCTGGTGCCACGGGCTCGGGACGCCCGGCTCGGAGCGCACGACACGGTGCGGACGAATGGTGCGCGCCGCCTCGCCCATGTCCAGCGGCCACTCCAGGGTCTCGGCGCGGCCCGCCTCAAGCGCGTGGTCGTAGTGGAGCCGCCGCAACGGATCCCGAAGCTCGGCCCAGGCGCGGTTGAGGGTGGACGTTCGTCGGGTGGCGATCTCGGACGACGGCGCTCGATCGGGATGATGCCGGAGGACGGCGGCACGAAACGCGGCGCGCAGCTGCGCGCTCGAGGCCGAGGGATCGGCGCCGAGGACCTCGTAATAGTCCCGTACTTCGGTGCGGGCGGGAGCGGTCGCGGACATCCGACCGAGTCTAGGCGACGTTCGACCGATCCCGCACTTCGCTATGCTGGCCTTCATGCCTCCCAAGCCTGGAACCGGGCAGGCCCGGGCCGGCCATCTCCTGATCATCGGCGGCGCCGAGGACAAGCTGCGACAGCGCCAGATCCTGTCCCGCTTCGTCGCGCTGGCCGGTGGCAACGAGGCGCGCATCGTCATCATCTCGACCGCGTCGTCGCTCGGGGACGAGGCGACCCAGCTGTACCTGTCCCTCTTCCGCCAGATGGGCATCGCCGACGTCCGCGGCATGCGCCCGCTGGTGCGCGAGGACGCCAACGACCGCCGACTCGTCTCGCAGCTCGATGACGCGACGGCCATCTTCATGACCGGCGGGAACCAGCTCCGCCTGTCGAGCGTGATCGGCGGCACCCTCCTGGGCAAGGCGCTCCTCGACCGTCATCGACACGGCGCCGTGATCGCCGGCACCAGTGCGGGCGCATCGGCGATCGCCAGCTACATGGTCGCCTTCGGCACCGGCGGGGCCACGCCGAAGCAGCGGATGACCCAGATGAGCGCCGGCCTGGGTCTGCTGCCCGACGTGCTCATCGACCAGCATTTCGAGCAACGAAACCGCTTTGGTCGGCTCCTCGCGCTGGTGGCGCAGTCTCCCGCGCTGCTCGGCATCGGGATCGACGAGGACACCGCCGCACTCGTGAGCCCCAAGGGGATCCTCGAGGTCCTCGGCAAGGGCTCGGTCACCATCATCGACCCGGCCCATATCCAGACCGATGCCTACGAGGTCAAGCGCCACCGGCCGATCATGGTCTCGGGCGTCACGCTGCATTCGCTGCCCTCGGGGTATCGGTTCGACATCCGCAAGCGCAAGCTGATGGCGCCGCTCCGCCCGGTCAGTGCTACCGACCGGGAGCTGGCCAGCCTCCAGGCGGCGACGAACCACACCCGGCGGTTGATCCGGCGCATCGCAGCCGAAGGGGCGGACGACACCGCGCCGGAGCGAGCGCGCCGGCGCGCCCATCGGGCCAGCCGAATGGACAGCGAGGCGAGCGAATGACCGCTCAGTCCGCGCGAATCAAGCGTGCGGTCGCCGGGGCCCCGCCGGGCGCCGTGCCCCGGCCCGAGCTGACCGTCATGGAGACCCGTGTCTACCGGGGCCCGAATTACTGGAACTACGACCCGGCAATCAAGCTGGTGGTGGACATTGGGGTGCTCGAGTACTTTCCGACCAGCACGATCCCCGGATTCGTCACCGCGCTGCTCGAAATGCTGCCGGGCGTGGGACAGCACACCTGTGGCACCGGAAGATCCGGCGGCTTCACGGCTCGCCTGCTCGAGGGCACCTGGGTCGGCCACGTCGCCGAGCACATCGCGCTCCAGCTCCAGCGCGAGGCGGGCAGCGAGGTTGGCCGCGGGAAGACCCGCGGAACCGGTGAGCCGGGTCGCTACCACGTCGTCTATGCGTACGGGGAAGAGTCGGTGGGCCTCGCCGCTGGCAAGCTGGCGGTCAGGCTCGTCAACCACCTCGTGGAGGCGGAGCCCGATTTCGATTTCAGCGCCGAGCTCGAGGCACTCATCCTTCTCTCGGAGCGCGCTGCGTTCGGTCCATCGACGCAGGCCATTCTCGACGAGGCCGTGCTGCGCGACATCCCGTTCATCCGGCTGAACGACCAGTCACTCATCCAGCTCGGGCACGGGATCCATCAAAAGCGCATCAGGGCCACCATGACGAGCGAGACCGGATCGCTCGGCGTCGACATCGCCGGAGACAAGAAGCTCACGAACAGGTTGTTGGCGGCGACGGGCGTCCCGGTGCCGCGGGCACAGGTGGTCCGCAGCGAGGATGAGGCTGTCAGCGCGGCCCGCCGGATCGGGCTGCCGGTGGCGGTAAAGCCGCTCGACGGCAACCACGGCCGCGGCGTGATGTTGAATCTCGCCGACGATGAGGCCGTGCGAGCGGGCTATCGTTCCGCTCGCGCACAGAGTCGTGGCGGCGCGGTGCTGGTCGAATCGTTCCTGGTCGGGAACGACTATCGCTGCCTCGTCATCGGCGGCGTGCTCGCCGCGGTGGCTCAGCGCGTGCCGGCCCATGTCGGGGGCGACGGAAAGCGCTCCCTGGCGGAGCTCGTCGAGATCACGAACGCGGACCCACGCCGCGGCATCGGCCACGAGAAGGTGCTCACCCGCATCAAGCTGGACGAGGAGGCGATCACCTACGCCCGGGAGCAGGGGTTCGAGCTGTCCGACGTGCCGCCGCGCGGTCATCGCGTCTACCTGAAGCGAACGGGCAACATGAGCACCGGTGGCATCAGCATCGATCGCACCGAGGAGGCGCATCCGGATAACGTCGAGCTGGCCGAGCTCGCGGCGCAGGTGGTCGGCCTGGATATCGCCGGGATCGACTTGATCTGCCCGGACATCGGTGTGCCCGTGCGCGAGACCGGCGGCGGCATCGTGGAGGTCAACGCGGCGCCCGGCTTCCGGATGCACACGCACCCCACGGAGGGCGAGTCGCAGTACGTCGCCAAGCCCGTGATCGACATGCTGTTCCCACCCGGGGCCGATGCGCGCATCCCGATCGTTGCCGTCACCGGCAGCAACGGCAAAACCACCACGGCCCGCATGATCAGCCACATCATGAAGGGCATGGGCCGCAAGGTCGGGCTCACCAGCACGGATGGGATCTACGTCGACGGACGGATCGTTCGCAGGGCCGATGCATCGGGTCCGCGGTCCGCCTCCATGGTCCTCCAGAACCCGACGGTCGACTTCGCCGTCTTCGAGGTTGCCCGCGGCGGGATCCTGCGCGAAGGACTGGGTTACCAGCGCAACGACGTGGCCGTCGTGCTGAACGTGACCGGCGACCATCTTGGGCTAGGCGGCATCACCAGCATCAAGCAGCTTGCCGAGGTGAAGCGGGTGCCGGTGGAGGCGGTCCCGCGCGACGGTGTGGCGGTGCTGAACGCCGAGGACCCACTCGTGGTCGCGATGGCACGCCACTGCTCCGGCTCCGTCATCTACTTCTCGATGGACGCCGAGAATGAAAAGATCAAGTTCCAGGCGTCCCGCGGCCGGCGCGCCGTGACCCTCGAGTCCGGCCGCAACGGCGAGATGATCGTGCTGCGCCAGGGGCGCAAGTCGATGTCGCTGGTGTGGACGCATCTCATACCGGCCACGTTCGAGGGTCGAGCGCGGATGAACGTGCAGAACGCGCTGGCTGCCACGGCGGCCGCGTGGGCCGCTGGCGCCCACCTCCACGACATCCGCCAGGGGCTCCGAACCTTCACCACCAGCTACTTCATGGCTCCCGGGCGCCTGAACATGTTCGAGCTCGACGGCTATCGCGTCGTGGTCGACTACGCGCACAACCCTCCCGCGCTCCAGGCGCTCGGCAAATTCGTGGACCTGCTGGCCACGCCGTCGGCCGGGGGCGCGCGCGCACCCGTCACGGGACGGCGCATCGGCGTGATCGCGACGGCGGGTGATCGGCGTGACGAAGATATCGTGGAGCTCGGTCGGACCGCCGCGGCCTATTTCGACGAGATCATCGTGCGCGAGGACGAGAACAACCGCGGGCGGCCACGCGGCGACACCGCGAAACTGATCGAACAGGGCGTGCGCTCCGCCGCGTCCGAGGAGTCACGAGTGGGCTCGATCACCACGATCCTCGATGAGCTCGAGGCAACGCGCATGGCGCTCGACAATGCGCGCGAGGGCGACGTCGTGGTCGTCTGCGTCGACCACGCCAACCAGGTCTGGAAGGAGCTCCAGCGGAGGCAGCACGGAGCTGCCAGCGAGGCCGATGGCCTGCGCGCCGTGGTCGGTGTCATGGACGCTGACGACGAGATCGACATGGACC
>JALZJE010000135.1 GCA_030859955.1 Chloroflexota bacterium | reverse complement strand
TGTCTGCTCCGAGTGCTCCGATTAGTCGCCGGCCCGCGCCAGGTCGGCGGTCAGCGTTGCTTCCGTAACCTCACCGCGAGTCGGGATTACGTCGCCGTTGTACACCCACACCTTGACGCCGATGCGGCCATAGGTCGTATGAGCGTGCACGACGCCGTAGCTGATATCGGCGCGGAGGGTGCCCAATGGGACTCGGCCTTCCTTGTCCCACTCGGTGCGGCTCATCTCCGAGCCACCGAGGCGCCCGGAAACCTGGATCTTGACCCCCTTGGCACCGGCCTTGATGGTGCGCTGGATCGACTGCTTGATCGCCTTGCGGAAGGCGATGCGCCGCTCCAGCTGGCCGGCCACGTTCTGAGCCAGCAGCATGCCGTCCAGCTCCGGCTGGAGGATCTCCTTGATCTCGAGCTTGACCTTCTTGTTCGTCAGCTTGCCGACGTTCGTGCGCAGCGCCTCAACGTTGGCGCCGCCCTTGCCGATGACGATCCCCGGCTTGGCCGTGTGCACCGTCACGGTGACGTGGTTGATGCCGCGCTCGATCTCGACCTGGCTGACGCTCGCGTTCGACAGCTGCCTGGCAACCAGCTCCCGGATCCGCATGTCTTCCTGGAGCAGGGTCGCGTAGTCGCGGTCCGCGTACCACTTCGCCAGCCAGGGCTTGATGATGCCGATCCGGAAGCCGTACGGGTGAACCTTGTGACCCATCTACAGCTCCTCTCGGTCAGCCACGGCGACGGTGATGTGGCTGGTTCGCTTCAGAATTCCGAATGTCCGTCCCTGGGCGCGGAATCTCCAGCGCTTCAGAGTCGGTCCCTCATCGGCGACCGCGCTCACGATGCGCAGCTCGTCGGCCGACAGGTTGTAGTTGTTCTCGGCATTGGCGGTGGCACTCTTGAGCACCTTCGCCACGTCCCGCGCCGCCGCATTCGGCATGAAGCGCAGGATCGCCGCCGCCTCCTCGACCGGCTTCCCGGTGATGAGATCGGTCACCAGCCGCACCTTGCGCGGGCTGATTCGAATGTATTTCGCGGTCGCGGTCACTCGCATCGATGCACCTACTTCAGTGCCGTGGAGCGGTCGGTGGCCTTGCCGTGGCCGCGGTAGGTGCGCGTTGGCGCGAACTCACCGAGCCGATGCCCGACCATGTTCTCGCTGACGAAGACCGGCACGTGGCGACGGCCATCGTGGACGGCGATCGTGTGCCCGATCATCTGCGGGAAGATCACGCTCGCGCGCGACCAGGTCTTCAGCACCTTGCGCTCGCTGCGCTTGTTCATGTCGTCGATGCGGCCGAGCAGGCGCGCGTCGACGAAAGGTCCCTTCTTGACGGAACGACTCATCTATCGGCTCCTCAACCCCGTCCATACCGACGGCGGACGATCATCTTGTTGCTCTGGTTCTTCTTGGCGCGGGTACGCAGGCCCATGGCAGGCTTGCCCCAGGGCGTCTTCGGCGGCATGCCGGTCGGCTGCTTGCCCTCGCCACCACCGTGCGGATGGTCACGGGGATTCATCGCCGAGCCGCGCACCTCGGGTCGTCGACCCATGTGACGCGAACGGCCCGCCTTGCCGATCTTCTGGTTCTCGTGGTCGAGATTGCTGACCTGGCCGATGGTGGCCGTGCACTCGATTCGCACGCGGCGCACCTCGTTCGACGGCAGCCGGATGGTGGCGAAGTCACCTTCCTTGGCCAGCAGCTGGGCGCTGCCGCCCGCGCTGCGCACGATCTGGCCGCCTCGCCCGGCGATCAGCTCGATGTTGTGGATCTGGGTTCCGAGCGGGATGCGGCTCATCGGCAGGGCGTTCCCCACCCGGGCCTCCACATCCGGTCCGGAAGCAACCTGGTCACCGACCTTGAGGCCGTGCGGCAGGAGCATGTAGCGCTTGTCCCCATCGGCATAGTGCAGCAGACCGATGCGCGCCGATCGGTTGGGGTCGTATTCGACCGTTGCGATCCGCGCGGGCACGCCGTACTTGTCGCGCTTCCAGTCGATCACGCGGTAGAGACGCTTGTGGCCGCCACCCTGGTGGCGAACGCTCAACTTGCCCTGGCTGTTGCGACCGGCGCGCCGCACGAGCTTCTCCGTGAGCGGCTTGTGCGGCGAATCGGCGGTGATCTCCTCAAACGTCGAGCGGGTCATCTGCCGAAGGCCGGGCGACGTTGGTCGGTAATTGCGAAGTGGCATGGTCAGACGGCCTCGAACAGTTCGATCTTGTCGCCGGGTGCGATGGCCACGATGGCCTTCTTCCAGCCCGGCACCGTCCCCAGGTTTCGGCGGCCGCGTCGCTTCTGCTTGGGACGCACGCTGACCACCCGGACGTCGAGGACGGTCACCTTGAACTCCGCTTCGACCGCGGCCTTGATGAGGAATTTGTTCGCATGACGAGCGACCGCGAAGGTGTAGTTGTTGCGCTCGGTCTCGAGCGTGCTCTTCTCGCTGATCACTGGTCGCAGGAGCACGTCATGCAGGGTCATGGCGGTCATGCGTATACCTCCTGTGCCCGGTCGAGCGCCTCGCGGGTGAAGACGATCGTATCGGCCTCCAACAGGTCGACCACGTTCAGGCTGTCGGCCAGGATCACGCGCACCTCGCGTAGGTTCCGGGCCGATAGCTCGATTCGCTCGTCGCGGGACGGCAGGACGAGAAGGACCTTGCCCTCCGTTTTCCAGCCGGCGAGGCAGCTGAGCATCTCCTTCGTCCTGGTCGCGTCCAGATCGAAGCCCTCTACCACGCGCAACGCGCCGTCAGCCTGCTTGGCCGAGAGCACGCCACGCAGCGCGCTGCGTCGCATCTTCGACGGCATCTTCTGCTCGTAGCTGCGCGGATGCGGGCCGAAGACGACGCCACCGCCGGTCCAGTGCGGAGCGGTCTTGGTGCCCTGGCGGGCGCGTCCGGTCCCCTTCTGGCGCCATGGCTTCTTGCCGCCGCCGGTCACCTCCCCGCGCGTCTGGGTGTCGGCCGTACCGACCCTGCGTCCGGCCAGCTGTCGAATGACCGCCTGGTGGATCAGGGATTCGCTGATGCGCGCGCCGAAGAGCGACTCGGTCAGCTCGACTGTGCCGCCGTCGGTGCCGTTTGCCTTGAGGATCTTCGTCTGGGGCATCTCTACTTCGCCTTCTGCACGATCAGCAGGCCATTGCGTGCCCCGGGCACGGCGCCTCGCACCAGGATCAGGTTGCGCTCCGCATCGATCCGCACGACCCTGAGCTTCTTGACGGTGACTCGCTCGTTGCCCATGTGACCGGCCATTTTGGTCCCCTTCCAGACCCGGCCCGGGTAGGTGCCCGCGCCGATCGAGCCTGGAGCCCGATGGTGGTCCGATCCGTGGGTCTTCGGCCCACGCTTGAAGTTGTGCCGGGCGATGACGCCGGTGAACCCATGTCCCTTGCTGACGCCCGTCACATCAACGAGCTCGCCGGCCTCGAACAGGTCCACGTTCACCTGCTGCCCGACCTCGTACGCGTCCGTCTCCTCGAGACGGAGCTCGCGGACGTGCTTCGGGCGCTGGTGATCCTTGTCGAGATGCTTGAACTGGCCGGCAACCGGCTTCGTCGAGCGGCGCGCGACGCCAGCGCCGAGCTGCACGGCCACATAGCCGTCCTTCTCGACGTCACGAAGTCGCGTGACCGTGTTCGGGGTCGCCTCGATGACGCTCACCGGGACGACGCTGCCGTCGTCCGCGAAGATGCGCGTCATTCCAAGCTTCCTCCCGATCAATCCTGCCGGCACTGCTGTGATTCCCTCTCAACTGATGGCGGAAGTTCCTCCGATGGGACGGTGCCCACCGGAAGCGCTTCACATCTTGATCTCGATATCGACGCCGGCCGCCAGCGAGAGCCGCATCAGCGCATCGACCGTCTTGGTGGACGGATCGATGATGTCGATGAGGCGCTTGTGGGTCCGAATCTCGAACTGTTCCCGGCCGTCCTTGTGGACGAACGGACCGCGGATGACCGTGAACTTCTCGATGCGCGTCGGCAGCGGAACCGGTCCCGCCACGTCGGCGCCGGTCCGCTGCGCGGTCTCCACGATCTGCTCGGCCGACTGGTCGAGCAGCTTGTGGTCGTACGCCTTGAGTCGGATTCGGATGCGCTGTTTGGCCATAACGGCTAGCCGATGACCTCGGTGATCACGCCTGCGCCGACCGTGTGCCCGCCTTCGCGAATCGCGAAGCGCTGACCCTGCTCGATGGCGATCGGCGTGATGAGCTCCACGTCGATGTTGACGTTGTCACCCGGCATGATCATCTCCACGCCTTCCGGCATGGCGATCGCACCGGTCACATCGGTCGTGCGCAGGTAGAACTGCGGACGGTAACCGGCGTAGAACGGGGTGTGGCGGCCACCCTCCTCCTTGGAGAGAACGTAGACCTCGGCCTTGAACTTCGTCCCGGGCTTCACGCTGCCGGCCTTGGCGAGCACCTGCCCGCGCTCGAGCTCCTCGCGCTCGATACCTCGCAGCAGAAGGCCGACGTTGTCACCGGCCATGCCCTGGTCGAGCGTCTTCTTGAACATCTCCACGCCGGTCACGACCAGTGAGCGGCTCTTGGCATGAATGCCGACCAGCTCGATCGTCTCGCCGGTGTTCACGATTCCGCGCTCGATGCGACCGGTCGCGACGGTTCCACGACCCTTGATGCCGAAGACGTCCTCGATCGGCATGAGGAACGGCTTCTCCGTCTCGCGTGCCGGGGTCGGGATGTACGCGTCGACCGCATCCATCAGCTCCCTGATGGAGGCGTAGTCGTCGCTCTGCGGATCATCGCTGCCCGAGGAGAGCGCCTTGAGCGCCGAGCCGCGGATGACCGGCACGTCGTCGCCGGGGAACTCGTACTTGCTGAGGAGCTCGCGCACCTCCATCTCGACGAGGTCGATCAGCATCTCGTCATCGACCATGTCGACCTTGTTGAGATACACCACCAGGCTCGGTACCTCCACCTGGCGCGCCAGGAGGATGTGCTCGCGAGTCTGCGGCATGGGCCCGTCGGCCGCGGAGACGACAAGGATCGCGCCGTCCATCTGGGCGGCACCGGTGATCATGTTCTTGATGTAGTCCGCGTGCCCGGGGCAGTCCACGTGCGCGTAGTGCCGGTTCGCCGTCTGGTACTCGACATGGCTGATGGCGATCGTGATGCCGCGCTGACGCTCCTCGGGAGCGTTGTCGATCTGGTCGAACGCCTTGAAGTCAGCGCCGCCGGACAGCGACAGGAATTTTGTGATCGCGGCGGTCAGCGTCGTCTTGCCGTGGTCGACGTGACCGATCGTGCCGACATTGACGTGCGGCTTGCTGCGGTCGAACTTCTGCTTGGCCATAAGTGTCCTTCGTCGCTCCTTGGTTCTCTGTTAGCTCTTCGACTTTGCGATCAGCTCGGTGGCGAGGCTGGTGGGAACTTCCGCGTATCGACTGAACTCCATCGAGTAGGTCGCACGACCCTGGGTCATGCTGCGCAGCTCGGTGGCGTAGCCGAACATCTCGGCCA
>JALZJE010000173.1 GCA_030859955.1 Chloroflexota bacterium | reverse complement strand
CGGCCTTCGCCCTGCCGTTCGGGATCTTCCTCCTGCGCAATTTCTTCATCACCCTGCCACGCGATCTGATCGAGGCGGCGCGCATCGACGGCGCGGGCAACGTGAAGATCTTCCGCATGATCGTGCTCCCGCTCTCGGTCCCCGCGCTCGCCAGCTTCGCCATCTTCCAGTTCCTGTGGACGTGGAATGACCTGCTCATGGCCCTGGTGTTCGCGCCACGGCCCGGTGGCCTGCCGATGACGACCCAGGTCAACAGCCTGCTCGGCACCTTCGGCACCGAGTGGCACCTGCTGGCGGCCGCATCGTTCCTGATCATGGCCGTGCCGCTGATCGTGTTCTTCAGCCTCCAGCGCTACTTCGTCCAGGGCCTGCTCGCGGGTTCCGTGAAGTAGGCGTGGCGACGCGGCGCGTCGTCACCTGGAACATTCGTGCCGCCATCGGCCCGGGCCCGTTCCCGGACCGATGGTGGGCGCGCATCGATGCCGAACGCCTCCGAGCCATCGGTGACCTGCTCGGCTCCACGGACGCCGAGATCATCGCGCTCCAGGAGGTGGCGCTGCTGTCGCGGGACGGTGCGCTGATCGACAACGCCGGTGACCTGGCTCGCCAGCTCGGAATGGAGGTCAGCTTCAGCGCCGTCCGAACCTTCTCGGTCATGGATGGAGATGCTGTGACCGGCGTGGGCTGCTTCGGGAACGCCCTCCTCTCGCGCACGCCCATCTTTGCCGCGCGCACGGTGGCGCTGCCCGCAGCACCCATGGACGCGTTGATCGAGCCACACGGCGTCGACCATCGGGCGGCCGGCATCTCCTATGCCGATGCGCCCGCCTCCGTCCGCGAGCCGCGCTGCCTGCTCATCGCCCAGGTCGACGGCCTGACCATCGGGTCCACCCACTTCAGCCACAATGGCTCGGGCGAGCGCCTGCTCCAGGCCGTGGCGACCGTGGCCGCCTTCGACTCAAGCTCGCGTGCGTTGCTGTTGGGCGATCTCAATGCGGCCATCGAATCTCCGGAGCTCGCACCATTCGGCAACTGGACCGATGCCCTCGACGCGCCCCCCGGCGACGCTGCCCGCGTCTCGACCGATGACGGCATGCGAATCGACCAGGTGCTGGCACGTGGCGTATCGGTATCCGGCGGTAAGGTCCTGCGCCAATCGGGCGATCTCAGCGACCACTACCCTCTCGGTGCGGAGGTCGTGGCACCGTCCTAGCCGTTGTGCGGGCACGTCGTGTCCTCGCAGGGCGTCACAACAGGCCTTGAACCCTTCCCGCTGTCCTCCGCTGAACACATCCGGTCCATTTCAGCCGCGGGGCTGCCCTCCGACAAGCACATACCCGAGTTGCGCCCCTGGTATGACCACCACGGAGCACACACTCGCGCAAGCCCACGCGTGCGGGGACCGGCCGCGAGCCGGCACCGCGCGAGCCGCTGCGCGGTGAGCCAACACCACGCGCCTACGTCATTCGTCGCACGCGGGGTTCGGGCGGTCCTTGGTAGGCTCCGCAGTCATGCGACCTGAAGCTGCCCGGCCCCGCACGACGATTCATCTCGTGCCGCACACGCACTGGGATCGCGAGTGGTACCGCCCCTTTCAGAGCTTCCGGATGCAGCTTATCGACCTTGTCGACCGCGTTCTCGATATGCTCGAGGCCGATGACGAGTTCGCGTTCACCCTCGACGGCCAGCTCGCGACGATCGACGATTACCTCGAGATCCGGCCGGAGCAGCACGAGCGCCTGAAGAGGCACGTGGCCAGCGGACGGCTGGCCATCGGCCCGTGGCAGATCCTCATGGACGAGTTCCTCGTCAGTGGCGAGACGCTGGTCCGCAACCTGGAGATGGGCTGGGCGCGGGCACTCGACTTCGGTGAGCCGATGCACGTCGGCTACCTGCCGGACATGTTCGGCCACGTCGCCCAGATGCCGCAGATCCTGCGGCGGGCGGGCCTGTCCGACGCGGTCGTCTGGCGCGGGGTGCCGGCCGCGATCGATCGCCACGCGTTCCGATGGGAGAGCCCTGACGGGTCGTGGGTGCGAGCCGAGTACATGCCCTCCGGCTACGGGAATGCCGCCGGCATGTTCGCCGACCGCGACCGCCTCGATGCGGCGGCTGCCCGCTTCGGTGAGTGGGCCCGCCCATGGTTCGGCGACGATCCGGTGCTCGCCATGTACGGCACGGACCACACGGCGCCGGCCACCGAGCTCGCGGCGCTTGTCAGCCGGCTTAACGAGGTCCACGACGCGGCGAACATGCGGATCAGCACGCTTGCGCAGTTCCTGGCCCAGACGCCGGAGCTCACGCCGGACGACCCGTGCTGGCGCGGGGAGATGCGATCCGGCGCACGGGCGAACGTGCTCATGGGCGTGGCGAGCGCACGGATCGACATCAAGCAGGCGGCGGGGCGCGCCGAGACCCTCCTCGAACGCTACGCGGAGCCGCTGAGCGCGCTCCACGTGGCGGCGGAGACCTGGCCGGCTCCATTCCTGGCCCTGGCGTGGCGAAAGGTCGTGGAGAACAGCGCGCACGATTCGATCTGCGGCTGCAGCGTCGATCCGGTCGTGAGCCAGGTTCTCGTCCGGTTCGCGGAGGCCGAGCAGATCGCGTCCGCGCTGGCCAGGCGCGCGAGTGGCGCCATCGCGGCCGGGGTGCCGCGCGGCGCCATCACGATCGTCAATCCGTCGCCGGCCGTCCGCGTCGGGCTCATCGAGGCCGAGCTGCTCATTCCCGAGACATGGGAATCCGCGGCACTCGAGCTTCCGGACGGGAGCAGGGTGGCCACCCAGGAGCTCAGCCGCAAGGAGCCGATCCTGCTCGACATCACGTTGCGCGGCGACGAGGTCGACGCCCTGTTCCGCCGTTTCCACGGCCGAGAGGTGTTCGACCATGCCTGGAACGGCTACCAGGTCGAGGGGCAGACGATCACCCTGGAGGTCGACTCGGATCCGGATCCGGCATGGCTGGACGTGGATGACCTGCGCGCAGCTGTCATCGCCACCATGCGCGCCAGGCCATCCGAGACGTGGCGAGTCAGGATCGTCGCTCGTGCGCGACGCACGCTGGCGGCGTCAGTATCAGCGCCGGCGCTGGGGTGGACGGCGGTCCGGCCGATCGAGGGCGGCGGCACACTCGCCAACGCTGTCCGCGTGGGACCCGACGGCCGAACGATGACGAACGGCCTGCTGACGGTCACGGTCCACGATGACGGAACGTTCCGCCTCGAGACGACCGATGGCGTGGTCGCCGATGGAGTCGGCCGGATGATGGACGGCGGCGATTTCGGTGACTCGTACAACTACGGGCCGCCGGCATCCGACGTGATCGTGGACACGCCATCGTCGGTCG
>JALZJE010000155.1 GCA_030859955.1 Chloroflexota bacterium | reverse complement strand
AGGTCAGGCAGGCCGTGGCCACCGTTCAGCAACCGGACAGCGTCGACCAGGTCGAGTGCGGCGCGGACGGCGCGTTCCGCATCGTCCTCCTGGGCGGTGGGCGTTCCCCACACGGCCATCACGGCGTCGCCGATGAACTTCTCGACCGACCCGCCGTAGCGACCGACGATCTCGCGACAGGTGTCGAAGTAGTGGCCCAGGAGCTCGCGCACGTCTTCGGCGTCACGCGCCTCGGAGATGGTGGTGAAACCGACGAGGTCCGCGAAGAGGACGCTCACCAGTCGGCGCTCGGTGGTCGGTGTTCCCACGGCCGGTCCACCTCCGGTCGGAACCCCGGTGGTCGACCCACCCGCGGTCGGATTCTGTGCGGCGCCTAAGGCCTGGCCGCATTCGCCACAGTACCGCGCCCCGGGTGTATTTGCGGTGCCACAGCGTTCGCATGCGACCGCCAGCCGTCGCCCGCAGGTCAGGCAGAATTTCCGGCCGAGCTCGTTCTCGGTCCCGCAGCTAACGCAGATCACTCGGGTTCAGAGCTCCTAGGCCGTTAGCCGCAGTATCACGGTCAGCCGGTGGCGTTGACAAGCAACGTGGGTGGCCCGAGCCACTCACTGGTCCCGCCAGATGCCAACCCGATTGGCGTTACGACGGAGGAGAGCTGACATGCGATGTCATCGGTCGAAATGGTTGGGTCCTCGGTCGAAATGCCAACCCGCATAGCCGGATGACCGCGGAGCATGCGTTCGGCGGTCATAACGCCAACTCAGCTGGCGCGCGAAATGCCCGTGGGGATCAGCCCTTTTTCTTCTTGCCGCCAGATGCGACCGGGGCGGGGGTGTCGAGGATCTCATCGATGGCTCGACGGGCCTGGAAGGCGGAGCGGAAGGTGTTCTGCGAGAGGGGTGCGTCGGCATCGGCGCGGATGTACCAGCTGCGCTCACCGGCGACATAGGAGATCTCGTAGCCACGGTGCTCTTCCGCGGGACGGGGCGCGTCGTTTGCCAGCATGATCGTCGCCTCGCGCGCGGTCTTCGGTCGGCAGGTCGCGCAGCGGGACTCAAAAATTCCGTGGGGACATCGGCGGCATGCGGCGCAGTGCTGCTCCTCGAACCCGTGAATGCATCGTGCGGTCATGGCCGCCTTTCTTGTGGGGAGTTCTTAGCGTACACCGATTCGGTGTGGTACATTTCGCACGCGTGTTCGAATAGGCGCACCGGTCTGCGCCGCTTCCATGGAAGTCGGATCTCGATTTTACCCATTCGCCCTGACCGGGCCCCGCAGTTCCGCGGGAGGGCCTCGCCAGGAGCTATCTCACTTGTCTTTCTCTGCCCTCGGGCTTCAGCCCGACCTGCTCCGCGCCGTTGCGCGACAGGGATACACCGAGCCAACCCCCGTACAGCGCGAGGCGATTCCACTCGTCCTCGAGGGTCGGGACCTGCTTGCCGGCGCCCAGACCGGTACCGGTAAGACGGCCGCCTTCGTGCTGCCGATCCTCCAGCGACTCGCAATGCGCCCGTCGCGGGATCGGCGCATTCGCGTCCTCATTCTCACGCCGACGCGCGAGCTGGCCATCCAGGTCGAGGAGTCGGTCCGCACCTATTCGGGCGGCAGCGTCCGATCGACCGCCATCTACGGCGGCGTAGGTTTCGGCAACCAGGTCAATGCCCTGCGCCGCGGCGTCGACATCGCCGTTGCCACGCCGGGTCGCCTGCTCGACCATACCCGCCAGCGCACCATCGACCTGCGTGGGATCGAGATCCTCGTCCTGGACGAGGCCGATCGCATGCTCGACATGGGCTTCATCCGCGACATCCGCCAGGTGCTCGCGCTCCTGCCGGATCGGCGCCAGAACCTGCTCTTCAGCGCGACCTTCTCGAAGGAGATCCGATCACTGGCTGAGGGCCTGCTCGACCGACCGGCATCGGTCCAGGTCACCCCGGAGAACACGGCCGTCGAGCTCGTCGAACAGGTCGTCCATCGCGTCGACCGTGAGCGCAAGCGTGAGCTGCTGACGCACCTGGTGCGGACACGGGAGATCGACCAGGCGCTGGTCTTCACCCGGACGAAGCATGGAGCGAACCGGCTTGCCGAGCAGCTGACCCGCGATGGGATCGCCGCGGCGGCGATTCACGGCAACAAGTCGCAGTCCCAGCGCGTGCGTGCGCTGACCGACTTCAAAGCCGGGCGCGTGCTGCTGCTTGTCGCCACCGAGGTCGCGGCGCGCGGTCTTGACATCGAGAAACTGCCGCACGTGGTGAACCTCGAGCTGCCGATGGTTCCCTCCGACTACGTGCATCGCATCGGTCGCACCGGTCGCGCGGGCATCACCGGCACCGCCGTGTCACTCGTCTGCGTCGACGAGGCGCCACTCCTGCGGGACGTCGAGCGCCTGCTCGGTGCTCCGATCCCCGTTAGGCTGATAGAGGGCTTCGAGCCGAATCGCGACATCCGCGCGGAGCCGATTCGCCTGCGCTCCGGTCAGGGGGGAGGCCAGCGACGTTCCCCATCGGCATCCCGTCACGAGTCAGGGGATCGTGGTCGCGTCCGATTCGGCGCTGGCCGCCGGCGGCGTCCGGGTCGCGTGGCGAACAGCTTCTCGCGCTAGGGTGCCGGGGATCGGCCGCGGCTTGCCGGATCGACGAGCGAGGCGTACGCTGCTCGCATCGTGACCGAGATTCGCAGCAGCAACTGCACCGACACCTGCATCTGTCGCTAGGCGGGAGGAGCTCCGCTCCCGCTTCATCGGCGCATCGTCCTGGTCCGCCGGCCCTCTGAGGCCCTCCTTCCGCCCCGTTTCGGTCTCGACCTCCTCCCTCTACTCTTTTCGGAGCATCCCCATGACCACGCGTGCCCGTACCGCGCACCCCTACCGCGACACTGACGTCATCGACGCCCGCGCGCCGCGATTCAACCAGGCGACCGTAGGGGCCGTCGCGCTCATCGCCGTCCTCACCGGCTGGTGGCCGCTCGTCGGGCTGCTGGCCGCCCAGCTCGGGATCGGCCTCCGCTTCGGCCGTCGCTACTGCCTGCCGTGCGTGACGTACTTTGAGCTCGTCCAGCCTCGGATCGGTGAGGGACAGATCGAGGATTCGCGACCTCCCAAGTTCGCCAACCAGGTCGGGCTTGTGGTGCTGACGGCCGCGACCCTGGCGCACGTGGTTGGATTGAACGCCATCGGCACCGCCCTCGGGTGGCTGATCGCCGGCCTGGCGCTGCTGGCCGCGACGACCGGATTGTGCGCCGGCTGCGAGATGTACCGCATCGGGGCACGTTTGCGCGGCATTCGGAGGCGCGAGATCGACCGAATCGAGCTGAATGAACTCGGCGCGACATCCGGCGTCGATGCGGGTGGTGAGGTGGTGGTTGCCTTTAGCCACCCGCTGTGCACCGACTGCAGGGCTCTCCTCGGCGAGCTGGCGAATGGCACTCAGCGATGGGTGAGCGTGGATGTGCGAGACCGGCCCGACCTGGCGCGCAAGTACGGCGTGGCGCTGGTGCCAACCGTGCTGCGCGTGGCCGCCGATGGCCGGGTTCTCCACCAGGCGGCCGGCTGAGATCAGATCGTGGGTGGCCGCTCCGGTGCCGCGGCCGTGCTCGTCCGCATCACGTCGTCCACCTCTTCATCCGAGTCGAGATTGAGCGGCGCGCCCTCGGTGCGCGGCCCTTCCTCCGGTGGTTCTGACCAGTCGCCATCCTCGATTTCAGCTGCCGTTAGCGAGACGCTGATCTCCTTCTTCTCTGGCCGAACGTGCGCCAGCGTGGCGGCCGGCAGGTAGTGGTGCGAGGCGTTGATCAGCCCCGTCTTCACGAGGATGTAGCGCTCGGTGGTCTCCTCGACGCTGCCGATGCCCTGCGCATCGGCGGACTTGACGGACCAGCCCGACTCGATGCCATGGATATCGTTGTCGCTCATGCCCTGCAGGTCAGCACATCGCGTGCCGCATGATGGATCGATGCCACACGCGCTCCGGATCACGATTCGAATGGCCGATCCCGACCATGACGCGCAAGCGGCCGCGGCCATCTACGGGCCTGCCGTGGACGCATCGGTCGCGACCTTCGAGCAGGTGGCGCCCGATGCAGCCGAGATGGCCGATCGCATCCGCCGCACGCTGAGTCACACGCCATGGCTGGTCGCCGTGTCTGAATCTGGTCAGCCCATCGGATACGCTTACGCCGCCGCCCACCGCGAGCGCCCCGGTTACCGATGGTCGGTCGACATCTCAACCTACGTGGATCAGCGCCAACTCCGGCGCGGGGTCGGTCGAGCGCTGTACGACTCGCTCCTGGCGATCCTGCGCCGTCAGCGATTCATCAACGCCTATGCCGGTATCGCCCTGCCCAACCCGGCAAGTATTGCGCTGCATGAGGCGATCGGCATGCGTCGCATTGGCGTTTATCAGCGCGTCGGCTACAAGTTCGACGCCTGGCATGACGTCGCCTGGTATGGGATGCGCCTGCAGGACCCGTCGAACCCGCCCGCCGAACCGATCCCGCTGCCCGAACTCCAGGTGGGGTGACGCGATGCCGGGCGGCGCGCGAGTCTGCGTCAGCTTCAGGCTTGGAATGTCCCAGGTACCAACCACCGTTGGTTTAGGCGAGGCGGCGCCAGGCCGATGTCCCGTTGCCGAGGGGGGCGCATCGGCCTAGGCTGCGCAACAGCATGAGCACCTTCCGTTACTCCCCGTGGGATGGCAGACAGCAACTGCCGGCGTTCGATGCGGACGACGTGCTCGATGCGCTTTCGGACGACATCCTGGCCGAGGGCGACGTTCGCCGGGCGCTGCAACGCCTGATGCAACGCGGGCTGAGCGGCGCGCGGGGTGGTGACGTTCGGGGGCTGCGGAAGATCATGGAGCGGTTGCGCGCGCGGCGACAGGCAGAGCTCGAGCGGGCGAACCTCGACGGTGTGCTGGACGACGTGGAGCGACGCCTGGAGGAGATCCTGGAAACCGAGCGCCAGGGAATCGGCGAGCGCGTCAGGGCGGCGGAACGGCGAGCTCTCGATGCTGTCCCCGGCGACGAGCAGGACCAGGCTCGCATGGCGGAGCACGTCACCAGTCGCACGGCGCGCCAGCGGGAGAATCGGCTCGACTCCCTGCCGCCGAATCTCGCCGGTCGCCTCCACGGGCTGCGCGACTACGAGTTCATGGACGACGCGGCCCGCGATGCCTTCAGCGAGCTCAGCGACGAGCTGCGCCGGCAGATGCTCCAGACCTACTTCCAGGGAATGAAGGAGGGGGTCGAACAGGTAACCGCGGAGGATCTCGCCGGTATTCGCGAGATGGTGCGCGACTTGAACGAGCTGCTCGAAAAACACGCATCCGGCGCCGATACCTCAGACGACTTTGCGGGGTTCATGACCCGCCACGGAGGGTTTTTCCCGGCCGGCATCAACAGCACCGATGAGCTGATCGAGCACCTTCATCGGCAGGCTTCGCAGATGGCGAGCCTGCTGAACAGCATGTCGCCCGAGATGCGCGATGAGCTGCGCTCGATGATGGACGACCTGCTGCGCGACGATCGGCTCCAGATCGACATGGCGCGCCTTGCCGGAAATCTCCAGATGGCGCGGCCCGACCTGCCCTTCGGCGAGCCGTATCCGTTCGACGGCGACGAGCCGATGGGTTTCGCTGACGCCATGGCGGCCATCGATCGCCAGCAGCAGTACGACGCCATGGAGGAGTCGCTGGCAGCGGCGCGTGACCCGGACGCGCTCAAGAAGGTCGATGCCGATGCGCTGCGCAACCTTGCCGGCGATGACGCCATCGATGATCTTGACCAGCTCCGCGAGCTGACCCGCGCGCTGGAGGAGGCGGGCTACCTCGACCGCGACGGCGGCAGGCTCGAGCTCACGCCGCGCGCCGCGCGCAAGCTCGGCATGCGGGCGCTGACCGACATCTTCAGTCGCCTGCGGCGCGAGGGGTTCGGCGGCCACGCGTTGCCGCGCCCGGGCCGTGGTGGCGAACCGACGGAGGAGACGAAACCATATGAGTTCGGAGATGCCTTTGCGGTCGATATCAATCGGACGCTGTTCAACGCCATGGCGCGCGGTGGCATCGGGACACCGGTGATCATCGGCCCCGAGGACTTCGAGGTATCGCGCTCGGAGGAGACGACGGTCTCCTCAACCGTCCTGCTGCTCGACATGAGCCGGTCGATGCTGCTGCGCGGGTGCTCATCGGCTGCCAAGAAGGTCGCCATGGCGCTGCACACGCTCATTCACACGAAGTACCCCAGAGACCGGTTGTTCGTGGTGGGCTTCGCCTACTACGCGCGGCAGCTCAAGCCGGAATCCATCCCGACCCTCAGCCCCTACGAGTTCGAGTACGGCACCAACCTCCAGCACGCCCTGATCATCGCGCGGCAGCTGCTTGGCCGATCCACCGGCGGCAACAAGGAGATCGTCGTCATCACCGATGGCGAGCCGACGGCGCACATCGAGCAGGGGCAGGTCGAGTTCGCGTATCCGCCGACCATGCGGACCGTCCAATCCACGCTGCGCGAGGTAGGCCGATGCACCCGCGAGGGGATCGTGATCAACACCTTCATGCTCGAGCGGTCACGGTACCTGAGCGAGTTCGTGGACCTGATGTCGCGCATCAACCACGGCCGGGCGTTCTACGTCGAGCCCGAGCGTCTCGGCGAGTACGTGCTGGTCGACTACGTGAGCAAGAAGACGAAGCGGGTGGCGTAGAGCCGGCAAGCTTCGCCGCGCCACGCGCCGGTCACCGGTTATATCAGGAGTGATATATCTCGTGACACAGCCGCCGGCGGCCGCCAGCCTCGCCCGTGATGCCCGGCTCCCATGCACGCACCATACGCCCGGGATGGCAGAATCGGACGCGATGAAAATCGGCGTCCAGCTTCCCGAAGTCGAGCGCGTCGTGCCCTGGGTCGAGCTGCGAGAGATGGCGGTGACCGCGGAGCGCATCGGCCTCGATTCCGTCTGGGTCGGTGACCACCTGCTCTACCGCGGCGACGGACAACAATCGCGTGGGCCGTGGGAGGCGTGGTCAACGCTGGCGGCGCTGGCGGCGGTGACTGAACGAGTCGAGATCGGTCCACTGGTGGCATCGACCAGCTTTCACAACCCGGCCGTGCTGGCCAAGAAGGCGGCCACCATCGACGAGATCAGCGGCGGGCGGCTCATCCTGGGCCTGGGCGCCGGTTGGAACGAGGCCGAGTACGCCGCATACGGCTTTCCGTACGACCACCGCGTGAGCCGCTTCGAGGAAGCCTTCACCATCGTCCGCGAGCTGCTGGCGACAGGACTCAGCGACGTCCACGGCACCTACCACCAGGTCGACGACTGCGAGCTCCTTCCGCGCGGCCCGCGGCCCGATGGCCCGCCGCTCATGATCGGCTCCATCGGCGAGCGCATGCTGCGCATCACCCTGCCGCACGTGAGCTCGTGGAACGCGTGGGGTGCGTGGTTTGGTAACAGCGTGGAGGGCTATCTGCCGCTCCGCGCTCGGATCGACGCGGCCTGCCGCGACGTGGGCAGGGCGCCGACCGAGGTCGAGCGCACCCTGGCCCTGCTCGTCGCCTTGCCTGGATCCGCGGGCCGGCGCTCGGACGTCAGCGACCAGCCCTTCGAGCCGATTCGCGGTGAGCCGGACACGCTCGTCCCGACCCTGCGAGCATTCGCCGATGCCGGTGTGGGGCACGTGCAGCTGGTGCTCGACCCCATCACCGTTAGGAGCATTGCTGCCCTGGAGGCGATCGTGGACGCACTTCACGGCTGATACCATCGGCCGGATGGAAGCAAGCACCGGTGCCCCGACCACGACCGTGGCGATCGGGCGCTCGGGCCGTCTCGAAGCCGCGGGCCTGGAGGCGGCCGGCGATCACGCCGTGCTCATCCGCGAGACCGGTGGCCAGGCTCGCAATCGGGCCTTGTTGACGACCGATAAGCTCGCCAGCGGTGAACGCCTGGTCGTCATGCCCCTGGACGAGGAGGTCGAGGTCAGGGTCGATGGCGATGCTCTGGCGGTCTGGCTCGGGAGCGGCCTGGTCGGCGACGTTCCCCGACAGCACCATGTGATAGCGTCCGCCGACGTGCCGCCGTGGGCGAGCATCATCGGCGGCACGCTGTTGATCACGGTTCTTGCCTTCGCCGTCATCGGCTCGGCGGTCGTCTTCACGTGGCTGACACGGCTCGTCACGTGAGCGGCATGCGGATCTACATCTCGGTCGACATGGAGGGCCTCGCCGGCGTCGCGCACCCACACCAGGTCGTGTTCGGGCCGGGCGGCCCCGACCGCACCGATTACGATCGCAGCCGCGGCCTGATGGCGGGGGAGACGAACGCAGCCATCGACGCCGCCTTCGAGAACGGTGCGCGCGAAGTGGTCGTCAACGACAGCCACTGGCAGATGCGAAACCTGCGCGCGGAGGACCTGGCCGATGGTGCTCGGCTGATCATCGGCGACAAGCCGATGAGCATGACCCAGGGGATCGGCGGGCCGGGTGATGGAGCGTTCGACGGTGCCGCGTTCATCGGTTATCACGCCGGAGCCGGCCATCCGACCGGCGTCATCGCGCATACCTATTCATCGGTCACCGTGCTCGAGATCCGTGCCCACGGCGTACCGCAAAACGAGGCGGGGCTGAACGCGATTCGTCTTGGCCATCACGGCGTGCCCGTCGTCCTGGTGACCGGGGACGACGCGCTGGCGACGGAGGTGGAGGCGCTGCTGCCGTGGGCGGAGCGCGTGGTCGTCAAGCGGGGGCTCGGCTCGAACCTCGCTGACTCTCTCTCACCGGCCGCAGCGCGCACGGCTATCCGCGAGGGAATGCAGCGTGCCATGGGTCGCATGGACACGATGCGCACCTACGAGCCGGCGCTGCCGATTGCCGGTGAGATCGACTTCCGGTTGCCGGTCATGGCGGATTACGCCTGCGTCCTGCCCGACATCGAGCGAGTCGGGCCGCGCACGGTCGGCTTTCAGGCCGATGACGGCGAGAGCTGGTACCGCACCTGCCTGGTCCTGACGCGGCTGGCCACCGTCCCGGCCGCGTAGCGCCGTCGGCCGATGGATGACGCTGAGCGGAGCAGACTGCGGGCGCTCATGGCGCACTTCGTCACCGGCGTGACGGTGGTTGCGGCACGTCACGGACCGTTGCTGGCGGGCATGACCGCGAATGCCATCGCGACGATCAGCATCGACCCGCCGATCGCGATGGCCAGCATCGCTCGCAAGGCGGAGACGCACGGCGCGATCATCGGCAGCCATGCCTTCAGCATCAACGTCCTGGCCGATGATCAACAGGACCTGGCCGAGTGCTTCGCCGAGCCGACTACGGCAACCAAGCTCAAGCGCTTCTGCGACGCCGCGTGGCACGAGGCCGAGACCGGTTCGCCCATCCTGGAGGGGGCGCTGGCGTACTTCGACTGCCGGATCAGTGTGCGCCACGACGCTGGCGATCACACCATGTTCCTGGGCGAGATCGTGGCGGCAGGCTACCGCGGCGATGCCTCGCCCCTCCTGTGGTACGGATCGCACTACCGTCGCCTGGCGGATCCTTCGTCCTGAGGGCTCCCGATCGGGCGCGCTGGCCGGGACGGGTCCAAGATGCTCGGATCGCGCGCGTCACTCGATATATCAGTAGTGATATATCCGATGACAGGTGCCCGGCTCGATCGCTTGCCAGGCGGCCTCACGACAAATTGGGCTCTACACCTGACGTGCGATCGCCTCAGCCGTCGGTGGTGCGGCTCCGATCTTTGAGGATCTGGCGCGCCGCCAGACGACCCGGCGCGCCCATCACGCAGCCGCCCGGGTGGGTGCCCGAGCCACACTGGTAGTAGCCGGCGATCGGGGTCCGGTACTGGGACCAGCCCGGCGCGGGGCGGAAGAAGAACATCTGCGGTGCTAGGAACTCGCCAGCGAAGATGTTCCCTTCTGACAGGCCGACGATGCGCTCGATGTCGAGCGGGGTCTGCACCTCGCGGTGCAGGACCAGATCCCCGAAGCCGGGAAAGTGGCGCTCCAGGGTGGCCTGCACGCGGTCGGCCATCGGCTCCCGCTCGGCATCCCAGCCACTCTCGCGCAGCGCGTATGGGGTGTACTGCACGAAGCAGGACAGGACGTGCTTGCCGGGCGGCGCCATGTCCGGGTCGATCGTCGACTGGATGGCGCAGTCGATGTAAGGGTGGTCACTGTACCAGCCGTACTTGGCATCGTCGAAGGCGTGCTCTAGGTAGTCGATTGACGGCCCGATGTTCATGAAGCCGCGGTACAGGTCCGGGCTTGCACCGAGGACCGGGTGCGACGGCAGCCCGTCGAGGGCGAAGTTCACCTTCGAGCTCACGCCCCGGAACTTCAGGCGCCTGATGTCCTCGACCAGGTCGTCGGGCATCTCACGCGGGTCGACCAGCTCGAGGAACGTGCGCCGCGGATCCAGCGCGCTGACCACCACGTCCGCGGCGATCTCGGTCCCGTCGGACAAGGCCACGCCGGTCGCCTCGCCGTCGCGGGTGAGGATTCGCTCCACGGACGACTCGGTGCGGATCTCGGCGCCGAACGAGCTGGCTGCGCGGGCGAGGACCTGGGTGAACCCACCGTTGCCGTCCTTGTGGAACGCCCAGCTGCCGAACTCGCCGTCGTGTTCGCCCAGGGAGTGGAACAGCAGGACGAGCCCGGAGCCCTGCGAACGCGGGCCAACCCGGGAACCGATGATCGATGACGATGCCAGGTACCCCTTGAGCAGCGACGACTCGAAGTAGTCGTCCAGGAAATCGGCGGCGCTGCCAGTGAGCAGCCGCACGGCGTTATGCAGCGTGCGCTTATCGAGGCTGCGGAGCCGGGAGCCGAGTGCGGCCATCGCCACCAGCTCCTCCGGATCGTCGCTGAAGAGGTCCGGCGGCACCGTGTCGAGCAGCGGCTTGATCGCCTGGCAGACGAGATCCAGGTCATGGCCGTACTGCTCGTAGGCGTCGGCGTCGTGTGGAGATAGCCGCGCAATCTCGCGCAGCGTCTCGTCGTGGTCGCGGTTGAACAGCAAGTACTCGCCGTCCTCGCCGGGCGCGAAGCGGGTCGCCATGAGCAGCGGGAGGAAGCCGTGCCGGGTCAGCTCGAGCTCCTGGATGATCTGCGGCCGCAAGAGCGAGAGGGCATAGCTGAACGTCGTGAACCGGAACCCGGGCCGCAGCTCCTCGGTGATCGCCGCACCACCGACGACGGGCCGACGCTCCACGATCAGCGTTTTGAGCCCGGCCCTGGCCAGGTAGGCGCCGTTGACCAACCCGTTGTGGCCGCCACCCACCACGATCGCGTCGTATCGGTCCGAGCTCATCGGTCCATCATGCAGTCTTACGTGCCGGGTTGTAGAGGGGCATCCGTGTCACGTGTGCCGCGACCTGCTGGTACTGGTGATCGACCGTGAACTCCAGGAACACGCGGGTGCCAGCCTTAGCCAGGTCCGGCCGCACGCGCGCCAACGCGATGTGCTGCTGGAGCACCGGCGAGTACATGATGCTAGTCGCGTAGCCGACACGGGACCGATCGGCGTCATACACCATCCAGTCCTCATGCACCGGCCGATGGTCCTTGGGTGGAATCAACCCGGCGGTGCTGTAGACCCTGTCGTAGTCCTGCCAGTCGACCACCAACCCCACCATCCGCCACCGGGACGTCTTCTCGGCGCGCTCGCGCTCCAGTGCCCGCCGGCCGACGAACGGGCGGTCGTCCTCCTCCAGCCCCTTGAACATCCAGGCCCAGCCCAACTCGAGCGGCGTGGACCGGTGGGCGTCGTTGAAGGCGAACCTGCTGGAGTCGAAATCGGCACCAAGCAGCAATAGGCCAGCCTCGATGCGCAGCATGTATAGCGCGCCCATTCCATAGGGCACCACGCCGTACCCATCGGCCGCGTCCATGACGGTGTCCCACACGGTGGGGGCATCGGGGGTGTCGACCCAGATCTCGTAGCCCAGGTCGCCGGTGTACCCGGTGCGCGTCACCGTCACGCCCCGCCCGCCGATGGCGCCAGTCGTGATACCGAAGAAGGGCAGCTCGCTCACCGAGGGAACCAGGCGCGTCAGTAGGTCGCGCGAGCGAGGGCCCTGCACCGCCAGCGCGCCGATGTCCAGGCTCACGTCGGTGATCGTGACGTCCAGGCGCCCGACGCGGTCAGCGAACCAGGCGTAATTCGGTTCGGCTGCGGTCAGCAGGAACTCGTCGCGTGCGCGGTGTTGGATCACGCCATCCTCGAGGACGAAGCCACGCTGGTCGAGCCAGGTCGTGTACTGGGCGTTCCCGGGCGGGCAGCGCCGTATGTCGCGCGCCAGCATGCCGGACAGGAAGCGCTCGGCGTCACGGCCGGCGATGCGGTACTTGTACAGCGGCGAGGTGTCGAAGATGCCCGCGCTGTTGCGGACGGCGAAGTACTCGAACTTGTCCGACGCCTGGTAGCGAGTCACCACCACGTGTCCCGACCAGTGCTGCCACAGGCCGGTCTCGTTGAGTGCGCTGGTGCGTTCATGGAAAGGCGTAGTGCGGATCATCCGTGGAGAAGCTCGGTTCCGTTCGTCGAGGTCAGCGAGAGGATACCGGCTGGCCCGGTGGACGAACCGGTTAGGCCTCGTGCTGCGCTTCCGCCGAGTCGGTGTCCAGGGACGGTGTGAGCGGACCGATGCCCGAGTCGACGGACGGCGCCGCAAGCTGGGTCTCGACCGCCGAGATGAACTCGGCGAACTCGAACGGCTTGCGGACGACCGGCGCCAGGGCGGAGAGCCGGTCCGCCTCCTCGTCGTCGATGGCCGTGACGAACAGGATCGGGATGTCCCGATACTGCGGACGTTCTCGCAGCGAATGGACGATGGTTGAGCCGAACTCGTCCGGCAGCCGCTGGTCGAGGACGAGGAGGTCGGGAGCGTCCGCGCCTTCGACGAGCGCCACGTACAGCTCTTCCGCGTTGGGGAAGGCGCGGGACTCGTAGCCCTGCTCCTCGAGGACGGCCAGCATGGCGGTACGGATGAGGGGCTCGTCATCGACGACCCAGACGGATTGCCCCACGCGTGTCTCCTTCTTCAGGCTTCGATGGCTGCCAGGGACTCGACGATCACCGATAGTGCCAGATCCACCTCGTCATCGGTCGTTACGAGTGGCGGGATGATACGCACCGCCTGACCGTGGGTGCCGCAGGTCAGCAGCAGCACGTTCCTTGCCATGGCTTCCCGAAGCAGCCCCTTTGCCAAGTCGGGACGCGGCGTCAGCCCATCGGCGTCCGCGAACTCGATCGCCAGCATGAGGCCCCGGCCACGCACCTCGGCGACGTGCGGATGTTTCAGCGCTTCCTCACGGAGCGCCGCAAGCATTCGGTCGCCGATGTCTCGGGCTCGCTGTGCAAGCGCCTCATCGTCGATCACGTCCAGGGTCGCCAGCGCCGCGGCGCACGCCACCGCGTTGCCACCGTACGTGCCACCGTGTGATCCGGGCGTGAGCTGGTCGAGGAGCGCCCTCGACGCGAGGATCCCGGACAGCGGCAGGCCCGAGGCAATGCCCTTGGCCATGATCACGATGTCGGGCGTCGCAACGGTCCATTCGCTGGCAAAGAAGCGGCCCGTCCGCGCGTAGCCGGTCTGGACCTCGTCGACGATGAGCAGGATCCCGTGCCGGTTGGCCGCTTCCCGCAGCGCCCCCAGGAATCCATCTGGCGGCACCACATAACCGCCCTCGCCGAGAATCGGCTCCACCACGAAGGCCGCGACGTCGTCCGGTGCCACGACGGTCACGAACAGGTCGCCGATGGCCGCCATGGTGGCCTCCAGCGCAGCATCCGGTCCGCCCATGCGCAGCGGGTAGGGATAGGGGACGAAATGGACGCCGGCCAGGAGTGGATCGAAGTGGGCGCGGTACTTGACGCTCGAGCTGGTGAGCGACATGGCGCCGTGCGTGCGCCCGTGGAAGCCGCCTCGAAACGCGATGAACGACGGTCGGCGGGTGGCGACCTTCGCCAACTTCATGGCGGCCTCGACGGCCTCCGCCCCCGAGTTGGAGAGGAAGAGCCCGTACTCCGTTCCAGTCCTCGGATTGGGAAAGCGCTGCGGCAGGCGTCGATGCAGCTCGAGGCCAGGCTGGTGGTACACGATGTTCTGCTGGAGGTGGATCCCGCGCGCAGCCTGTTCGCTGATGGCGGTCACGACGCGAGGATGAGCGTGCCCAGTGTTCGTCACGCCGATCCCGCAGGTGTAGTCGAGGTAGCGAGCGCCATCGGGCGTTTCGAGCCAGGACCCGGACGCGCGCTCGACGACGAGGTCGGTGTAACGCGCCCACACCGGGGGGATGCCGGCGCGCAGCGATGACCAATCGGTCAGAAGGTCGGTGGCGTGTTGATCCATAGCAGTCGGGTCTCCCCGCGGGCGTCATTGCGCCAGCGATGCGGAAGGTTGGACGGGAAGGTGAGGGCGTCGCCCGCCCGCGTGAGCTGATACGTCTCCTCGTCGCCGACCCAGACGGTCAACGCGCCGGTGAGCAGGTACAGGAACTCCTCGCCGGCATGGGCGTAGGCGCCCTCGCTCGTTGCACCCGGCGCGAGGACAAACAGCTGCGGCTCGAGCTGGGTCGCCCCGCGCGAAAGCTGCTCGATGCGAACGGACTCGCCCTCCAGGCGCAGGACCGGCCGCTCACCGACCGGCACCAATCGGTCACGTGAGCCGGCGTCGGGACCTGCGAACAGGTCCGCGAGCGTCGTACCGTACGCGGCCGTCAGCCTCTGGAGCGCCGCGACGCTGGCATTGGACGTCCCGCGCTCGAGCGCCGAGACGAAGCTGAGCGACAGCCCCGAGCGATTGGCGGCCTCACGCAGACTCAGATCCTCTCGTTCGCGCAGCGCACGCAGGAGGCGACCATCCACGCGATACTCGCCATCGTGCACGGGGATCACGCTGCCGGGCAGGACGCGTCGTATCCCTGGCGCATTGAGGCGGTCGATCTGTCGTAGGCGTCGGACGCTGCGCAGTCGGTCGAGGTCTTCCTCGCTGTAGAGCCGATAGCGTCGATCGCTGCGCCGTGGCCGGACGAGGCCCTGGCGCTCCCACAGGCGCAGCGCCGAAGCCGAGACGCCGACTCGCTTCGCGGCCTCGCCGATGCGGTACATCAGTGCTCGTTCGACGTCGGGGTTGCCGACATGTCACGTCGCTGGAGGAGGACCCAAATGACGATCCCGACGAGGGCCACCAGGAAGATGAGCGTGCCCATCACGTTGACCTGGGGTGGGACGCCGATGCGCGACGCACCGTACACCCACAGCGGGAAGGTGAGCGTCTGTCCCGCGGTGAACTGGGTGATCACGAAGTCGTCGATCGAGAGGGCGAACGCAAGCAGAGCCGCCGCCAGGATGCCGGGGAAGATGAGCGGAAACGTCACCTTGCGGAACGTGGTCCACTCGTCCGCGCCGAGGTCCATGGCCGCCTCCTCCAAAGAGCGGTCGAAGCCGGCGATGCGGGCGCGGACGGTGACCACCACGAAGCTGATGTTGAACATGATGTGCGCGATGGTGATGGTCGTCAGGTCGCGCGAGACACCGGTCGACACGAACAGCGCCAGCAGCGATGCTCCCAGCACGATCTCCGGCGTGGCGATCGGCAGGAAGATGAGCAGGTTCAGCGGATCGCGACCGCGGAACTCATAGCGCGTCAGCGCCAGGCCGATGAGCGTTCCGAGCGCGGTCGCCACGACCGTCGAGATAGCCGCCACGGTCAGCGAGTTGATGAGCGACTCGTTCAGCGCCGGATAGCGGTTGAACAGGTTCATCCAGTGCTCCAGCGTGAAGCCCTGCCAGGTGAAGTTGAAGCGCCCCTCGATGTCGTTGAAGCCGAAGACGGCCATGACCAGGATCGGCAGGAAGAGGTACGCCACCACCAGCCCGGTGAAGACGGGCAGGATCGCGCGTCGCACGCGAGTGCCGAGCGGCAGCCGGTGGCGGGGGACCGCGACGACCGCCATCAGATCGTCAGCTCTTGGCCGCGCAGCACGCGACGGTAGAAGAAGACGCTGATGACGATGCCGAACATGAGCATCAGACTGAGCGCCGAGGCCTGCGGGTAATCGTTGTTGACCAGGTAGAGCCGCTGGATGACGTTGCCGATCATGGTCTCGCTCCGGCTTCCCAGCAGCTCGGCGTTGAGGTAGTCACCGACCGCCGGGATGAAGCTCAGGAGCGTGGCCGCGAAGACGCCCGAGATCGAGAGTGGCAGCGTCACGCGCAGGAACGCCTGGAGCCTGCTGGCGTACAGGTCGGTAGCCGCCTCGATCAGCCGCGGATCGATGCGCTCGAGCGCCACGTACAGCGGGAGCACCACGAACGGCAGAAAGTTGTACGTGATTCCGCTGATGACCGCGACCGGGGTCGCCAGCAACCGGAACCCGGGCTCCAGCCATCCCAGGTCCTTGAGCGTGCCGAGCACGAAACCCTGGTCGGCCAGGATGAACTTCCAGCTGATGGTGCGGATGATGAAGCTCGTGAAGAACGGCATGATCACCAGCAGGAGCAGGATGTTCTTGTAGCGACCGCCACGGAACGCGATCGTGTACGCCATCGGGTAGCCGATGAGCATGGTCAGCACCGTCACGATCAGCCCGAACTGGAGCGAGCGCAGGAACTGCTCGTCCCAGCGCGCGATCGCTTCAGGAAAGATCCCGAAGTTGAAGGTGAGCCGATAGCCCGTGCCGAGCGAGCCTTCCTGGAGCGCGACCGAGATCGTCGTGATCAGCGGGACCACGAAGAACAGCACCAGGAAGAGGCCGCCCGGTACCAGGAAGAGGTAAGGGACGAGACCCCGGTGATGGCGAAGCCAGTCGGACACGGCTCGTGTCAGGTTGCCGGGCCTGGCGTGTCCGCTACCCCTGGATCACCTCGCCGAAGAGCTCGTTCCACTCGCGCTCCTCCTCCTCGTCCAGCACCTTGTAGCTGCGCAGGCGGGTGAGCATCTCCTCGGTCGGGAAGACCAGCGGTGACTCAGCGACGGCCTCCAGGTACTCGCGGTCCTCGTCGGTCTCTGCCTCCGCGGCGTGCTGGCGAATGATCTCCTGAGCGCCCGGGACCGGGCAGATGTAGTTGACGTACTCGGCGATCTGCGCCGCGACCTCTGGTCGGTAGACGTAGTCCATCATCGCCAGCGCGTCGTTCGGATGCTGGGCTCCCTTCGGGATCGTCATGTTGTCGATCCACAGGATCCCGCCCTCTTCGGGCACCACGAACTTCAGGTCCGGATTCTCAAGCTGGAGCTGAAAGACATCGCCGGACCACGCCATGGTGATCGCCAGGCTGCCATCGGCGAGGCCCTGCGCGTACTCGTTGCCGAAGTAGCCGCGGACATGCGGTGCCTGCGCCTGGAGCGTCTCCTGGGCCGCTCGAACGTCGTCCATGGTCGCCTCGGTCGGGGTGATCCCGTTGTGAAGCAGCGCGAAGCTCATGCTGTCGCGCATCTCGGAGAACATCCCGACCTGCCTGGTGTACTTCTCGACCATCGCCGGATCGAGCAGCTGGGCCATCGAGGTGATCTCCTCGTCGACCAGAGCGGGGTTGTAGCCGATGCCGGTGATGCCTGACTGCCAAGGGACGCTGTGGGCGTTGTTTGCGTCGTACGACGGATTCTTGTACTTCTCGCCCGCATTGGCGACGAAGTTCGGGACGTCGCGCGCAACGTCGATCTGCTCGAGGTATCCGAGCCGGATCAGGTTGCCGACCATCCAGTCGGTCGGCACGATGATGTCGAACCCGGTGTCTTCCCCGGCGGCCAGTGAGGGCTGGATGGTGCCGAAGAACGAGTTGTTGTCCTCGATGTTCTCGGTGTAGGTGACCTCGATGTCGGTCTCCTCGGTGAACTGCGCGAGCGTCGGCGACGCGCCGTCATCGTCCTGGTCGATATAGAGCGGCCAGTTCGCGAAGTTCAGGACCCCGGCGGTCTCTCCGCCACCTACCGGTGCCGAGCTCGGCGCCGTGCTCGCGGATGGCGATGCGCCGGGACCGATTCCGCAGGCGGCCAGGATCGAGGGCAGGCTCAGCGCCGAGGCAGCGACCAGGGTCCCGCGTCCCGCCCGACGCAGGAACTTGCGCCGCGAGTAGCGTCCCTCACGGAAGACGCGGGCGATCGCCCGCTCGATCTGGGTGTCCCGATCCCGGTCTGTCATTGCGTCGGTGCCTCCTGCTCCATGGTCGCCGATGCATCGCGTGACGCATCGGTACTGTCGATGACGAACGTGTGCTGTGGGTTCCAGGTGAGGCGTACTGCCTCTCCATCAGCGAGCGTGCCGACCGCGCCGCTCGTTTCCAGGTTCTGCGCGTAGACGGTGAGCCGATGCCCATCGGTGGTCTGAACGAGGTACTGCGTGCTGACGCCGATATAGCTTGCATCGAGAATGGTCCCGTCGAGCGAGTTCGTGCTGCGGTCCGGACTCGCGCCGTCCGTCCCGCGGGCCACCACGCGAAGCTTTTCCGGTCGAACCCCGACCTGGACGCTGGTCGCGCCGTTGGTCGAATCCGCGGGCGCGCGCAGGATGGTGCCGTCCCCCAGTCGGACCTCGACGAGGTCACCGTCCCGCCCCGTGATTTCGCCCGCGAGCAGGTTGCTCACGCCGAGAAATCCCGCCACGAACTCGGTCCGGGGTCGTTCATAGAGCTCTTCCGGCGGACCGAGCTGCTCGATCCTGCCGTGCCGCATCACGGCGATGCGGTCCGACATCGTCATCGCCTCGTCCTGGTCGTGGGTCACGAAGATGAAGGTGATGCCGATCTCGCTCTGGATGCGCTTCAGCTCGACCTGCATCTGCTTTCGCAGCTTGAGATCGAGCGCGCCCAGGGGCTCGTCGAGCAGCAGCACGCGCGGATGGTTAACGAGCGCCCGCGCGAGCGCGACGCGCTGCTGCTGGCCGCCGGAGAGCTGGTTCGGCCTGCGCTCCTCGTAGCCCGGAAGCTCCACCAGGTCAAGCATGAAGGCAACCTGGTGGCGGATTTCGTTCGCTGGAGTCTTGCGCCTGCGCAGACCGAACGCGATGTTCTCGAACACCGAAAGGTGGGGGAAGAGCGCGTAGTTCTGGAAGACGGTGTTGGCCCTGCGCTTGAACGGCGGCAGATCGGTCACGTCCTGGTCACCCAGGTGAACCGTTCCCGCGGTCACCTCCTCGAAGCCACCGATCATGCGCAGCGTGGTCGTCTTCCCGCAGCCGGAAGGGCCGAGCAGGGCAAAAAACTCACCCTCTCTCACCTCGAGTGAGAGGTCATCCACGGCCGTGACATCGCCGAACCGCTTCGTCACCCGATCCAGTCGAACGTCAGCTTCCGGCAAGCTTGGTCACTCGCTAACCTTGTCGCGTTGCAGTAAGGGCCGGAGTATAGATTTCGCCGGCTGCCGCTTGTCAAGAAGTCAACCCTTCGGGTCCTGCTCAGGCCTGATTTGGTTCGGTGCGAATCCGGTCGGACCGCGCGCGGCGGACCGACCCACGGTCGCCCAGCATCACTGGCAGCGATAGCGGGGTGGTCAGCACCGCCCACTCGACCGATAGAGCCGCTCGCCATCACTGGCAGTGATAGCGGGGTGGTCAGCACCGCCCACTCGACCGATAAAGCCGCCCAGCATCACTGGCAGTGATAGCGGGGTGGTCAGCACCGCCCACTCGACGGATAAGGCCGCTCGCCATCACTGGCAGTGATGAAAAGCCAGCGAGAGGAAAGCCGCTGCAACTTCATGGGGCTGTTGGGCGTCGTTAGGACGCTGACTGCAACCACTTTGCGGGGGATCGGAGACCCATGGCCAAGCTCAATCATCAGAAGCGGCACCGACCCCGCCCCGTCACGATCCGCCGGCGGCGCGTGAACATCCAGCGGGCAGAAGAGCAGCGCAGCCGACGCGAAGTGGAGCGCTGGCGCCGCAGCACCTGAAATCCTGCTTCCTTCAGCGGCGGTACGACCCGACCGGGACCCTCCGTCGGGTCGTTCGCCTGTACACTCGAATCAGCCCCGAGCCCCGCGATAAACCTGCCACGGAGCGCCTGATTCGATGGATTTCGCCCTCTCTCCTCAGCACGAGGAGATCCGGCGCACCGTGCGCGACTTCGCCGACAAGCGGATCGCCCCGGTGGCCGACGAGCTCGAGCGCAAGGCCGAGTTCCCGATGGACATCATCCGCGAAGCCGCCGCACTGGGATTGCTCGGAGTTCCGTATCCCGAGGAGATCGGCGGCACGGGCCTGGACTCGCTCGCCTACGCGATCACCATCGAGGAGCTGAGCCGGGTGTCCGGCAGCGTCGGCATCATCGTCAGTGCGCACACCAGCCTGGGCTGCAATCCCATCTGGCTGGCCGGGACGGATGAGCAGAAAGAGAAGTTTCTGCGCCCCATGGCGTCGGGCGAGGTGATCGGCGCGTACGGGCTGACCGAACCGGGTGCGGGCAGCGACTCGCGCGGCACCCGGACCCGCGCCCACCGCGACGGCGACGACTGGGTCATCAACGGCGGCAAGCGCTTCATCACCAATGCCGGGGTGGCGGGCACGTACATCGTCACCGCCGTCACCGACCGCGAGGAGGGGTCCGGCAAGATCAGCGCCTTCATCCTGGATGCCAATACGCCGGGGTTCAGCATCGGGCGAATGGAGGAGAAGATGGGCCTCCATGCCAGCAACACCGGCGAGCTCATCTTCGAGGATTGCCGCGTGCCCGCCGCGAACATGCTTGGCGCGGAGGGCGAGGGCGACAAGCTGTTCCTCAAGACGCTCGACGGGGGCCGTATCGGCATCGGCGCCATGGCGCTCGGGCTGGCGCAGGCGGCCTACGAGGCCGCATCGGTGTACGTGAAGGAGCGCAAGCAATTCGGGCGGGCCATCGGCTCATTCCAGGGTGTTGCGTTCAAGATCGCCGATATGGCCACCGAGATCGATGCCGCACGACTGATGGTCTACCGCGCCGCCTGGCTGAAGGACCGGCACAAGTCGTATTCCACCGAGTCCGCGATGGCCAAGCTGTTCGCCTCCGAGGTTGCCTTCCGGGCGACGAACGCTGCCGTCCAGGTGCACGGTGGCTACGGCTACATCACCGAATACCGCGTCGAGCGCTACCTGCGCGACGCCAAGCTGACCGAGATCGGTGAGGGCACCAGCGAGATCCAGCGCATGGTGATCGCCCGCAACCTCCTCGGCCTGCGCGCGATGTAGGACCGATGTCGGGGGCAAGCCGGCTGCTCATCGCGCTCGCCGTCGCGGGCTCGGGGGTCCTGCTCGGCGGCTCGCCGGCCAGCGGCAACGAGGATGGCACCCAGGTCCTTCCCGGCGAAGCGGTTGGAGCGGTCACCGGAGATGTCGATGGCGACGAGGTCCGCGAGCTCGTCCGCGTCGTGGTGGACCCCGTCCAGCCGGAGCATCTCCTGCTCGAGGCGTGGTCCTTCGACGGGGCAGCGTGGACGATCCTCGGTTCGACCCCCGCGACGCGTCGCGATGAGGACGGCGCCGCCCGCCAGCTGATCGTGAACGCGACCGACGGCTTTGCCCTCCTCGCATGGAGCGACGGCGACGGCCAGCACGTCCTGTTCCTCACGGCGGGGAACCTTGCCGGTAGCCGGAGCTGCTGCCTCACCATCGCCCGGGTCGCGATGGACGGCAACAGGCTGATCGCCACGCCGCTCGGCGGCGGCCCCGATTCAGCGGAGATGGTCACGATCGCCGACTTCGAAGACGACGGGATCGAGGAGCTCGTGGCGACGGAGGTCCTGCGCGACTCGGGGGATGCGCGGGTCCGGGTTCTGCGCTGGGATGGCGTCGCCTTCGAACAGGAGCTTGTCGCGGTTCCCTCCGAGAACCGGCTCGGTCTACCCTTGGCGGCCATCGGTGACTCGGATGGACTGGCCGGTGACGAGATCGTCTTCGGACCGATGCAGGACGGCGGCCTCGTCAGGCTCGCCGGCGGGGCGGATGGACAGACCCTGGTCGAGGAGATACCAGGCACGGCGATGCTCGGGGCGCCCGGCGGTGGGTACATCTGGTCCGCCACGGCAGGACTCATGATCGGAACGACGCAGCGTGAGATTCAGCTGGTGCGCTGGCCGCGTGGGCAGGCCATGGAGATCGTCGCCAGCCTGCACGCCCCCCAACGATTCGCCCTGAGCGTCCTTGGCGAGGGCGAGGACGCGGTGATCGTCGATGGCAACCTGGGGTTTTTCGGCCAGAGCCTCGCCGAAGCCTTCGTCTACGACCTCGAGTTGGCGCTCGAGCTCGAGGTGCCGCCGAGAGCGGACATGGACCGGTTTATGGACCTGACGACGGACGAGTTTCCCGCACTGGGTGCCAGCTCGGACGGCCTCGCCCCATTCAACGGTCCGCTCGAGGGAGGGCTGGGTGATGGCCGCCATGCGTATTTCGCCGCTGGGAACGCGATCCTCCTGGATGAAGGGGGCGAGCTGACCTTTCAGCCGACCAACGGCCTGGTGGGCCGGATACCGCTCGGCGTGGCCGGGCCGGGACATGAGTGGATGGCGGTGTCCTCCGATTGGATCGGGACTCGTGACCTTGCCTACCTCTACCCGAGCCGCACCCTGAGCTCGATCACCCTGACGCCGCTGTCCACAGTCCTGGCCGATGCGACGTCCGAGACCATCCCGGCGCCGGAGGTGGTGGGTGCCGTCCTGGTCGAGGGATCCGATGGGAAGCGACACCTGAAGGCGCCCGACGGCGGCTTTGCCGCGTTGATCGATGCCCCGTCCGGGTCGTCGGTGACCGTCGCCGCGGGTCCGTACGTCGTCTTCGAGGGTGAGGTGGCCGAGGGGCCGCTGACGGTGCCGATCGAGCCGGGCCGACAGACCGACGGCAACCAGGCGTTCGGCGTGGCCATCATGGTGATCACGCCTGCGGGTGCGGCGTCCACCGTGTCGTGGGAGGCGGAGATCCTGCGCGAGCGGCCGCAGCTGACGACGAGCGCGCAGACCGATGCGTTCGCCCTCAGCTCCACCGTCATCGGGCGCGCGCCCGACGGTGCCACGCTCACGGTCGACGGAGAGTTGGTCGAGCCATCGGCATTTGGCGGCTTTCGCGCCGAGGTTTCTGCGCCGATCTGGCCGCGCGACGTGGTCGTGGTTGCCCGTGACCCGGTCGGCAACGAGACGGTGCGGCGGATCGAGGTGGTGGGCTTCCTCGACTATCGGGGCCTGCCCTGGCTGCCGATCGTCGGGGTGGTGACCGTGGGCTTGGGATTCCTGCTCTTCCTCCGCACGCCGGGCAGGCGCCAGGCCACGATGGTCGTCGAGGGCGATGGCCGGCTCGAGGAGATGGACGTCGAATGAAGCTGGATCGGGTACGCTTCGCTCGCTCACCCCCCCAACATCCAGCTGAGGTTCCGTCCAATGAGCAGCCGCATCGACGAGCTCGACGCCATCGTGCGCCAGTTCGACCTCAATGAGCATCCCTTCTACGTTGAGTGGCGCGCCGGCAGCCTGCCGATCCAGCGGCTGGCCGAGTACGCCGACGAATGGGCGCCATTCATCGCGGTGGTCGACCGCGGCTGGGACCGCATCGGCTACCCGGCCTACGCCGCCGAGGAGCGCGAGCACGACGCGCTCTGGTCACGCTTTCGCGCGGCACTCGGCGCGGCGGGCCAGATGACCCGGCCGCAGTCGAAGACCCTGCTCGCCGTCGGTGCGCATGCGTTCGCATCGGTCCCGGAGTCCCTTGGGGCGCTGTACTCCTTCGAGGTGCAACAGCCGGTGACCGCGTCATCCAAGCTGGCCGGGCTGCGCGAGCACTATGCGGGCAGCGTGGGCGCCGCGGCCCAGCAGTATTTCGTCGAGCACGCCGTCGAGACCGACGAGCCGGCCATGCTGGCCTCGCTCATCGACGGCCTGTCGGACGGTGAGTTCGCG
>JALZJE010000125.1 GCA_030859955.1 Chloroflexota bacterium | reverse complement strand
TGCACACCGGCAGCCGATCCATGCGGATCCGATACGAGGACAAGGCCGGAGGAAGGAATGCGTGGGGCATTGATCGTCGCAGCTTCGACGCTCGCCTCGCGGAGCACGCGGTTCGGATGGGCGCGGGCCTCCAGGAGCGGACTCGTCTCGTGGGCCTCGTGACCGATGGTCGAACCGTCCGCGGTGCGAGACTGCGGGAGCAGGCGACCGGCCGCGACGAGACGGTCTCAGCCGCATGGACGGTGGGAGCGGATGGCACGCGCTCCAGCGTCAGCCGCCTCGTCGGGGTCGATCGCCCGGTGCGCTTCCCGCGACGGCTGGGCCTGGTGGCGCACCATGCTGGCGTCGACGGCCTGTCCGACCATGGAGAGATGCACGTCGGGGGCGGCTACTACGTCGGCCTGGCGCCGACGCCGGGCGGGGAGCTGAACGTGGGAATGGCCCTGCCGATGGATGATGCCGGGCAACCGGCTCATGCTCGATTCGACGCCGCGATCGCCGGACTTCCCGCCGTCGCCCGCAGATTGGCCCGCAGCGAACGGCTGACGGCCATCCGGGGCGCTGCGCCGATCGGCCATCGCGTCTCGGCGCCGGCGGGACCTGGCTGGCTGCTCGTCGGAGATGCCGCCGGATTCGTGGATCCGTTCACCGGCGAGGGGATTCACCGAGCCCTGCGCTCGGCCCGTGCCGCGGCCGAGTCAATCCTGGCCGGCGGCGACGTCGAGGCTGCCTACCGTGCCCAGCGACGGGGTGCCTTTGCCGCCAAGACGGCGCTCAGCTGGCTCATCCAGGGTCTGCTGGCCGCCCCCCCGGTTCTCGGCTACGCCATAGGCAGGCTTTCGTCGCGGCCCGAGGCAACGCTCCGCCTCGGCTCTGCGCTCGGCGACTGTCGGCCCGCGACCGATGCCCTCTCGCCGGCTGCCCTGCTCGAGGTATTCGCGCCGTGAAGAGCAGGCTGCATGTCGTGATGCATGCGCCGTGGGAGCGCATCTTCCCGCTGGCCGTCGACGTCGAGCGCTGGCCGCAGATCCTTCCTCATTACCGATACGTTCGACCGGTGGCCGATCCCAACGGTGAACGCCGGTTCGCAATGGGAGCTCGCCGCGGCCCCATCCCCGTCACGTGGGAGGCCATCCAGCGGCCGCTGCCCGACGAGCGGAGCATCGAGTTCGTCCATACCGCGGGTGTGACCACGGGCATGTGGGTCGCCTGGCGCTTCGAGGCGGTTGACGGCGGAACGGACGTGAGCATCGAGCATCGGCTCGAGCTGGGGTGGCCGGTCATCGGCGACTTCGCGGCCCGGTACGTCATCGGCCCGCAGTTCATCGAGGCCATCGCAGGTCGCACGCTGCGCCGCATCCGCGACCTGGCGGAGGCAGCCGGCCGATGAATGGCCGACGCGTCGTCATCACCGGTATCGGTGCCATCACGCCGATCGGTACGGGAGCCGACGGCCTGTGGGATGGCGTCATGGCCAACGTATCAGCGGTGCGCACCATCGACCGCTTCGACGCGAGCGAGTTCCCGTCGCGGATCGCGGCCCAGATCGATGGATTCGACCCAACCGACCACCTGGATGTCCGGCGCGCGCGCCGCCTCGACCGCTTCAGCGCGCTGTCGGTGGCAGCCTCTCGGCAGGCGTACCTGGAGGCCGGTCTCGACCGCGTGGCCACTCTCAACACCATGGGCGTCTGGATCGGCACCGCACTGGGTGGTATCGCATTTGGCGAGGAGCAGCATGCGGGGTTCGTCACGCGTGGCGTACGCGGCGTGGCGCCAACGCTCGCGCTGGCCGTGTTCGGCGGAGCCGGGGCGAGCAACGTCGCGCTCGATCTCGGGCTGACCGGCCCATCGGTCGGCAATGCCAACTCGTGTGCATCGGGAGCCGTCGCCATCGGCCAGGCATTCGCCGCCATTCGCGATGGGACCGTCGACGCAGCGCTGGCGGGTGGTGCCGAAGCCCCACTCGCGCCCCTGACCTTCGGTGCCTTCGCCATGATCCGCGTTCTCTCGCAGCGCAACGATGATCCGTCCCATGCCTCACGCCCGTTCGATCGCGACCGTGATGGGTTCGTGATGAGCGAGGGCGCCGCCGTGCTGGCGCTCGAGGAGCGTGACGCTGCCATGCGCCGTGGCGCCAGGATCATCGCGGAGGTCGTGGGATTCGGTGCCAGCAACGATGCCTATCACATGACCGCCCCACGTCCGGATGGGCGCGACGCCGCCCGGGCGATCCGCACCGCACTGAGCGATGCGGCGATCGCGCCCGAGCGGATCGGCTACGTGAATGCCCATGGCTCGAGCACCCCGCTCAACGAACCGGCCGAGGCGCGCGCCATCAGGACCGCCTTCGGGGTACTCACCGACCGGATCGCGGTCTCCGGCACGAAGGGCCTGTACGGGCATGCGCTCGGCGCGTCGGGGGCGATCGAGGCCGCCATCACCGCCATGGCACTCGACCGTGAGATGCTGCCCGGCACCTGCAACCTCGAGGCGCCGGATCCGACGATCGAGCTGAACCTCCTGCGTTCCGCGAGGCCGCAGCGCGTGGATGCGGCGGTCTCCACATCGTTCGGCTTCGGCGGCATGAACGCGGCGCTCGTCCTCGCCCGGCACGACTAGCTGGCCTCCCGGCCCTCCGAGTCGCGGGTTCTCGTTCGCCCGAGGGCCCAGGCGAGCGCAGTCTCGAAGGACGCTGCCCCGGCCGCCTTGTCCACGATCACCGTCCAGCGATCGTCACAGATCATCGCGGGCAGTGAGCTCATGGCCGTGCCCGTCCAGTAGATGACCGGCATCTGCGGGTAACGATGCCGCGTTGCAAGGAACAGGGCGGCGCTGAGCTCGTTCTCGAGGCGCCAGTCGAGGATCATGGCGGAGGGTGGCGCGGCGCCACGCAGGGCCGTCAGAAACGGCAGCGGCAGCCGGAACAGCGATGCGCTGGCCCCGTTGGCCAGGCACAGATCCGCTGCCAGCGTGGCTGCCGCCGGCTCGTCCTCGACGATCCAGACCTTTTGCGTGTCACTCATCCTCAACGAATCCCCTCTGGGTTCACGATGCACGCCGCGTGCCGAGACGCGGGCCGCGCTCTACCATGAAGGCCAATGAACGACCTCCAGCGCCGCCAGTCCCTGACCGTCCTCGTCGGCGGCGTCCCGGTCGGATCGGCCCATCCGGTGGTGGTGCAGTCAATGACCAACACCGATACCGCCGACGCGGACGGCACGGCCATCCAGGTGGCGCAGCTGGCCCATGCCGGGTCGGAGCTCGTTCGCATCACGGTCAACAACGACGCCGCGGCGCAGGCGGTTCCCGTGATCCGCGACAAGCTTGATCGGCTGGGCGTCGACGTTCCGCTCATCGGAGACTTTCACTACAACGGCCACCTGCTGCTGACCAAGTACCCCGATGCCGCCGCCGCGCTGGCGAAGTACCGCATCAACCCGGGCAACGTGGGAACGAAGCGTCGCGACGAACAGTTCGCGCAGATCATCGAAGTGGCGGTCGCCAACGACAAGCCGGTGCGCATCGGCGTCAACTGGGGCTCGCTCGACCAGCAGCTCCTCACCGTCATGATGGACGCCAACGCGCTCCTGGCCGATCCGGCCGACAGCCGCGAGGTCATGATCGAGGCCATGATCGAGTCGGCCCTGCGTTCGGCCCGCCTCGCCGAGGAGACGGGGATGGCCCGCGATCGAATCATCCTGTCGGCGAAGGTGTCGGGCGTGCAGGACCTGGTGGAGGTGTACGCGCGGCTGGCCGATCGCTGCGAGTACCCGCTGCACCTTGGCCTGACTGAGGCCGGCATGGGCGCCAAGGGCATCATCACCTCCACCGCCGGCCTGGCGATCCTGCTCCAGCGCGGGATCGGCGACACGATCCGCGTTTCGCTCACGCCCGAGCCTGGAGGCGACCGAACGCAGGAGGTGCAGGTCGCGCAGCAAGTACTCCAGTCGATGGGCATGCGCTCGTTCCTCCCGCAGGTCAGTGCGTGCCCCGGCTGTGGTCGTACGACATCCACGTTCTTCCAGGAGATGGCGAGGGACATCCAGGCCTATCTCGTCGCGCAGATGCCGGTGTGGCGGGAAACGCATCCCGGCGTCGAGGAGCTGCGGGTGGCCGTCATGGGCTGCATCGTCAACGGCCCGGGCGAGTCGAAGCATGCCGACATCGGCATCTCGCTGCCGGGCACCTTCGAAGAGCCCGTCGCCCCGGTATTCGTTGACGGGGAGAAGGCCGAAACGCTGCGTGGCGACGACATCGTGCCGCGCTTCCTCGCCATCCTCGAGGAGTACGTCGCGCGTCGGTACCCTTCTGTGGGCAGCGCTACTTCCTGATCGGTCAGGCCCCGCGCTTGCCTCCTGACGCGCGTGCTCCGCCGGGAAGACGATATCTCAACGCCCCGATGGCCTGACCCGCGATGATGCGCGGCTTCCACACTCGACGGCTCCGATTTTTCGGTCGGACCGGCACAGACCAGTGGCTGTGCCGGCAACGGAGGATGTTTCGGTCCTCCACGAGCGTGAGGCTCGTCAAGCGAAGCGCCCCGTGCCAGCCACGCACTGGCGTTTCACCCGAATCCGGCCCGGCGACGAAAGATCTACCGGCGGGCGCTCATCTCCGCGGGCCTCGAGAAGCCGCTCCAGGTGCCCGTCGCCTCTCGCCTCGCCAGCTCGTCATGGATGGACGCGAGCTGGCCTTCACTGAATTCGGGGTAGAGCCGACGCAGGATGAACTCGGCGCGGTCGAGCTCGGACATCGGTCCTGCCGCGTCGGCGGCGTGATGCACCATCACCAATGCGCGTCTCCGGAGCTGATACGCCAGCTCCGCACGCTCGGTCGGTGTCGATTGCCGCACGCGCTCGTCGAGGGCGAGCTGTCCCGCGTCAGGCTGTCGCAGGGCGAAGTCGATCGAGGAGCCTTTCGACGCCGAGCACACGGGCATTACGCTCCAGGTAGGTCCAGTCCACAGTAGCAGCATTGGTGCGGATCAAATTCGCGCAGTCGCGGAGCTGCAGCTCGGAGACTCCTTCGGACCATTCGAGCTTGGCGAGGATGAGATCCTCGAGCGACAGCACCCACACGTCGCCGAGATGCGGATGGTCCCAGGCCTCGCGACGAGCCATTGCCCGCCGCGCCCAGGCATCCCTGCGACCGAGAATCAGATCCGCCTTCCCAAGGCCGGTCAGCGCCACGACAGATCCGATCTTTCGGTCGCCGCTCCCGACCGGCTCGTTCACGACGTAGTCGGACCTGAACGCCCGCTCGACCCGGTGGAAGTCGACGGGATCCATGTCGAGCACGATGTCGATATCTGCCGTCTGCCGCGGTTCGCCATACCTCGCCAGCGCCTCGGAGCCAGTGATGTAGTACTTCGCGCCGATGCTGCGCAGGCGCCGAATCACGTCAGCGGCGACGTCGTCCTCCATGCTCACCCGCAGTCCGGGATGGGCCGTGGGCCGGGATCAGGAATGCCGGTGACAAGGCCGGTGCCGACGACCTCGCCCTCTCCATCTGGGCCGACCCGAACGCGCACGAGCACCCACGCCTCCGCCGGGTTCATGCGAGAACCAGGGCAATGGCCTGAGATGCCCCGAACCGTCTCATCGTCGAGGCTCCCAGCTGAAGAATCGGAGCGCGCCAAGCATGCCGATCGCGCCCCACAGCGTGATCACCCCGACCTCCATCCACGGCACGCCCGCGGCCGCCCCGGTTGCGTACAGCTCCATCATCGCATTGGCGAAATGGCGCACCGGAAGCAGGTGGCTCAGCGTATCGAGCCACCCGGGCGCGCTCTCCATCTGGACGAACACGTTGCTGATGAACAGGACCGGCAGGATGGTGGCGTTCACGATGGCTGGTGCCGCATCGGAGTTGGGGATGAGGCCCGACACGGCCAGGCCCAGCGCGCTGAAGGTGGCGGAGGCCACGACAAGCACCAGGAGCATGGCCGGCAACGCGCCCCACGGCACTTCCACGCCGTACACCAGGGCACCGAACCCGGCGACGATGACCACCAGCAGGAAACCGATGACCACCGCATGGCCAATCCGCCCGGCAAGGTACGCCCAGGGTGGTAGCGGCGTGCCGCGGATGCGCTTGAGGATCCCCTCGTCGCGGGCGATGGTCACGGTCATCGCAAGGTTCGTAAACGTGGCGGCGATCACGCCGAAGACCATGATCGCCGGCGTGAAGAATCCGGCCGCATCGGCGCCGAAGAGCACGTTGAAGATGACCATGAACAGGAGTGGAAACGCGAACGTGAAGAAGGCCGCCGGCGGGTTCCGCCAGAATGCTCGATTCTCGTAGCCGATCTGTCGAAGGGCGAGCGACATGCCGCTCACGGCTCCGCGGCCTCCGCCGTCAGCTGGAGGTACACGTCCTCGAGCGAGCGCCGCGTGACCTCCAGGTCCAGCAGCTCCGTCCGGGTGCCGAGCGCCCATTCGGTCAGCTCATGCAGCGTGCGTGTCGGCGCATCGGTCTCGAGCTCCCAGGCCGATACGTCGCGCCGCGCGTCGAAGGTGTCGGGGAGCTCCGCCGTCTCCGGCAGACGGAAGCGGACACGCGTGCTGGTGCTTCCCGCGCCGATGAGCTCATTGGCGGACCCGGTCGCCACGATCGTCCCCTCGGCGATGATCGCCAGCCGATCGGCGAGAGCCTGCGCCTCGTCCATGAAGTGCGTGGTCAGGAAGACCGTCTTGCCCAGGCTCGCCAGCCCACGGATCGTCTCCCACGCCTGGCGCCGCGCCGAGGGGTCGAACCCGGTGGTCGGTTCATCGAGGAACAGGAGCTCGGGGTCCCCGGCGAGGGCGACGGCGAGGTCGACCCGCCGCTTCTGCCCGCCCGATAGCTGCTTCACCCGTCGGTCGGCCTGGTCGCCGAGGCCGGTGAGCGTGAGCACCTCGTCCATGTCCCGGGGCCGCGGATAGTAGCCGGCGACCATCCGAACCACCTCGCGCACGGTGAGGTACTCGTCGACGCCCGTCTGTTGGAGAACGATCCCGAGGCGCTGCTTCAGCGCGCGCTCATTGCGCCCGGGGTCGTGGCCCAGCACGCTCACCTCTCCGTCCGAGCGACTGCGATGGCCCTCGAGAATCTCCACCGTCGTGGTCTTGCCCGCCCCGTTCGGGCCGAGCAGCGCGAACACCTCGCCCCGTTCCACACGCAGGTCGATTCCCCGGACCGCCTCGTTCGAGCCGTAGGACTTGCGGAGCCCGCGGAGCTCGACGGCCGGCTGGCTCACGTCAGATGGGGGCGGCCAGGAACGTCCAGGTTGCGATGATCAACGCAAGGATGATGAAGGTGATCAGGGCCAGCGGCAGGAATGCCACGCTCACCGGCTGGTTCCGCGCGAGCGGCTCGGGAACGGCCTGTCGCGGGGGATCGGAGGTATCGTCCCGGGTCGCCGGCAGATTGCTCTCCATGCTCACTCCTCCATGATGGCGGCCAGCTTCTCGTCGAGCGACGAGGCCGAGATCTGTCCGATCTGTCTGGCCACGATCGTACCGTCGCGGCCAATGAAATATGTCTCGGGCGGTCCGAGGATGCCATAGTCCCTCGCCACCTGCTGTTCCGGATCCATCGCGGAGCTCCACGTCGCGCCGTTGCGGGCCATGAAGGTGCGTGCCGCTTCGGACCTGTCCTGCCACACGATCCCGACCACCACGAGCCCCTCGTCGGCATGGCGCGTCGCCGCCTCGCTCAGGAGCGGGAACTCCTCGACGCAGGGTCCGCACCAACTGGCCCAGAAGTTGACGATGACCGGGCGGCCACGAAGGTCGGCCAGGTGGACAGAATTCCCGTCGAGGTCGGTCACGGAGAAGTCTGGCGCGACCGTGCCGATGGCGGTCGGCGAGACCGCGGGCGCCCGCCACAGCAGGAAGCCGCCAAGCACGACCAGCAGGATGACGGGAAGCGTCGCTGCGACGACGAGGTGCGTCCGACCAAGGCGACGGAGGTCCATGCCGCGCGGCGCGGTCGCGCTGGCGGTCATCGGCGGATCAGTGCGCCGATCGGTCGTCGTGGGAACCGTGCTCGACGTCCCGCCACTCGTGGTTCGCCGCTCGGACCCAGGCGATCGATCCGATCACCAGGATGAGAAGCCCGGGAACAGCGAGGAACGGATTGGCGAGCTGGTCTTCGCCGCGGAACGCAAGACCAGCGCCCATGAGCGCCGCCGCCAGGGAGAGGACGACCGGCAGGAAGCTCGGCCCTGGCAGATGCACCCCGCGCGGTGGGCTTCCCGCGCTGCGGGTCGGTCCCCCACGAGATGAAATCGCGAACACGACTCCAAGGACGACGAGGATGCCGATCCCAAGCAGTACGAATCCGACGGCAGTATCCGGCATGACCCTAATCCCCTAGCGCAACAGGTAGATCGTCGAGAACACGGCGACCCACACGACGTCAACGAAGTGCCAGTACATGCTCACCGCCTCGACCGCCACGTGGTTTCTCGCGCTGAACTGACCACGCAGTGTGCGCGCCAGAATGATGGTCAGCCCGACCGCGCCGCCGAACACGTGGGCGCCATGGAAGCCGGTCAGCGTGTAGAAGGTCGTCCCGAAGACGCCGTCGGCGATCCGGAACCCGAGCTGGCTGTAGTCGTAGATCTGGCCCATCAGGAAGAGCACACCGAGCGCCAGCGTGATACCGGTCCACAGCTTCAGCTTGCCGGTATCGCCACGGCGGACCGCCCAGACGCCGAACTGCATCGTGAAGCTGGAGGCGATCAGGATCGCGGTCAAGGCCCCCGCCAGCGCGATGTCGAGCTCATGCGCCCCCTTCGGCGGGCCCCATGCGCCGGGCGTCGTGGCCCGCGCGTTGAAGTAGGTGGCGAACAGCCCTCCGAAGAACATCACCTCGCTGGCGATGAAGAGCAGCATTCCCAGCAGCGCGGTCGGCATGCCGGACTCGCCATGCTGAATCGCCGTTGCCGTCTCGCGCTCGCCGGCGGGATGGGCCTGCATCTGGCGCGTCGTCATGCCAGGCCGTCCCGCCGCTCAGGGTCGTCCTCGGCATCTCGTTCGAGGTCGCCGGGCCGCTCGGCCGAATGCCCGTGGCCGTGGGTCAGGTAGAAGAGCGGGCGCTCCGAGTGGATGGGCGGCAGCCGGTCGAAGTTGTACGCCGGCGGAGGCGAGGTGGTCGCCCACTCGAGCGTATTGCCCTCCCATGGATCGTCGCCCGCGGGCTCGCCGTTGATGAACGTGGCCACCACGTTGATCAGGAACGGAATGATGCTGACCGCGATCATGAAGGCGCCGACCGTCGACACCATGTTCAAGAGGGTCCAGCCCGCATCTGCGCTGTAGTCGCTGATGCGTCGCGGCATCCCGTCGAGGCCAAGCTGGTGCATCGGAAAGAAGGCCAGATTGAAGCCGATGAAGTGAATCCAGAAGTGGACCTTGCCGAGCGGCTCATTCAGCTTCCGCCCGAACATCTTCGGGAACCAGTAGTACATCGCGGCGAAGACCCCGAACACCGACCCGCCGAAGAAGACGTAGTGGAGGTGCGCCACCACGAAGTAGGTGTCCTGCACGTGGAAGTCGATCGGCGGCGAGGCCAGCATGACGCCACTGATGCCGCCGATCAGGAACATCGAGAGGAAGCCGAGCGCGAACAGCATCGGCGTCGCGAGGATGAGCTTGCCGCGCCACAGCGTGGCCAGCCAGTTGAACATCTTGATTCCGGTCGGGATCGCGATGAGCGCCGTCATGAAGCTGAAGAAGGGCAGCAGGACGC
>JALZJE010000122.1 GCA_030859955.1 Chloroflexota bacterium | reverse complement strand
TCATTCGCTGGATCCCTGGTCGCGGCGAGCATCACGGCTGCGCGCTGGCAGCAGACGCACCGCGCCGAGGCACTGTGATCCGGGCGCCGGATGCGGCGCACATCACCTTCGTCGGCCACGCCACGGTGCTTCTGGAGCTCGACGGGGTCAGGGTCCTTACGGACCCTCTGCTGCGGGAACGGATCGGGCCGCTCCGCCGACATGGTCACCATCTGAGCGCCGATGACCTCGGCTCGATCGACCTGGTGGTCGTATCGCATGCCCATCTCGACCATTTCGATCCGGCCTCGCTGCGGCGCCTGCACGGCAGCCCGACCGTCGTGGTCCCTCGCGGGGCCGCCGCGAGGCTTCATGCCCAGGGATTTAAGGACGTGCATGAGGTGGTCGCCGGAGACCGGCTCACGGTGCACGGCATGCCGATCCTGGTCGTGCGCGCGCGACACGGCGGCGTGCTGACGCCTTTCATCCCTCGGTCGCGACCTGTTGGGTACCTCCTGGAAGGCAGCGTGCGGACCTACTTCGCGGGGGACACTGACCTCTTCCCGCAGATGAGCGCCCTCACTGGCCGCGTGGACCTGGCACTCCTGCCGGTGTCCGTCTGGGGACCGGTCATGGGGCCCGGGCATCTCGACCCCCGCCGTGCCGCACGGGCTGCGGCGCTCATCCAGCCAGGAATCGCGATCCCGATTCACTGGGCGACGTACTACCCGGCCGGCCTGGACAGGATCACCCGGCAGCGCTTCCTCGACCCCGGCCCGGCCTTTGCGCGTCACCTGGCTCGACTGGCACCCGCGACCGAAGCGCGGGTGCTGCGACCGGGCGAGGTGACGAACATTGCCCTGCCGGTGCAAGCCGCGAGCGTTTGACGGCAGCGATAATCCAGGTGTGACCAACCCGCAGCTGAAAAGCCTTCGCTCCCCCGACGACATCTTTCGCGCGGACAAGATCGAAGAACGATCGGTGCAGATCGGAGAGCAGACCATCGGTCGGGCGTGGCTTCAGCCTGGGTGGCGCTGGTCGGTCGATCTCAAGCCTACCGTCGGTACCCCGTCATGCACCTTTCGGCACCTGGGCCTGGTTCTCGGCGGCCGATTCCACTTTCGGATGGACGACGGTCGAGAGGGGGAGGTGGGACCAGACGACGTGTTCGACATTCCGCCCGGCCACGACGCCTGGGTGGTCGGTGACGAGCCGTTCGAGAGCGTGGAGATCGCTGGTATCTACGGTTTCGGACGACCAAGTGCCGTCGGGGAGTCATACGTCACCAGCATCCTGCTGACCGACGTGGTGAATTCGACAGCGACGCTCGAGCGGCTCGGCGAGGTCGAATGGCGTCGCCTACAGGGCACCCATTACGAGCAGCTGCGGCACGCCCTCGACCGGCATCGCGGCGTGGAGGTGACCACAACCGGTGACGGCGTGCTCGCGACGTTCGACAGCGCCGCACGGGCCGTCAGGGCGGCCAGCGAGGTCCACGAGGCCGGCGAGCGGCTGGGGATCAGCATCCGGGCCGCCGTCCACACCGGCGAGGTGGAGGCCGTGCCAGGCAATGTCCGAGGGATGGCGGTCCATCTCGCAGCGCGCCTCCTGGCGCTGGCGGGACCAGGCGAGACGTTGGTGAGTTCGACCGTGCGGGAGATGGTCACGGCGCGGGACATCGCGTTCGAGGATCGCGGCAGCCACGAGCTGAAGGGAATCAGCGGCTCACGGCAGCTCTATGCCGCTCGCGTCCTGAACCCGGGCGAGATCGCCTGATGGAGCTACGGCCGATCCCTGTCCGAGAAGGCCCACGGCCGCAGGCGCACCAGGGGATGCCGCACACCCAGATTGGCGTGCAGCCGGTGCCCGAGGTGAACGCCGAGCTGCACCGGCGGGCCTTCGCGCTGCCCGGCGTGTCAGCGCGACCGACGATCATCAGCCTTCCCGGTGCCCAGGCGCTGTGGCTCGATGAATCATTGCACCTGGCTCATCCGGAGGCGGTCGTCGCCGGACGCGAGTTCACGCACATCCATCCCGACGGCAGCATGCACCTTCCACTCCCGACGGAGCGCGCGCGGCAGGCGATCGAGGCTGGTTGGGCCGAAGTGCACCCCATGGCGGATATGCTCGGCGTTGCAGGATTCGTGCTCGTCTACACGCCGCGAGACTTCGACGAGCTGGAGACGTTCTGGGGCCTCGTCCTCGACAGCTACTGCTACGTCACCGGTCAGCCGCGGCCGGTCACCGGTCGGCATTGAGCTGAGGAGCATCTGAGCCCGCAGGCGGCCGGGCGCGCGAGATCAGCGGGAGCGAGCCCGGCGCGCGGGCATCTCTAGCGAGCGGACTCAGCCGGCGTACCGTTTGCCTGGTACGCGCTCGCTGATGGGCCAGACGGCCAACCAGCGACCCCCGTTCGGAGTCCTCAGCCCGTGCTCGGTGTCGGGCGGGATGAAGACGACGTCTCCCGGAACGAGGTGGGCCACGCCGTGCGCGCCGTGTAGCTCCACTTCGCCTTCCACGATGATGAACGCCTCAGGCTCGCCTGGGTGGACGTGCGTGGCCACGCCCTCGTCCGGTTCGGCGGTTACCTCGCCAAGGCTCCACCGACCGCCCGTTTCTGAACCCGTGATCAGTTCGCGGCGTTTCGATCTCGCGCCTTCACTGAACTCGCCATCGGCCGGCCCGATGATGCGCATTCCGTCGAGGTCACGCATCGCACCACCTCGCTACTCCGCGGCGGCACCACGTCCCCGAGGTTACGCCGCGGTTGTCTCAAGGCGGAAGATACAGCCTGCCC
>JALZJE010000116.1 GCA_030859955.1 Chloroflexota bacterium | reverse complement strand
CCACGGTACTGATTCCTCTTAATTTCGCAATTCCAACGGCCGAAGCGATCCAGCTCGCGAGGGATGCCGGCTTCAACTGGCGGGTGGAGTGTGCCGAGGACCCCGACCAGCCCGAGGGGATCATCCGCCAGGAGCCACCGGAGGGCACCTCCGTCGCGCCGGGCAGCAGGTTCACCATGTTCTCTGCGCGGTTCTCCGACTGCAGCTGACCGACCTATACTCCGCCCTCTCCAGTCATCCACCAAGGAGCCCGTGAACACGATGCGCCTGCGCGCGACCAGCACCCCGCCCGCCACGACCCAGGCGGATGTCCTCGCCGTCCCGATCTACCGCGAGGACGCGGAGATGCCGGCGGACCTCGTAGAGCTGGACACCGCGTCCGGGGGTGTCATCAGCGCTGCGATCGCGTGGGGCGAATTCAACCCACTCGAGCATGCCTCGGCCCTGATCGGCGGGGGTGACCTGGCTGCGGGCCGCCTCCTTCTTCTGAACGCGGGTTCGCGCGGCCGGGGTGCCTGGCGCGCTCGTCGCCTGGGGATGGTTGCGACGAGGCAGCTGAACGGACGCGGGGCGGCATCGCTTGCCCTGTGGCTGCGGGATGGGGAGGACGATGACGCGTGGGCCGCCGCCGCCGCCGGTGCGGTCGCCGGGACCTACCGCGCCACTGCCATCTACGGCCGGGTGCGCGACACGGACGCCATGAAGCGGTCGGTGGGCGAGGTCCTCTGCATCGGCGCGGAATCCCAGGAGGCGCTCGTTCGTGGCGCGGAGATCGGGGAGGGCGTGGCGTTCGGCCGCGACCTGGCCAACCGATCCGCCAACGACCTGTACCCGGAGCGCATGGCCGATGTGGCGCGCGAGCTGTCAGCCGAGGGCTGCACGGTGGAGGTCCTCGAGCCGGAGCAGATGGCGGAGCTGGGCATGGGACTGCTGCTCGGCGTCGGACAGGGGGCCGCGCATCCGCCCCGCCTCATCGCCATCAAGCTCCCGGGATGGGAGAAGGCCGGGGAGGGTGATCGCCTCGCGATCGTCGGCAAGGGCGTCTGTTTCGACTCCGGCGGCATCAGCATCAAGCCGGCCGAGAACATGGGAGACATGAAGCACGACAAGTCCGGCGCAGCCGCCGTCGTCGCTGTGGCGCGCACGGTCGCACGGCTGGCACCCGAGACGCCATTGATGGTGGTCGCACCGATGGTCGAGAACATGCCCGGTGGCAATGCGCAGCGGCCCGGGGACGTCGTGAAGGCCATGAACGGGATGACCGTGGAGGTCACCAACACCGATGCCGAGGGACGTTTGATCCTGGCTGATGCCATGACATGGGCTGAGCGGGAGGGGGCGACGCACATCGTGGATGTCGCCACGCTGACCGGTGCGCAGGCCGTCGCCTTCGGCGACCAGATCAGTGCCTTCTTCGCTCGACCGCGAGACTGGGGAGACCGGATCGCAGCCGCAGCTGAACAGGCGGGGGAGTGGTTCTGGGAGATGCCGCTGGCGGTCGAATACCGAGCGAGCTACGACTCACCGCACGCGGACATCGTCAACTCGGGAAGTCGCGAAGGCTCACTCATCAAGAGCGCGGTGTTCCTCTCGGAGTTCGTGACCGTACCGTGGGTCCATCTCGACATTGCCGGGACGGCGTACCTCAGTGCCGAGAAGCCGTACGGTCCGAAGGGAGCTACCGGGGCTGCCGTCGCTGCGCTCGTTCAGGTGGCGCTCGCCTTCGGCGCCGACTCAAGCGTCCCGATCTGAAGCCCGCCCGCAGGTCGGAAGGGAGCCCCCGGCCCGGAGACCGGGGGCTCCAGAATGGTCTAGCGGTCGCCGTCGACGGCGTCGCGGACGTTGTCCTTGGTCTCGCCCCACTTGTTCTGGACGTCGCCCTCGGCCTGGTCCATCTTGCCCTCGGCCTCCGTCGATGAGTCGTCCGTGGCGTCGCCCCATCCTTCCTTGATCTTGCCACCGGCCTCCTTGAGGGGGCCTTCGACGCGGTCCTTGTCCACGATGTGATCCTCCCGTGTGGTGCCGGTCAGCGTGCCGGCGTTGCCCGCTCCTTCGCAGGCAGCGTGCCAATTCGCCACCGCACCGGTCGGACGATCGGCCTATGGCGGACGGTGGCGCGCCTCGTAGGATGGGCGGTGCCGCCGCGCACCGGGCTCGGCAAGTTGATGGAGGCTGAGCGCAGAAGTGGACCCGGCGATCATCGCCATCGGGGGGATCTTCGCCCTCGGTGGTGCCCTGGCCGAGCGGCTGGCGAGCGTCTGGCCGGCCGACGAAGCGCAGCGGCGCCCGCTCGGCTACCGCACCGTCCTGCTCGCCGTCGCGAGTGGATCGGCCGGAGGGGCCGTCGCTTTCCGCTCGCAGCTTCCGTGGTGGGCGACCGGCGTGTATCTCGCACTTCTGGCGCTGCTCCTGGTCCTGACCGCCACCGACCTCGAGCAGCGACGCCTGCCGCACCTCGTCCTGGACCCGCTCATCCTGCTAAGCGTGCTCTTCGTCCCCGTCAATCCCGGCGTTGACCCGCTGATGGCCGTGGTCGGCGCTGCGGCCGCGGTGGCGTTCCTGGGAGGCCTGGCGCTGGTCGTGCGCGGCGGCCTGGCGCTCGGAGACCTGTACCTGGTGGCGCCGATCGGTCTCATGTTGGGCTGGCCGGCCATCTTCAGCTCGCTGTTCGCTGCAGCGTTCCTGTCGGCCGGAGCGAGCCTGGTCCTGCTTGCGACCCGACGCGTGGGCATGCGCAGCTACATCCCGTTCGGCCCGTTCCTGGTGGCGGGCGCGGTGCTGGTGCTGCTCCTGGACGACCGGCTGCTCCGCGTCGTTCGCTGAGCGGAGGGCGGCCGGTTGAGCCCATTCGACCCGGCACGCTCGTGCTGGTACCCTTCGAGCGATGCATCCGGCTCTTCAGCGTCGGCGCCGTCACCTGATGATGACGCGCCGCACCACGCGCCGCGGCGGGCGGCGACGTGGCCTCGCGACGTTTCTGCTCGTCACCTTCGGCGTCTTCGGGCTGATGTTCGCCGGGTCGATCCTGGGCACCGCGGGCGGCATGCTGGCGGCGTACAACTACTTCGCCTCCGACCTGCCCGACCCGAGGCTGCTGGATAAAATCAAGCCCCAGCAGTCGACCTACGTG